>DICP01000018.1:11056-54651 GCA_002417685.1 Candidatus Mesolinea sp. UBA5823
AATCCGCTCAACATATATGGTCAGACCAAACTGGAAGGCGAGCAGGCTATACAATCTGTTGGCGGCGCGTATCTCATCCTGCGCACCAGCTGGGTTTACTCGATGCGCCAAGGTGGCTTTGTTTCCAAAGTCCTGCAATGGGCGCGGGACCAAGAAGTGTTGCGCGTGGTTGATGACCAGATTAGCAGCCCCACTTGGGCGCGCATGCTTGCCGAAGCGACCGCTTTGGTCCTTGCCCAAGGGCGGGACGACCCGGCGGGTTATATCAGCGAGAAAGCCGGGCTTTATCACTTAGCTGGCTCCGGCGCTTGCAGCCGGTATGAATGGGCGCAAGCCATCCTGGAGCTGGACCCCAAGAAGAGTGAGCACAAGGTGCAGCAGCTACTGCCCGCCAAGAGCAGCCAGTTCCCCACGCCGGCGGAGCGTCCGCTGGTATCCGTGCTGGATTGTGGGAAATTTGAGCGGGTTTTCGGCTTGCGGCTGCCTGAGTGGGGGGAATCATTACAGTTGGCGATGGATAAGGGGTAATATGATTATTGCAAAGTACACTTATAAAACGATGAGATAAAAATGACCATCGATCGCATCGCATTTTTTACATATAGCCAAGATGTTTCCGCATTGGAACAATATCGTATTGTAAGTCCGCTAAAGCACGCAGGAATAGACATCGTTCCTGGAATTCGTGACGGCAAGCTATTATTGGAAAGCATCAACGAAGCGCCTCTTATTCTGTTTCAGCGAGATTTTTCACGCAGTTTTTCGGACTATCTTCAAGTATTAGAACATGCTCACTTCATGGGCAAGCCCGTCGTTTTGGATTTAGATGATCATCTTTTGGCTTTACCCCAATATCACCCTGATCGGATTTCAGGTTACTATGCCGACGGATTAGCAGCTTTCTTGCATGCTCTGATTAACGTAGATGCAATTACGGTTACAACACATATCCTTCGAGAAGCGCTGCTACCTTACAATCCTCATATCTATGTGCTTCCCAATTACCTAGACAATGAATGGTGGCATTTTCGTGAGTCAAAGTTAACCACTAATCAATTTCCGGTTCGCATTCTATTTGTTGGAACGCCAACTCACAAGCCTGATTTAGAATTAATTGCGGAACCACTCGCACAAATTTCTCAAAAATACCGAGCAGACGTATCATTTTGTTTTTATGGTGCAGAGCCCCCTGAAATCCTCTCTAACCACCCTAACGTAACCTATATACCTTTGCAAACTTATGATTTTCAGAAATTTATTTCGTATTCTCTACAATTAGAAGCTGACATTGCCATTGCACCTTTAGAAAATAATCTTTTTAATTGTTGTAAAAGTTCCATTAAATACTTCGAATATACCGCATTAGGCTTGCCTGGGGTGTTTTCTGCGCTCCCACCTTACGCTGAGGTGGTGCAAGATGGCGAGAATGGTTTTTTAGCTGCCACTCCGGAGGAGTGGGAACGCAAGTTGGAGCTGCTGATCGAGAGCCCAGAGCTGCGTTTGCAGTTTGCTCAGAAGGCACAGCAACGAGTGCAGCAAAACTGGCTGATTCAGGATCATGCCAATGAATGGCAGGAAGTCTACGATCAAATTATCACTCTTGGCGTGCAACAAGCTCAAGTTGAGCCAAATATCAATTTAGCGATCACTGCACTTGCTAGCCAACTAGAGGAATATCACAATTTAGTAAACCTCGGGATGCTAAATCTTAAGGATGAGCAGATACAAAACCTTTCTGTTGAAAATAAAGCCTTACACCAAAAGTTGACTGAAAGCTTAAAGAATATCAATCTCAAAGATGAGGCGATACAAAAGCTTTCTGCCGATATAAATCTCAGAGATGAGCAGATACAAAAGCTTTCGGTTGAAAATGAGAGCTTACAACTTGAGATTGTGGATTATACTTCCAGCACCAGCTGGAAAATAACCCGCCCATTGCGCCGCCTCTCGCGCCTGGTGAGGAGAAAGTAATGTTAACCAACCTAAGAGATTATTTTGCAATCAAGCATAGCGGTTTGTTTGATGAGAAATATTACCTTCTTCATAACCCAGATGTCCGCCGTGGAGATATCGACCCACTGACGCATTTTGTAAAATATGGTTGGAAAGAAGGGCGAAATCCGTCAGAAAATTTTGAAATCCAACATTATTTACAATCCAAACCAGAGCTGCTTTCAGCCAATGTGAACCCTCTGCTGGATTATCTCCGGTCAGGCACGAGAGCAGAAACCCAACCAAGTTCTCCTTCCAGAGCAGCTGCAGAATTGACTCAATCCAAACGACTCCAACGCAAGATTAGGAATGGATGGAAGGTCCTCCAATATTACGGCTTATCTGAAATCTTTAAGCGCCTCCAAGCAAAGATATTCGGAACGAAGAAAATGACGCAGGGCAACCAAAACACTTTCAACCTGCTGGATCCTCTCAATGTGTTAACGCTTGACCGCCAGCAGTTCGCTCCAAAAGTATCGGTAATTGTCCCCAATTACAACCACGAAGCTTATCTCCGGCAACGCTTAGATTCGATTTATGGGCAAACCTATCAGAATATCGAAGTGATCCTGCTGGATGACTGTTCCATCGATGGCAGCCCAGCAATCCTCAAAGCTTACCAGGAAAAATATCCGCAAATCACACGCTGCGATTTCAATGCAGCTAACACAGGCAGTCCCTTTGCTCAGTGGAAAAAGGGTATTGCCTTAGCGACGGGTGATCTGGTGTGGATTGCTGAGAGCGATGACTTTTGTGAACCAGATTTCCTGGAAAAATTGGTGCTCTTTTTTACTGATGAATCGATTTTGCTTAGCTACGCCAATACGGTGTTCGTGGATGATGCGGGCAAGCGGCACCCCTTTGCCTTCGATACGTATGTTGCGCAGATTGACCCGCAGCACTGGCAAGCTTCTTACATCGAAACCGCCCATAATGAAGTCAATCGAGCTCTGGGCTTGCTCAACACCATCCCTAACGTAAGCAGTGTTCTTTTTCGCCGGCCGGAAAGCCGCGTGCCCCTTTTTGAGGACCCTGAATGGCCAGCGATGAAGGTTTGTGGTGATTGGGTTTTCTATCTGCACCTCTTACGTGGTGGAAGGTTGGCTTTTTGCCGAGATACGACGAGTTATTTTCGTATTCACGAAACAGGCACATCCAAGATTGCCCAAATCCAGGAATACTACTACCGCGAGCATAAAGTCGTGGCACAAACGGTAGCCAGGCTCTATAAGGTACCTGATGAACTGCTTCGAAGGCTTGAGCTGCGCCTGAGGCAATACTATTTGGAAAATATGCCTAATAGCAGCGTGGATAAGTTTCAGGAGTTATTCGACCTTGACCGCGTATTGGCTTGCAAACAGGAGCGGCTGCCCAATGTCATGATTGCAACGTACGCCTTTTCTTATGGGGGCGGGGAGATCTTTCCGATCCGCCTGGCGAACGCCTTAGCTGAAAATGGCACTGCAGTGACGATTTACAATGGCAACCAGGAACCTACTGACCCAGGTGTGCGGGGGATGTTGCACCCACAGATTGCGGTGTTCAACCATTCCCCTAACCTCAACGTGCCTTTGGTGCTAAAGGAAATGGGCATCGAAGTTGTGCATACACACCACGCTTCCATGGAAAACCTTTTCGGGGTTTGGAAACTATCTTATCCTTCACTGAAAATCAAGCACATCGCCACTATGCACGGCATGTACGAGATGATGGGTGAAGATTTCCTCGCAAACACGAAAAACATCCTCGCTGCGGTAGATAATTGGGTTTATCTAACGGAAAAAAACCTGGAACCCTTCAAGCAGCACGGATTTTATTCTGAAGATAAATTCAGCCATATTGATAATGGGATGCCTGTACCGAATATAAAAGAAATAGATTTAAGCCCCTATCGCATCAATAAAGATTCTTTCACGATGTGTCTAGTAAGCCGGGCATTACCAGAAAAAGGGTGGAAGGAAGCCGCCCTGGCAGTGAGCACCGCCCGCAAACGTACCAACAAAGACCTTCATTTGCTATTGATAGGCGAAGGTGTTGTCTATAACATTCTAAGGCGGGATTCGTTGCCAGATTATGTGCACCTTTTAGGTTTCCGGAAAAATGTGGACGATTTCCTGGCTGTCTCACAGTTAGTGCTGATACCCTCCTATTTTAAGGGGGAGAGCTTCCCCTTAGTCTTGATTCAATCTTTCATGGTGGAAGTGCCGGTGATTGCCACGCGAATTGGGGAAATAGAAAGGATGATGACACTAGATAGCCAGCACAAAGGGGGTATCCTCATTGATTTAAAAGATGGGAAAGTGGATCCAGATGACCTTACCGAAGCCATCATAAAAATGGTGACCGATCAGAATTTTTATAATGAATGTAAAAGTTCTGTGCGGCTTCTAAAAGAGCGGTTTGATATAAACAACGTGGCGAAAAACTATTTAGCACTTTATAAGAATGCATTGGAATAAAAATTTAGTGAGAATAAATGTGGTTATGAAAATATCATTTTCTCATCATCATGAGGAAATGATTATGGTATCTCATAAGCGAAATCGATACATCAGTTCAAAGAAGTTAGTGCAAATGGGAGTTCGATCCGCAAAGTAATCTGCATAATATCAAATTCTCATTTGTTTGATATAATCTAGCCTGATATGGAGAAAATGTAAGTGAATAAGAAAAATCTAGTTTTATCGATTCTATCAGTTGTGTGCGTTATACTATTTCCTTGTTTCTTTCTCTATCTTCAGAACACAGGAATAGCGATTTTTAGTGATTTTTTGAATGTTGCCGGGAAATTTTTATTAGTTGGTCTTTCCTTGCTCGGCTTGAGTTACCTCATATTTCGTAAAATTGAGAAGGCTGCCTTATTCAGTAATGTTACTCTGCTCTTTCTATTATATTTTGCACTGATCGAAAAAGCTATTGTTGATAAGTTCCCTATGCTTTATTACTGGCATATCGCGTTAATTTGTTTGTTTTTAATTTTCCAGATTGGTTACTTAATCTACAATAAAGTAAATTTGAAGCTTGCCAATCAGATTAATCAGGTTTTTCTATTTATTTTCGCTGGTTTGATTTTATTTAACGGTATTATTTCTGTCCCTAAAGTGCTCCAAGCAGCATCAAACAAGCCACAGGAAGAAACCCATGAGAATGTAGAACAAGCAAACGTCGTCAATAATGACCCTCAAAAAGAACTACCCAATATTTATTATTTTATTTTTGATGAGTATGCAGGTTTCGATAGCATTCAGAGATATTGCAATTATGACAACAGCGCCTTCTTTGATACCCTGGAGGATATGGGATTTGTTGTATCAAGGCATTCATTAAACTATACCAATGATACTTATACTGAGATCCCGAATCTATTGCAGTTGAACAGAATTAATAGCCCTTCAATGACGAAAGCAGATAAACAAAGCACTGCAAGTAACCCGTTCTTACTGCAACTCATGAAAGAACATGGTTACACAATAAACGTACTTGATATGTATAGTTTTATTGATTTAGCTGTTGTTGATCTTTATTGGGATCCCCATTTTGTTACAACCCATGGATCGTTAGAATCATATGTTGTCAAGAATACATTTTATTATCCATTTTATGATCTTGATGGCTATGATAGAGAGATAAGGCACAGGTTAAATGCTTTTAAGTATTCTGAAGAGTCGAGTAAGATGGCAGACTCCAATCTATTCACCCTTGGTATGTTCTGGTTTCCTCATGAGCCATTTATATTCGATGAAAATGGCAATAAGACAAACGATGCTGATCATTCAAACCTTCGCGATATAGAACCATATCTGGCGCAATACAAGTACGCATCAAAAAAAATAATTGAATTAGCCACTGAAATTATTAAGAATGATCCGAATTCAATCATTATTTTGCAATCCGATCATGGATATCGTTATCCTGATTTCTTAAAAAACCTGTATGGTATAGATATTTATGATATGGATGTCGAGTCACTTTACATGCGCAACATACTCAATGCTGTTTATTATCAAGGTCAGAACATTGATATAGATAATTATTCAGGAATAAATACCTTGAGAACGGTATTAAATAAATTACTGAATGCTAATTTTGAATTGATCGAACAGCCTAAATAAGTTCATGAGATCTATGCTATGAAAAAAATTAAAAACCCCGCTTACTGGTTAATCACAATTTTATTGCTTCTGCTTTTTGTCTTTGCGAATGACATTGCCTTAGCCATACCTTTAAAAGAAACATATCAATTAAAGAAAATTGAGCTAAATAAATACAATGAATTTGCAAAAAACTTTGACTTAAAAATCGAGTCTATTTATACAAAACAAGACATATTTATTACGACTGAAATTAGTGGGTATGCCCTAATTCAGCCTGATCAGGCTAGTCCTAATAAGGCCATAAAACTGGTATTCTCTTCAGATGACAAACGCTACGAAGTTGATGCGTCCATAATTGATAGATTTAATCTAAACTCCTTATATCGTAATAAAGGTATTGTCGGTATCAATCATGGCTTCATTACGCGATTTTCGCCATTAAAAATGGAAAACGGAGTCTATAAACTGTATATTTATTGTTATGAAAACGAAAACACAATTGGGTTCATGGATACAAATCGATATTTCGAGAAGACCTATCGTACTTTCAAAGAGGTGAAGAAATAACCACGGCACCGTTTAGAAGCGTCAAACCTATTTTAAAGCTCCGTTGCACCTTTCATTAAAGAGCTCATTAAAGGGCTGAGAAATCAGCCCTTGTCAGTTAATAAAACTGAATCCGGATGAGAATAGGGTTAGTTGATTTATAATATTAAACAATCTCACTACGTTGATGCATCTATGTCTAAAACAGAAACCGCAGTATCTAATAGCAACTCACGCAAAGCTCAAAAAGTGGTTTTGGCGTGCATACTGCTTGCCTTTGCCATAGCTTCTATTTATGTGGCCCTCAATCTCGCCGAGGGCATCGTCCCAGACGAAAAGGCACACTTCATCTTCTCTAAAGTCTATGCCAGCACCTGGGGTATCCCACCTGATTCGCCTGAAACGTATGAGCTGGGTTGGTACATTGCCCATAACCCCTTCCTCTATCACTGGATTAATGGCCGCATTATCAATCTGGTTCAGGTAATTAGCCCAACGGCGAGTGATTGGGATCTTTTAATTGTGCTGAGGCTTACAAGTGTGCTTTATTCGCTCGGTACACTCTATTTTTGTTATCTCCTTGCCAAAGAGCTAATCCGCAAGCCTTGGTGGCCACTCTTGCCGGTATTTTTGCTGGCTAATACGCTGATGTTCACATTTCTCTCAGGCGGGGTAAACTATGACAACTTAGTGAATTTGCTGTGCATAGCGGGGCTATATTTCCTCGTACGCGTGTTTACTGGCAAAGATTTCATCACGAATTCCTTGGCTTGGTTGGTTTTTATGTACGTTGGCTGCTTGTCTAAGTACACTGTTCTACCATTGGCACTCTTCAGCTTCATCGCTTGGTTGGTATTTACATTGCGCCAGCGCAAAGCTATCTTTCCGCTCCCCAAACTTACCAAAGGACAGACGGCTCTGCTAATTATTCTTATCTTCCTTATTGGCGGGAATTTGGCGATCTATGGCTATAACCTCGTGGTCTACCATGCGGTGCTGCCCTCTTGCGCTGATCTTCTACAACCGGAACAGTGCGCTTTGAGCCCATTTCACATCCGCTGGGAAAAATATGGCTTAGGCCACAGGATGACCTTGATTGAAAGCATTCAAGCCGGTCATCCTGATCCAGTAACATATTTTGTTGAATTCTGGATCAAAGATATGCTGACCAAAACTTATGGCATATTGGGGCATAAAACTTACTATCCGGCACACATTATCACTTTCTACCGGTTATTTTACTTAGGCGTGCTGCTGCTGGCTGCCCGCTATTGGCGACGCCCACCTTATGCCATTTGGAGCGCGGTTTTTATCATTTTAGGATACAGCCTGGTGGTTTTTTTGACCAATTACAACAGCGAACTGACTTATGGGTTCAAGCATTTCGCTCTGCAAGGCCGCTACCTTTTCCCCATTATTGGGCTTGTCTACGGCTTGGTCGGATATACCCAGAGCCAAATCAAAAACCGAACCGTGCAATTGGTGGTGCTCGCACTAACATTAATTTTGTTCTTTGTGGGTGGACCGATTAAATTCATCACGCGCTATGAAGGCGTGTTTTCCACCTGGTTCCTTCCCCATTAGGATCAAAATATCTATTCTTGACCCTCTGTTGTCGATTCATCCGGCAGCGTCGGCTCTGAAGGTGTATTAGCTAGGCGCTTCCTCCGGGCTGAGCGCAATGCCATATATCTGCCACCCCCAAGGACGATGACCACAGGGATCAGCCAGAAAGGATTGAAGCCCGCGCCAAGCCCAAGCAGGGTCGGCTCGGGGGTGGCAGTGCTGGTAGGGCTGGGCAGCAGCGTGGGGGTAGGGGAGCTCGTCAAAGTCGGACTGGGTATTGGTGTGGGGGTGACTGGTGTGAGTGTGGGTGTTATGGTTGCCACCCCAATCTGTTAGGGATTGGTGCCAAGCTGAGTGAAGATGGCGTATCGGTTATTGTAGGCGTGAGTAAGAGCAAAAGGGCCACTGTTTACGTAGGACTGAGGGTGAGCGTGAGGTTATGTCGGTCGCTAGGGCCAAGTGATATCAACAAGAGTTGAGAAAAGAAGAGGTGAGCTGTCCGGCTTTTAGCCTCAATTTTTATAATTCTTAGCCTTTATCCTGTATCCGAAAACACCGATAATTCGTTGCTATAATTAGCCATTGAAATAAACAACAGGAAACCATTATGAAGACGATCGATTTAGCACTGCTTGGATTTGGGAATGTCGGTAAGGCTTTTGCCCGCTTGCTGACCGCGAAAAAGCAGGAGTTACAAGAACAATTTGGATTTAATTCGCGCATCACCGCAATCGCAACCGGAAGCCATGGGGTTTGCCTTGACCCAAACGGAATCGATGAGCAAAACTTACTCAACCTTTTGGCCAGCAAAGACCCGTTAGACTTGTCTGTTTTGGATAAGATGGCCTTTCATGGGGATATGTTCGATTTCATTCAGCAAGCTCCCGCCCATGTATTGGTCGAAACGACTCCTGTAAATCCGCGCTCCGGCTTACCTGCGCTGGACTATCTGCGGGCTGCAGCAAAACGAGGACTTCACCTCATCACTGCCAACAAAGGTCCGGTGGTCTACGGTTTTCGGGAACTGACCGAGCTAACCAAGGAACATGGGCGCCTCTTTCGGTTTGAATCTACGGTAATGGACGGTGCTCCAATTTTCTCGCTTTTCCGGGGTCCGCTCGCAGGGGCAAAGCTGCATGGCTTTTATGGGATTCTCAATTCCTGCACTAATCTGCTGCTTGACCGCATGCGTGGGGGTGAAACTCTCGAGCAGGCAATTGCCTATGGCGCTTCGATTGGCATCACTGAGACTGACCCTAGTAATGATGTTGATGGATGGGACGCTGCTATCAAAGTGGCAGTCCTTTCGAACGTTTTGATGGGCCAAAACCTGACCCCCATGGATGTAAAACCGATCGGTATCCGCAGGATCACACCCGAAATGATTTCAACTGCAGAATCCCAAGGAAAGCGTTGGAAGCTAGTCTGCCAGGGAGGCTGGCAGGATGGGCACTATCAGGTTAGCGTAAAGCCTGAAATGGTGGGGCCAAGCTCTCCGCTTTATACTGTTGATGGAACCTCTTCTTATGTGAACTTTGCACTGGACGTGCTCCCTGGATTGGGCATTTTAGAGACAGATCCCAGCCCTAAAACAACGGCATTCGGGCTTCTGGCGGATCTGATCGACATTGTAAAGAGTGAGACCAGATGAGCATTGCCTACCTAGGGCTTGGAACTAATCTGGGCGACCGTAAACAAAACATTAGCAAAGCCATTGAAGCAATCTCGCTGAAAATGAGTATCTTTAAGCAATCTTCACTCTACGAAACAACAGCCTGGGGGTACACAAACCAACCCGACTTTCTCAACCAGGTGATTCAGGTTGAGACTAATTTAAGCCCGCTCCGCTTATTGAATTTCCTCAAGAAAACTGAGGTAGAGCTGGGACGAGTCGAAAACTTTCGCTATGGACCCCGCCTGATCGACATCGACATCCTTTTTTACGATGATTTGATAAAAACTACAAGTCGCCTAGAAATCCCTCACCCAAAAATCCCAGAAAGGGCTTTTGTTTTAGCGCCTCTAAATGAGATCGCGCCTGGATACGTTCACCCAGTTTTGAAGAAAACGATAGCAGAACTGTTGGCAGAGCTTCCGAATAAGACTGGAGTATGGCTATGCGAGTAGCGCTGGCTTTTTTGGCGGTCTGTCTGCCTGGTTTGGCTTGGTGGCTTTGGCTGGGAGACCATAAACAAGATGGTGGCGAGGCTCTGGCGCGAATATTTGCGGTTAGTGCTAGTGTCATAACTCTCGGAGCCTTGGCCTTTTATACGGTCAGGCTCAAAATTACCCCCCTGGCAATCGGATTATTTCTAAGCTTATTCATTGGGCTAGTATTGACCGGCTTGATCCACAGTTGGAAAACCGCATTCAACAAGACTTGGTTAATCGCTTTGGTTATGCTGGCTATTTTTACCATCTGGCGAATTTGGCAAGCACGGGAATTGGTCTTCCCCAATTGGGTCGACTCTCAACACCATGTCTTGATCATCCGCAAGATTATAGAAAATGGCGGGTTGCCTAGCACGCTCGAACCTTATCTGCCTGGACCTTTTTACTATCACTTTGCATTCCATGCGGTTACTGCGTTTTTCTCAGCATTGAGCGGTTTAGCTCCGGAAGGGGCTGTTTTGGTTTTGGGGCAAGTGATAAATGCCTGCGTTGGAATCTCAGTTTATGCTCTGGCGAAGGCTATAGGCAAAGATTGGCGGATTGGGGCGATGGCAGCGTTTTTTGTCACCTTCGCGACCAAAATGCCGGGTTACTACCTGACTTGGGGGCGCTATACTCTCCTAACGGGGGTAATGATATTACCGGTCGCAATGGCGGAGGTGATGCAGGTGAAGGACCGTCATGAACACTGGTGGCAAATGACAGGATTGACCCTCCTAACCGCCGGCACCCTGCTCAGCCATTACTTCACTGCTTTTTTGCTCGCGCTCTTCCTGGTCATACTTGCCTTGCTTTGGCTTGTGCGCAGCCTAAAAGCCAAGCAGTTCCAGTGGAAAGAGTTGGCTGCGCTGGCGCTGCCGGCTTTGGGTGGACTGGTTTTAGTTTCGCGCTGGTATTGGCGCGTGTTCCGCTATTCACTCGGAGTCTTCCACCCAGCTGTCACTCTCTCAGCAGGAGCGGCTGGAGACGTCAATCAGTGGCATTACTATTGGACGCTGGTGGGTCCATACAGCGGATATGTCGTTCTGGCATTGGCGCTTATCGGCGCGCTAGCAAGTCTTTTCCACCAGAAAACGCGTGGGCTCGCCTTATGGGCCCTGCTCGTGGCATTTTTGGCATTGCCATTAGGGCTGCACATAGCACCCTTCCGCAGTGACCACTTTGCGCTCGTGCTATTTTTACCAGCCTGCAGCTTAGCCGCCTTAGGCTTGGAGTGGGCAAGCGGTCTGTTCCGGCGGCCATGGCCGCCGGCGGGGATTTCAGCTGGCATCACAGCTCTCGTGGTTTTTATGCTTATCTTTGGCGCTCAACAAACTTGGAACGTGGTCAATCCGGACACCATCCTGGCAGACCAGGCCGACCTGGCAGCCTTGCAATGGATAGACACTCATACGCCTCAGGATGCGCGTTTCTTTATCAACACCACGCCTTGGGGGTATGAGCTTTACCGCGGCGTAGATGGAGGCGCATGGATTATGCCCTACACTGGCCGCTGGTCGCTGGCACCGACTATTTTTTACACTTTCGGCGGAGATAAGGCATTCAAAGCTCAAATGAGCGCTTGGGGAGAGAAAGCTGCTAACCTCAAAACTTGCGACGAAGACTTTTGGGGACTGGTGCAGGAGGCTGATCTCCAATACCTCTACATTCGCAAGGGCAAAGGCAGCCTGCAGGCTGACGCATTGCGAGACTGCACCGGCCTCAAACAGCTTTATTCTGCCGGCGGTGTGAGTATTTGGTTGATTGAGTAGTCTATGCAACATTCATCTTGCCAATTATTATGTTTAGACCAAAGTTTCCTTACCGTTGACAAGACCTCACTGCCTGGTTGATAATAACTCAAATTTGGATAAGTCCAGGAGTAGGAATGGATTTCAACTTAATTCTCGTGATCATTGTGGGTTTTATTGCCCAAATGATTGATGGCAGCTTAGGCATGGCTTATGGCGTGAGCGCCAATAGCTTTTTGCTCGGCGTAGGCTTGCCGCCAGCCATTGCCAGCGCCAGTGTCCATTCCGCGGAAATCGTTACCACTGCTATTTCTGGCATTGCTCACTGGCATGAGGGGAATACCGATCGGCGCATGGTGCTCTCCTTGTTGATCCCTGGCGTCATTGGCGGCGCTTTAGGGGCTTATATTCTTACCAACATTGATGGCAATAAAATCAAACCCTATATCACTATTTACCTCTTGCTGATGGGAATCCGCATCTTGGTGAAAGCTTTCAACGGTGCGCAGCTTTCTGAAGAAAAGCAAACCTCAAAATGGCTGATCCCCTTAGGTCTAGTCGGCGGCGTTTCAGATGCTATTGGTGGCGGGGGATGGGGGCCGATTGTCACCAGCACCCTTATTTCCAGCGGTCATGCACCCCGCAAAGCTATCGGTTCAGTCAATTTTGCTGAGTTTTTCGTGACCATTGCAGAAGTGATTGTATTCATTACTTCGCTCTCATTTGTAGAAAACTGGCGTTACATTGTGGCCCTCTTGATTGGGGGCGTTATCGCTGCTCCCTTGGGTGCGCGTATCACTAGGAAAATCCCAGCTAAAACCCTGATGATTATGGTCGGCATCTTGATAATTGTCCTGCAGCTGCGCACGCTTTATCAGATTTACTTTTAAGCAATGGCAGAAAACCTTACTCCTTTTTCGCATCACATTCCCCTCGCAGTGCGCGAGCGGATCAACGGTCATAAAGCCTTAGTGCTTTGGTTCACTGGCCTTTCGGGCAGTGGTAAGAGCTCGATCGCTGGCGCATTGGAAAGCATACTCGTCGAGCGCTACCAGGCGCATACCTGCTTTTTGGATGGTGACAGCCTGCGCTCTGGGCTCAACCGTGACTTGGGATTTTCGGATGCCGACCGCACGGAAAATATCCGCCGGGTGGGTGAGGTGGCTCGCCTGATGTTCGAGGCTGGGTTGCTCACGCTGGTGGCGTTTATCAGTCCCTTTGCCCGTGATCGCGAGCGGGCACGTGCGCTCGTGCCGCCTGGGCGCTTTTGGGAGATTTATGTGGACTGCCCTATAGAGATTTGCCAAAGGCGAGACCCAAAGCAGCTTTACCGGCGCGCAGGGCAAGGAGCAATTGCCGATTTCACAGGTATCAGCTCAGTTTATGAGCCGCCGCTGCACCCCCAGCTTGTGCTGCACTCAGACCAATTTGGAATTGTTGAATGTGCCGAACAGGTCTTGGCACGCATGCTCGAAAACGGGGTATTATAGCTTTATGGCTGTAACTTTTGAGGAGTATTTTGGACCACTTACATGAACTAGAAAATCGTAGTGTCTACATTCTGCGGGAAGCTTACGCTAATATTAAATCTCTGGGAATGCTGTGGTCCATGGGTAAAGATAGCACCGTGCTGCTGTGGTTAGCCCGTAAAGCTTTTTTTGGACATATTCCTTTCCCGCTCATTCACATTGATACGCATTATAAGATCCCGGAAATGATCCGCTACCGCGACCAAATGGTGCGCGAGCTACATCTAAACATGATCGTAGGCTCTAACTTAGAGGCGCTCGAGGCTAAAAACACCTTTCCGGATGGCGCACTGGACCGTCTAAGCTGCTGTGCCACACTCAAGACGCAAGCGCTCAAGCAAACGCTCGACGGTACAGGTCCGCGGTTTCGCTTTAACCACGAAAAAGGAATCTATGAACGTGAAGAGCATCCCACACCCTTTACCGGTGTGATTGTGGGTGTGCGTGCCGATGAGGAGGGCTCGCGTTCTAAAGAACGTGTTTTTTCAGCTCGAGACGAGCAAAACGAGTGGAATGTTGCTAATCAGGCCCCCGAATTTTGGAACCAGTTCAAGACGGAATTTGCCCCGGGCACCACTGTGCGTGTGCACCCGCTGCTAGATTGGACTGAGCTGGATATTTGGGAGTACATCCGTGCAGAAAACATCCCTACGGTTTCGCTCTATTATAATCACGGCGATGGCAAGCGCTACCGCTCCTTAGGTTGTTACCCTTGCACTTTTCCAGTCGAATCTGACGCGCGCAATGTGGATGAGATTATCGAAGAGCTAAGCGTGGGCAAGTTCGCCACCATCGCTGAGCGCTCCGGCCGGGCGCAGGATAAGGATGACGGCGGCTCGCTGGAGACCTTACGACGGGACGGATACATGTGATGACACAAACTCTACCCCAAGAAAGCATGAACATCGTCTTCGTAGGGCATGTAGACCATGGCAAGAGCACGATCGTGGGCCGCTTACTGGCTGATACCAACTCGCTGCCCAAGGGCAAGTTGGAAGCGCTGCAAGCCGATTGCGCTCGCCGCGGAGTGCCCTTTGAGTATGCTTATCTCATCGATGCACTCAAAGATGAGCGCACACAAAATATCACCATTGATACCGCGCGCATATTCTTCAAATCCAAATTGCGCGAGTATCTCATCCTAGATGCGCCTGGGCATATTGAATTTATCAAGAATATGGTGACGGGAGCCTCCCACGCGGAAGCAGCGGTGCTGGTGATCGATGCACATGAAGGCGTGCAAGAAAACTCCCGCCGGCACGGTTACCTGCTGGGCATGCTGGGCATTAATCAGGTCGTGGTGGCGATCAATAAGATGGATCTGGTCGGTTATGACCAAGCCGTGTTTGAAGCCGTGAAGAAAGAATATAGCGCCTTTCTTCAGACTATCGGCATCACCCCTGCTGCTTATATCCCTCTGAGCGGGCGTGAGGGCGACGGCGTCGCTTCTCACAGCCCTGCTATGCCGTGGTATACGGGCAAGACGCTTCTGGAGGCATTGGATGCCTTTGAAAAGCACAAACCGCTGGTAGACCGCCCATTGCGCATGCCCGTGCAGGACGTGTACAAATTCTCGGAGGATGGCGATCAGCGCCGTATTGTGGCTGGCACCCTCTCGAGCGGTACGATGCGCCCTGGGGATGCTTTGGTTGCTTACCCCTCGGGCAAACGCACCCATGTTGCAGAGCTGGTCACTTTTAACCAAAGTTCGCTCAGCCAAGCTGAAGCCGGCGAAGCCATTGGTTTCACCATGCAAGAACAAATTTACCTGAGGCGCGGGGAAGTTATTTGCCATCCGGATGAGCCTGCGCCTGAAGTGAGCACGCGCCTGCGTACGAGCCTTTTTTGGATTGGCGAGCAGCCGCTACAGATGGGGAAAGACTACCTGCTCAAGGTGGGCACTGCCAAGGAAAATGTGCGCGTAGAGGCCATCCATCATGTGTTGGATGCTGCTACCTACGACCTGTTGGAAAGCTCGGACGAGGTCAGCCGGCACATGGCTGGGGAAGTCACCCTGAGGGCTCGGCACCCCATCGCCTTTGATGTGGGTACCCAGCTCCCCGAGACCAGCCGCTTTGTGTTGGTGGATGGCTATGAGATCGCTGGGGGCGGCAGGATCTTGGAAGCCCTGCCCGATGAAGACATGCACCTGCGGCAAGAAGTCTACCAACGCGACCAAAAGTGGGTGCAAGGCATCCTCACTGCCGGCCAACGCGCCCAGCGCTTCAATCAGCAGCCTGCACTGATCATTATCACTGGTGAGAAAGGCATGGGCCGCAAGCGCTTAGCTGCACACTTGGAGCAGCACCTGTTTACGGAAGGCAGTCTGGTTTATTATCTCGGCATCGGTTCAGTCATTCATGGCGTCAACTTTGACCTGACAAACCGCTCCAAACCCGAGGAGTGGGCTGAACATGTGCGCCGTTTTGCCGAAGTCTGCCATTTGCTGCTTGACACCGGTCTAATTTTGATTGTCACCGCCATTGAACTGACCAGCGCAGATGTGAAAATCCTAAAGACCATCATCAACACCGAAATTATCCAAACTATCTGGCTGGGAGATAAGATCACCACGGACCTGGTTCCAGATATTCACCTTAGGCTGAACGAGGATGAAGAGACCCAGTTGGCGCGCATCAAAGCGGGCATCGAGGCGGCCGGCGTGGTCAATGGAGCGCACGAAATCCCCTGAGCCCCTTTTTAAGGTGGGCTATATAAGGCTGAGGTACCTTTTTTTGGTATTTGGAGGTTAGTTACCTCTGCGGCAATCGACATAATTGCGGTATGATAGGTGCAAGCCGAATAAGCGGCGCTTGGGAAATTTAGTTGCTAATTAATCGCTGAGCGCTCCCTTGCTTTGATATTTTTATATGCCGACCTACAGGTATCGATGATCGTCTGCTATTTTGGAACCTACCGCCAGAATTACTCCCGCAACAAGAATATGATTGCGGCTTTGCGCTCTGTGGGCGTCGAGGTTAAGGAGTGCCATGTGCCTCTCTGGCACGGCGTGGAGGATCGCGTCAAGGTTACCAGCGGTGGGTGGAAAAAACCGTCCTTCTGGTGGCGGGTAATCAAAACTTACTGGCAGCTTTATTGGAAATATACGCGCATTGGAGAATACGATATCTTGATGGTTGGTTACCCCGGTCAGTTCGATATCCTCCTCGCCAGGATGTTAGCTAATAGAATGCATAAACCTTTGGTCTGGGATGTGCTTATGTCTATCTATCTGGTAGCATTGGAGCGTCAGCTTGATCAAGTAGAAGGCTCTTCAATTAATTTCATCCGTAAAGCCGAAGCTAAGGCTCTAAAAAAGCCTGATATGCTTATTCAGGACACTCAATCCTACGTTGACTGGCTGTGTGAAACGTATCAAATCTCCTCTGATAAATTTCGCCTCTTGCCTATTGGTGCTGATGATCGTATTTTCAAACCTCAACCAGAGGGAAACAATCCAGATGGGCTCTTCCGCGTGCTGTATTACGGTTCCTATATTCCCAACCACGGTGTCAGCGTCATCTTATGTGCGGCTGAGATTCTACGCGGCCATAGCGATATTCTATTCGTAATGATCGGAGAAGGTCCCGAAAGGGCTGGTGCCGAACGCTTTGTGCAGCAAAAAGGCTTGACCAATATCCAGTTTCAAAGTTGGGTTCCACAGGATGAGCTGCCTAGCCGGATCGCGCAAGCCGATGTCTGCCTGGGTGCTTTTGGCCAAACGCCACAATCCCTCATGACGGTGCACAACAAAGTATATGAAGGCATGGCCATGGGCAAGCCGGTCATTACTGGCCAAAGCCCCGCGATTGCTGCCCAGTTTCACTCGGGCGAAGAGCTCTTGGCCTGCCCGCGAACACCGCAAGGGCTTGCTGAGAGCATCCTGCAGCTCAAAGAAGACCCAGCATTTCGGGCAAGATTGGGTGTCAATGCCTTGCACACTTTTCAGGAGCGTTATTCCCTGCAGAGCCTAGGGAAGCTCCTCTTAGGTTACCTCCATGAATTTGACTGATAAGCCGGTTTCAACACCCAAACGTAGCCGTTTTCTGAACATGTTAGCGGGCTACGGCAGCGCCAATGCCGCTGCTCAGTTCATGAAGATGCTCTTCATGCTCATCATGGCGCGCTACTTTGGGCTGGAAGATTATAGTGATTATGTTGCAGCCTATTCATTAGCTTCTTTCACTGCCATTTTTTTCAACCTTGGTTTGGATACTTGGCTGCTGCGAGAGGGCTCATTCCAAGAGAATTGGAAGCTCTCGACGCAAAAGGTGCTTAGCTTGAAAGCGAGTATCGGTCTTATATGGGCAGGATTGTTGATCGGGTTAGCACCATCGCTACGCCCTGACCTATTTGGCTTTGGCCTCCTGGCGCTGTGTGTGGCGGATGTGTGGTTTGATTCCTTGCTAATAACCATGTTGGCTGTCCTTAATATTAAACGAGATATCAAAGCATACTCAGTTTCCATTTTGTTGCTACGCGGGTTAAAGCTAATTGTTTTGTTGGTTATGATTGCGGTGGGGAGCCGGTCTGTTATGCTGATTGCAGGTTTGAGGGCAGCTATTGCCGGCGGACTTGCTGTTGCTGTTTTTTTGATGCTCCGACTGGATTTTCGTTTTGCCAGGAGGCAAGAAAGCCTGCGTATGCTGCGCGATTCGAGAGCCTACACTTACTCAGAGTTTTTTTCAGTAATCTATATGCAAGCCGATATTAATTTACTTACGATGCTACAAGGCAAGGTTATGGCTGGCATCTATTCCCCTGCTCTGAGTGTGATCAATGCTTTATTTATCATTCCCAGCTCAGTTTACACCTTTTCAATCCCCACTCTTTCGCGGACTTATCACGAAGCTCCGCAAAGGCTCCCCGCAGCAGCGCGTAAATTGCTGGCAGGGATTACCTTAATGGGAATAGTGCTTTTTGCGGGGGTCGGTTTGCTTGGGGATGACCTGGTACGGTTGCTGCTGGGTGCGGAATACGAGACCACCGGGCAGTTAATCACCATGCTCAGCCCAGTATTGCTGCTCAAGTGCTTGGAATTTGGGCTGGCAAGCGTGATTGTAGCGCTCAATAAACAAAAAGACCGCATCTTCCCGCAAATGATTGCAGCGGCAATGAACGTGGGGCTCAACCTCTGGCTGATCCCTTTATATGGCGTGTTTGGAGCAGCCAGAGTGTATGTGATCAGCGAAGTTGTGCTCTTTTTGGGTTATGGGATAATTGTATTTAGGTCCATAAGGCAGCCAGAATATGCAGATTAACTCCAAAAACGGCTCGCCCGTTGTGTTGATTATCAATTTTCACTCCACCCGCAATGCGGGCGACCTGGCCTTGCTGCTTTCCAATCGTCAATTGCTGCAAGAAGCTTTCGACAACCCCAGAATCATTGTCTCAGCAAACTGGCCTGATGAGGAAGCTTACGCAGAGTATGGCTTCGAAGTGGTGCCGTCGCCTTGGGCCCTTGCCGGGGTGCGGCCCGAAAACCCACTACCTAAGCAGGTTACGAATCTAATCGGTACCTACACTGCCCTTTGGCGGCATCGTCATCATCAAACGCCCCTCAAAGGCCAGCCGGATCTACCTTGGAAGCGCCTATATGCGGCTTATGCTGCTGCCGATGTGGTTGTGGGGGTCTCGGGTAATCAGTTTTACTCCAGCGGCAAGTATGGCTGGCCCTTCCCGGCCACCTATGCTTCGGTGAGCTTGGCGCATGCATTCCAGAAACCGCTCTATATACTGCCGCAATCGATTGGGCCGTTGCGCCGCCAGTGGGAACGCCGAATGCTGGCAAAAGGCTATGGACGAGCACGGCGCATTTATTTACGGGATAGTATCTCCTTACGATTAGCTGGTGAACTGGGTTTTCCAATGGAGAATGTGAGCTACGCGCCTGATCCAGCTTTTGACCTGGCACCGGCTGATCCTATGGAAGCAACCAATCTTTTGCAAGCTTGGGGTGCAGACATGACTAAGCCGAAGCTGGGCGTCACTGTTATTGCTCCGATGGGACGGTCATTTGTTACCGCTGAAGTAATGAATTATTACACCGTACTGGAGCGGACGCTCACACGTTTCTTACAATGCTATACAGCACAGGTGGTGCTCTTCAATCAGGTTTCGGGGCCAACACCCAACGAAAATGATGGCGAAGCTGCGGCTGCGCTCTGCTCCAGGCTAAAAGCCCAAAGCTTGGAGGCTGTGCACATCAACCAGGTGGTTAGACCAGCCCAGCTCAAAGCCAGCTATGGCTTGATGCAAGCTTTTTTAGCCTCGCGCTTGCACTCTGGCGTATTTGCGCTGGGCATGAACATCCCCACGGTTTTCATCGGCTATCTTTCCAAGACCCGCGGGATGTTACAGGCGTTAGAGCTGGAAAACAACGTGATTGACCTCAGGGATCTCAAGGAGCAGGATTTGTGGGAAAAGCTGAGCTACACTTGGGAGCATGCGACGCAAGAGCGAAGGGCTCTAGAAGTAAAGATGCCGGCAATTAAGGCTGCAAGTCACGCTCCCGCTCCATCCATACGAGAGGATTTTTTTCGTTACCATGGCTGAGATCCACATCTTGCAATTGGTCAAGGGTTTAGATATTGGCGGGGTAAATGGCGGCGCTGAGCGTTTCTGTGTGGATCTTTCGCAGCAGCTCACTCAAATGGGATATCAAGCCACTATTTGCGCGTTTTTCCGCATGCACACACCAGCAGAGGCTAAAACCCTGCAAGCGCTGGAAGCTACCAGTCTGAATGTTATCCAGCTGGCAGAATGGCGCGGTAACGGCGCGCTTTCTTCTTACCGCCAGGCATTGCATGGGCTAGAGAATTACGTTCAAAGCCACCCCGTTCAAATTGTACAAAGCCATTTTCAGTTAGGGACCCTGGCAGCCTTGCGCCTAAAGCGTCAGCATCCCGGCTTGATTACCCTGCGCACGGTGCATAACGTGCGGGAGTGGGAGCAAACCCCAGCTGGCCGATGGAAAGCCCATATCTTTACTGAAAGAGTTTTCCCTGCCCGGCTGGATGCCGAAGTTGGCGTCTCACAAGCCATCGTTGAGCAACTGGGGGCACATCCTGGAGCTAAGCAACACCCGGAAAAAACCCATCTGATCCCTAATGCCATCGACCTGCCCGAAAAACTGCCGGAGATAAAGCCGCCTAGGGCTGAAGGCCAAGGCTTTGTCATTGGCAGTGCAGGCCGCCTGGCTGAGCAAAAGGGTTATCGCTATTTAGTTGCGGCGATGCCGGAAGTACTCGAGGTAATCCCAGGTTGCGAGCTGCACTTGGCTGGCGATGGAAATCAAAAAGCAGAGCTTATTGCTCTGGCTCAGGAGTTGGAGGTGGCTGAGCATGTGAAGCTTAGGGGATATCTTGGGAATATTCCCAATTTTTTGAATGAGTTAGATTTGTTTGTGTCCTCTTCTCTTTGGGAAGGCTTACCAACGGTTATCTTGGAGGCGATCGTGGCTGGAGTGCCTGTGTTAGCAACAGATATTGCCGGCAATCGCGAGCTTATCCAGGATAGAAGAACTGGCTGGCTGGTGCAGCCGGCTGATGCACACGCATTGGCGCGAGCCATCGTACATGCATATCACCACCCTGAACTTCGTCAACAATTTGCGCGGGAGGCACGCCGCATCTTGCCTCAATTTTCCATTCAAACCGTGACGGAGCAATATGCTCAGCTTTACCAACGTCTCTTGGCAGGTGCAGTATGAGTGAAACCCTGCATGTTTTGCAACTATTGAAGGGTTTGGATATCGGCGGCGCTAGCGGCGGCAGCGATAAGTATGGCTTCGAGCTGAGCTTAGCCTTGAAGAAAGCTGGCGTGCATGTGGCGGTGGGTTGTTTCAACCAATTTGGAACTGCCACGGAGCAGGATAATTTGGCTAAACTAAAAGCTGCCGGCATTCCCAATATTATCTTGGAAGAAGGAAGCACATTCTCTAAGCTGCATTCGCTTGATCTACAAAATTTCTGCCGTGATAATCAGATTGATATCGTCCACAGCCACTTCCCTGTAGGGAACCTGGCGGGCTCGCATCTTAGGGCGCAGAACGCAGTTAAAGCAGTGGTACGAACAGCCCACATTTCTAAAGAATGGGGTGACGGGGTGATCGCCTGGGTCTGCCGGCAGGTCTTTTCGGGGTTCCTTTATCCCTTATTGACCGATCAGGTGGTGGGGGTTTCACAGGCGATTACTGACCAGCTCAACCACACACTTGGTGGAAGACTTTCCCACCACAAAGCGATAACCATCTATAATGGCATCCCGGAACGATGGTTTACTCAGGGCAGCGCTCCGCTCCAGAAAGAGCTCCATTTGATTGGGGCGGCGGGGTTATTGATCGAACGTAAGGGTTTTGATCATCTAATTCGCGCCATGCCGGCAATTCTCACAGAATATAGTGATGCGCGCTTGATGATTTTAGGTGAGGGCCCGCAGCACGCAGTGCTAGAAGCTTTGATTGCTGAGCTGCATCTGGAGCAAAAAGTTAAATTGCTTGGAAATCAATCCGATCTGCCCAATTGGCTAAGCAGAATGGACATCTTCGTGTTGCCTTCTTGGGTGGAAGGTTTACCTACTGTTCTCCTGGAAAGCATGGCTTGCCAAACGCCTGTGATTGCGACGGACATCCCAGGGACCCGTGAACTTGTTCTGGATGGCCAGACCGGCTGGTTAGTTCAGCCCGGTTCGGTTGAGCAAATCTCCGAAGCAGTAAAGCGTGCTTTTTCACAACGCGAGGCGTATGTGTGCATCCAAGCGCAAGCCTATGCCTGGGCACAGAATTTTACGATTGAGCGTGCCGTGCAGCAATACTTAGCACTTTATCAACAGCTAGTTAAGGGTTAAAGTCAAAATCCAGACTGATTTCGCCTATATCCAAGATCTTGCCAGCTTCGGTGTGCCAAACCTTGGCTTTGCCTTCCTCGTTTTCGATGATTTTATAAGCTGCGTCTGGGCTGCCTAATACCAGCACATAATCCATAGGGTTAATTTCAGGAATAATAAAATATCCATTTTGATCCGTAACCCCACCAGGGCTAAAAGCGGCGTCTAGCACATAGGCGCCCTGCTCAGGATTATCTGTGGCATAGTAAACCTCTGCCAAGCGGACAGTTAGGTTTTGGTAAGGTTGGCCGGAAGTATTGACAACCCGTCCAATCACAGTAGTTTTATCTGCCGAGGGGGCTGCATAAGTTTGCGTAGGCGTAAGTGTTGCGGTCGGAGATTCAATTCCGCTGCAAGCTGCTAGCAAAATGAGGCAAAAAAAGGAAAGAAGAGATATTCGACCAAAATAATTCTTTTTCATTATGTCTTTGTACCATCCTTAAAAGTCAAGATTGAAACGCGGGTCAATTTCTTTTTTGGTTCAAACCTATTTCAGAAAAAATAATCCCAATGGGCTATTGATTTGACGTCCGTTATCTATTAAATTATCTGTCAGATAGAAAAATTATACTCTAAAGAAGGAGCAAGAAAAATATGAAAAATAAGCTATTGTGTGCACTTGTTGTTGTCATGATGGTGGTAACCGTTTTTGGGGCTTCCCCGGTTAAAGCTGCTGCGTATGGTACCAGCTTTACAACCTCCATCACCTATCAAAACGTGGGAACAGATACTGCGACAGTCTCCCTGGAGTTCTATGCTGAAGGCGATGGAACCCCGATCATTATACCTCGCCCAGATCTTGAGCCCATGGCCGGCACTTCCATTTTCGTTGGATCGCTTGGCGATTTAGATCCAGGCTTTAAAGGCTCAGCCGTGATGGTTTCTAACCAACCCCTTGTTGCCACCTTGGTGCAGATTCCTGCCCCGGCGAGCGGCGTAAAGGTACGGCCTTTGTCCAATGGGTTTACTGCCGGTTCTGACTATATTTTGGTTCCTACCGCTCTACTAAACACATTCAATGCTAACACCATCATTTCGGTCCAGAATGTGGATAGCGTAGCAGCTGACTTCCGACTGGTGTTCGTCCCAGTGAGTGGTTCCAACATCGTCGTAGAAGTTGAAGATGTTCCAGCCTACGCTACCAAGTATTTTGATTTGGCCCAAATGCCTGATTTCACTGGCCCATTCAATGGCTCTGTGCAGGTCTTCGCTTTCAAGGCCGGCACCACTGATCCAGGCGCAGCTGTGGCTTCCGCAATGGAGTTACGCACAAATGCCACCGGTGCTTCTGCTTTTGAGGCGACGAATGACTTCGCTACCACAGTTTATATGCCATCGGCACTTTGTCTCTTCAATGGTGTTCAGACCTCTTCCTATGCTGTTCAGAACACGACTGATGCAGACGTGACCGTTTCGGTTACTTATGATAGTGGAGTTGTGGATGGCCCATATACCCTCGCCCCTGGTGCAAAGCAAAGCTTTAATGCCTGCGATGGTGGCAATGACCCAGGCTATATCGGATCAGCTGTAATCGAAGCGACTGGCGATGTAGTTGCCATGGGCAAAGTGTTCGGCGGTGGACTTTCCACAGCCTTCTTGGGCTTCACGAGCGGTGCTTCCAAAGTGGCTCTGCCCTACATCCGCTGGACGACTGAACACTGGTATGATGGTACCCGCCAGAGAGCTTTCATTGCCATTCAAAATGTGGGTGCTGATCTACCTGCTGACGCTGTTACTGTGAAGTACTATGACAAAGCTGGCGTTTTGGTAGGCACTGACACACTGGGCGCTATTCCTTCTGGTGCAAAAGTAAATTCCAACGCCGGTAACATCGGAGCGGCAGAATTTGGTTACTATACAGATGGCACATTTGGTGGTTCCGCAATTGTTGAAGGCCCTGCAGGCAGTGCGTTAGCGGTCATCGTCCGCATCCAGACTCGTGTTGGTTCAACGTCCGTTGCCGAAGACTACTCTGGGATCGCAATTCAGTAATTCAAAGCGTGACCCCGGGTTTACTAACCTGGTGCGGATTTTTCAACAAAGAGGCTGCCAATTTCTGGCAGCCTCTTTTCTGTCTAAATGAAGTATTAGAATGCTCTCACGGATATTTTTGGAATCACTTTATCACATTCGGAATAGAAATGGTATACAACACGCGGAGGCGGCAAAGCGCGTCCAGCGAGGAGGAAGCTGCGTCCTGGCCGCCCACAGCCCTGACCCTGAACGCTGTATTACAAAAAGCGCCACACTGAGATGAATTATTACAGTAAAGTAATTCCGCCAAAAAGGAATAAAAAAGCCGAATTTGGCTATTGCTTTCCAGTTCTTGATTTGTTAATTGTCTGTACCTCTTATTCTGCGTACGATTGATTTTATCTCCTCATCCGTTGCACTAAATTCTTGAGACTAGGTTCCATCAAAACAACACATTGGAAAGATCCGCGCGGTATTGGCGCACGTCCGGATGATGCTCACCCAGGACCTCGAGCAAGCCCAAATAAACCTCGCGCACTTCATCATCCCGGTAATGCTTATCCCTGCGCAAAATATCCAAAAAACCATCCAAGGCTAATTGGATCTTGCCTTGTTTGGCTAAGCGCAAGCTGTTGCGATACGCCGCTTCAAGCGCATCCTTAGGTGGGTCTTGTTGCTTCTCCAACCAAAGGTAAGCATCCGCAACAGGCTTGAGTATTTGCGCTGCATTGAACTCATAGCTGGCTGGGAAGGTTGCCAGAATCCCTTTAGCCTCCCATGCGCGTCCCTCAAGGAGTAGCAGCCGAACAAGAGCCAGCAAACCAGCAGGGCTCTCCGGGTTGTTCGCCAGATATTGGCGCAGGGCGTCTTCTGCACCGTCAAGATCGCCTAAAAGCATTAAGCTTTTTCCTTTCTCCAAGAGGAGATCACCAGTTTCGGGCATAATGCGGCGGATAAAGGCTCGCAGGTTGGGTTCAGAAAGCACACCCGTAAACTCAGAAACGATGCGCCCATCCACAAAGGTTTTGACGGTTGGTACCGACTTGACTTTGAGGCGCTCAGCTAATTTGGGTTGTTCATCCACATTAACTCGCGCCAATCGAAAAGCGCCATCGGCTTCCTCAGCAAGTTTGGCTAACAGCGGTGATAGCACCCGGCAAGGGATACACCAAGGTGCCCAAAATTCAAGGACAACCGGTGTATGAGATGAGTAACTCACTACTTCGTAATCGAAGCTTTCATCGCTAATATCGATGATATTTGCATCAGCCATCATGTGTTTCTCTCGCTTTAATTTTATCAGACTCCAACACTAATGGTTTTAGTCATTGCCTTCATCGCCGTATACTTGGGGCTGATTTACCTCAATCACCTTCCCATGAATATCGATGGTAATTCTAAATCCCATCATGCCCAAATACTGACGCGCTTCCTCAGGCAAACCTTTTTCTTGGATAGCCTTAAATTGCTCATCTTTTTTTTCTAATTGGCTGCGTAACATCGCCACAGTAAAAATATCTTCTTGACCCAGCATCTTAGCTGCCTGCTTGCTGAGGATATCTTCATGCCCGATGATTTGTGATGTTAAAGCTTCCCACACCTGCCAATCCACATCTCCGGCGGGGATGTAGCGTAAAAATCCATCATCATTCAGAACATAACACGGCTCTGAACCAACATAAGCGACCTTTATAGGCTCGCCCTTAGGGTCGTAAACCAATCCTTCAAAAACAGCTTTTATCACAAACAGTCCTTCCACTCTATGTTTTATAAAATATTACACGCATTGTATATAAAAAAGATTAACTTCCATATACAAATCTAGTATCCGCTGAGGACGTCCACACGGGTACCAGTTTCTTCAATGTGATAAGGCTCATCAAATGGAACCACTGGAGTCGTCCAACGGTAAATCCACTTGGCATCCTCCGGGGTCATTTCAATGCAGCCATGGCTCATGGGCTTGCCCCAATTGGCATGCCAATAGGATCCATGAAAGGCAATGCCTTTGAGTGTGAGATAACTTACCCAAGGAACGCCAGGAAAATCATAATCCATCTTTGGGTTTCCTGAAACTAAATACATACGCCGCGAAGGGCGTTTACGGTTGGTCAAAAAAGTCCCTGTGGGTGTAAATGTCGCGGGAAGTCCTGACGAAATAAGCGTAGAGAATACCTCACGATTGGATTCGAGAGCTATTGCACGCTGAACTCGCAAATCCACTAAGATGCGCTTCTGATCAGGGGGCACTTCTGCTGAAAGTGGCGCGATTTCCTCAGGATTCATCAAGTGCACAGCATAAGCGCGGACAAAATATGGTATTCCGTTGATTTCGTCAGGGAGTTCGTACCAAGGGACACCAAATTCATCCATTACGCGCGTTTTGACCCAAAATGTGGAGCCGTAGTAATAACGCCGGCGAGTTTTCTGTACGCGAGGTTGAAGGTAAACATCAATCGCTGGCACGGTAATTTCTCCCAAGCTTCCAATAGCTTGGATTGGTTCCTGGCTCACGTTACGTCGGTTTTCTACCACTTGGATGAAAGCTGAGCGCACATATTCCCCATCTGCTACCCGATACCAAGTTTCGCCCTGGTTAGCTTCCTCTGTTTGCTTAATTGTTTCTATTATGGGGATAATTTGGTCGAACTTCAGGCTATAGCAACGCCGTGCGTTTTGGTTGGGTTCGGCAAATACAGGCCAACCCTCCTGGGCAACACGTCCTAACTTAATTTTACTTTCATTTACGAGTGCTTTCGAAAAGGAAAAACTTGGTATAGCTGCCGATAACACTCCTACACTGCAAAGCTTCAAAAAATTTCGACGCGTCAGCCTTAGTTTTGGGGAGTTCATCAATAATGAATATATACCATTATTCCAACGTAAGACCAATAGTACAGCCACTCAGCATCGCTCGTTTCCATATTGATGCAGCCATGGCTCATGAGTTGACCAAAATTGTTA
This sequence comes from Candidatus Mesolinea sp. UBA5823, assembly GCA_002417685.1. Classification (GTDB taxonomy): domain Bacteria; phylum Chloroflexota; class Anaerolineae; order Anaerolineales; family Anaerolineaceae; genus Mesolinea. The sequence continues at coordinate 38,510 of DICP01000018.1, forward strand.
TGCCAGTAGGTTCCGTGGATGCCATAATCATTATAAAAATACATGGTATAAGGCACATCGGGTAAATAATAACCTGGGCCAGTCATGTCAGCATAAAGATACTTTACATATACGTAATATGTTCCTGTAACGGTAGGTGTATCCGGTAAACCTGTGGAAACCAGGAAGGATGCCACCACCGTATCATCCACATAGGCATAAAGCATTTGTTGGCTCAAGTTTACATCAATCCACTTAGTGCCACTCGGATCAGGCAGATCTTCTGGGGGATCCTCCTCCTCAGCCACATACGTCACGGTCACCTGAGGGACCTCTGTGGGTGTATGCGTAGACGTTGGGGTTGGCGTAGGTGTCTGTGTCTGGGTTGGGGTTGGCGTGGGTGTGAGCGTGGGGGTCAGCGTTACCGTCGGAGTGGGGGTATTAGTGGGTGTCAAGCTGGGCTTGACCAAGCCAGAAGGATCATAGCGAGCAAACTGCCAGCCAGATTGCGCAGCTGGAGAGAGGAAAGCACCCATCGTGTGCAACTGCATAACCAAGAAGCACACAACCACAATGATCAAGGGGATGAGCAAGTTTAGTTTATGCCGCGTCAGGCTGGCGGCGTCAATTTCAGGCATGGCGACCAGCGCGGCTGCTTCGGGCTGCCAGCGGGCAAGATTGCTTTCACGTAGCTGCTGGGAGACCCAGTGCATAGCTTCCCGCGCAGTTGCGTTCTGGGGGTCCAAATCCAGCACGCGCGTGAGGTAGCCCAAACTTTCCTCTGGAGCAGAAACTCCCGCCAAAATCAGCAAAGCATCGATGTTATTTGCATCCTCGGCAAGCACGCGTTCAGCTATGCTCTTAGCGTGCAGCAAGTCGCCTTGCAAAATTGCTTGTTTGGCTCGTGAGATTTGGTCTTCGAAGCTTGTGGGGGTGTTTTGCATAGATTATGGCTCTATTGTGGGCGTGGGGGTTGCGCTCACACCTTCATTGTTGAGGTAGCATTGAATCCCTGCCACGATGCCATCCGCTATTAGTTCGGGTTTCTTGGTCAGGATCTCTTGGTCCAAGTTCAAAAAGCCCGTTTCGATAATTGCTGCAGTGGTTAGTGGATCAATTTCAGTAAAAGCGTGATAAGAAGTCATATCGACGGTCACAGTATGATAGTTATATTGCAATCCCGTAATTTTTTGGTAGCGATCTGCCATACAGGCAACTAAACGGGTGGCATTATCCGCTTTGGTTTCTGAGAGTGCAGCCGCAATCTTGAAGCCAGTCGCAGAATCGGAATAATACTCACATGAATCTGCATGGATAGAAAGCAGCAAGACAGCTTGATAGCCAACTAAGCGCGGGTCAAACTCATCCAAGAGCTCTACCTCATATCCTAAATCGGTGAGCTTTTTCTGCACAAAGGATGCTATCGTGCTGTTGACTTCCAGCTCAGTCAATCCATTGGCACACACTGCTCCACTATCGTTCCCACGGTGCCCAACCACGATGCCAATCTTATTCACTGGGAAGCCTTCGGGCAGCAAACCAGCAGCCATTTGGGTCTGATCAGCTGCGCTGCTTTGGGCTAAAGCTTCAGCTAAGCGTTCCTGCAAGCTGCTCGAAAACAAACTGGCGGGCGTCCAAATCGTAAAGAGTGTAGCAAGGAGAGCAGCGCCTGCTAAAATCACGCGCAAAGTTTGCCAAGTTAGGCTCTGCGGAGGTATTGGCTTGTGCTCTTTTTTCACTTTCTCTTCGGTAAACGTCTCCATGACAGGGCGTTTTTCCTTATTATCAGGCGTTTCTTCCCTCATGCTCATGCTTTTGCTCATAGTTTAATCTTACCTTATCTCGTTTAATTTATGGTTAAGAATAGACTTTTAATTTAAGCCTTACTATAATTAAGAATGACCCATAAAAGAACGGTCGAAAGGATTGGTGCAATTCCTATGCCACAGCCATTAACCCGTGAAGAACAAAATATTCTCCTTAACATTGCTGCGGATGCAGTCTACGCTGCTGCTCATCGCCAGCAGCCACCAAGAATTGACCTTGCCAGTCTACCACCAGCACTGCAGCAAAATGGTGCCAGCTTCGTCACCCTTACCAAGCATGGTCAGCTACGTGGATGCATTGGCAGCTTGCAAGCCTATCAACCCCTCGCACTTGACGTACAAGAGCGTGCTGTACAGGCTGCGGTGGAAGATCCTCGCTTTCCTCCTCTGCGTCCAGAGGAACTCCCTGCGATTGAAATCGAGGTATCCCGCCTGACCGAACCAATGCCCTTGCATTATGATCGACCCGAAGACCTGCCCAAAGCGCTGCATCCACGCGTAGATGGCGTCATCTTGCAAGATGGTTTCCGCCGAGCTACATTTCTCCCCCAGGTTTGGGATGAGCTGCCAGACCCTGAAGAATTCCTCAGCCACTTGTGTATGAAAATGGGTGCGCATCCTGACCTCTGGCGCAGGAAGATGTTGAATGTGCAGGTTTATCACGTCGAGGAGTTTAAAACAAAACCGGAGTGGTAAATCCACTCCGGCATATTGCAGCTATTACCAGAATTAAGCTTCGACATCTGGTGGTTCTGAAGGAGCGTCTGGCGGGGTTTCCGCAGGACCTTCCTCGGAGGAGGCTTCGATGGGTGCTTCTGTGCGTGTTTCAGCAGGGGTTTCAACAACGGTTTCGATAACTTCAACTGCCGACTGTGAAACAGCATAAGCTTGGCCTTGCAGGTGAGCGACCATCAATTGAGAATACATCATTGTAAACAGGGCGCCGATGCCAAAAACAATCCCGCCAAGGGGCGCAATCATGCCGCCCAAGATAGAACCACCGATAACCAGCAGCCAGCTGGTGATATTTTTGGATAACATTCCAAAGATGTTCTTAAAATTGAAGCCTGCGGCAATATTGTCTTTTACCGCAATATTAGCTTGTACTACTGGCAAAAACAGCGCTAAAAAGATCGAATACGCAATCAAGAACATCACAAGTACCGCGATAGCAAACCCAGCAAGCACTCTGCTGAGATCATGCTGAATGAGGACAGCAAACATGCCAATCAGCCAAGCAATAACGATGAAGATTAGCCCATAAAGCAGCATGACAACCACATACTTAAACCCTAAGGCTAAATCATCACCAAAATTGCAAATTGGTAAAGGTTGGTCAACACGGTTGGCAACGTTACGGGTTACGCGCATCACGTAGCCAATGACAACAATCCAACCGACGATTGGGATGAGCCCAAACAAAATGGGAATAATAATCTTATCAAACCATTTAGGGTCATCAAAGATATAAGTAAAAGCCTTTCCAAAATCAACTTGCATTCTAAACCTCGTTTCCTTTGTATAGTTAGTAAAAAATGCCTAAGTTTATGCTTGAATAAATTCTTCAACGTTAAGCACAAATACGATGGCTTTCTTTTCTTTGCCTTCTTTATCAGTGACGCAATTTTCGCGTAAGATTTGCAACGCGCGTTCCAAGCGCTCATCTTCCACACCAATTAACAGAGTGCTGCGGCCGCTGCGGAGAAATCCGCCCGTTGATGCGATCATGGTCACCCGAAAGTTTTCACCCGTCAACATTCTGGAGACCCGGTCATTTTCTTCGTCATGGATGATAGCAATAATGAGTTTCATCGTTAAATCTCCTCAAAATGATCCAGGTCTAAAGAAAAAACATTAATTCCTCCCACAATTGTTTCAGCAATGAAGGGCATCGTCACAGTGGGGTTTTCCAGAGGCGTCGCCACAAAGCTGATGCGCTTTTTGCAAGTAGTAATCAGGATGTTCTTAACAGAGACGTAATTCTCGTCTGAGCAGCCAATTAAGAAGGTAACATTATGCTCGCGTAAGAACCCTCCGACGCTGGGAAGGTGGTAATAACTCACTTCAGCTTCATCCAATGCTTTTTCGAGCAGATCACAGTCAGCAGTTTGAATGACAGCTATCAGGAGCCGGTTTGCTTGGCTATCAATCTCATTCATAATATTGCTACCTCCTTTCAGCTTTCTATGTTCATTTTATCCTAATTCAATGCAGTATTCAAATTACAACGTGGAGGGTGTTGGAAGACATTGGTTAATCGATTACTTCCTAATACTTCAAAGTTAAGAAGTTCAATCTGCCCTCACCCTGCCCTCTCCCAGCTCCGAATCGCGTTCGTTTTTTAGCGTCAATCTGCTGGGAGAGCGTGATTCTAATGAAGGGTGGAGATATGCTTTTGGCATAATATTGCTATGTTATAAACTATTCGATTATTGACAACCTCCAACATCCTCACACAATTTTGGTTTCTTTGCCTGCTACGTTTCCGTTTGTGTCCGTGAAAAATGAATTAGGAATGGTCGTGCCCGAATTTATCGAGAAATTTTTTCAGGATATCGCGTTCCTCGCTGACTTTTGATATTTCCTTCTTTAAGCGGTGCATTTCTGCTTGAAGATTTTGATCGGTCATAGGTTCCAACCTGGCTGGCTCATTGCCACGTTGCACAACGATATACTTCCAGCTCCACTGGCTGAGTAATCCTGGTGTAATCCCTAGTTCGCGCTCAATTTGCACCGCAGGCTTACCGCTGCTATTCAGCATCTGCAATGCATGCAATTTGAACTCTGTCGAATAGGTGCGTCTTTTGCGGGTCATAGTAACCTCAACTTCTGAAACGACCAAATTTAGATTTATCACAGTTATAAAGATATTCCGTAGGCATTTCACTCAAACCAATCCACCACCATATCTTCCAGGTCATCGAGGTCTACGTCTTCCTCGCTGACCACCTTACCAAGCACCGATTGGCCCGCCAAAATCACGCTTTTAACGTTGCCACTGCGTAANNACGTTGGTAAAGCGTACTTTCTCTTCCCCAGGCGTGATCAATTTGAACAAGCAGCACTTACCGCAGCCATCGCAGAGTGCCTCCCATTCTTCTGCAGTAAGCTCTTCTAAAGGCTTTTTCTTCCAGAATTCTGGTTCTAGGGTCATTCGCTTCCTTATCCTAAACGTTTGGGGTAAAGTTGCGGATTGATAAAAGGAATCAGCGCCAGCTGCACCGCTTGGGCATAAAACCCATCCCGCGTGAGCACATCGTGCGTCAGTAAACCCACCGCGCCATTGTGCTGCTTGGAGCCTTGCGTGCCAAAGACTTGGTCATCTGCTTCCCCCAGCTCTAATCCGCTGCTCACAAGCTTGGCAACGGGTGCCGGCAATCCAAAAGCCCCGGTGCGTGCACATCCGCTTTGCTCAGCCGAGAGCACCACAACCCAAGCAAACGCAAGTAAGATTTCAGAGTTACCAGGTAAGCCATCCACGCCACCTTCGATTCCTACCCAGAAGTCCGCCTCAGGCACTTGCTCTTGCGCATTAGCTGCGCGCTGCTTAGCACCTTGCAGTGTCTCCGCATCATTCTGCGGTTGATCGCTCACACCGGAAGGCACATCGATGCCTCTGAAATTAAAACACTCTTGTGGGAACATGGCACCAAAGCCAGTCTGAACTGCCGTTAGCTTAACCGGGTTGGTCGACCCAACAATAACCGTTCGCATTGCCCCCCGCTCACAGTTTGGGCAGCATGATGCTCTGCTGACCTTGGTACTTGCCCTTCTTCATCGCGTAGGTAATTTCGCAGGGTTCATCGCCTTCAAAAAAGAGCACCTGGGCAATCCCTTCGTTGGCATAAATCTTGGCGGGTAAAGGCGTGGTATTAGAGATTTCCAGAGTGACGTAGCCTTCCCATTCAGGTTCGAAAGGCGTCACATTGACGATAATGCCGCAGCGCGCGTACGTGCTCTTGCCAAGGCAGATAGTCAGCACGTTGGCAGGGATGCGGAAATACTCCACCGTGCGGCCCAGTGCAAAGGAGTTAGGCGGGATGATACACACCTCCCCGCGAAAATCCACCATGGAGCGCGGGTCAAAGTTCTTCGGATCCACGGTAGCCGAATTGATATTCGTGAAAATCTTGAACTCGTCCGCAACGCGGATATCGTAGCCATAAGAAGACGTGCCATAAGAAATCACGCCATTGCGAATTTGCCCCTCTTCAAAAGGTTCGATCATGCGTTGTTCGAGCGCCATTTTTTTGATCCATTTATCCGGTTTCAGACCCATTGTTTCACTCCATGTTTAGATTTTGCTTCTAAGCGCGCTGTTTTAGTCCCTATGCATCCTTGGTTAATTTAAATGCTCAATCCGGCCCGCTGCCAAAGTGACTCTTCGAGATCCTGCATCATTGGCTCAGCCTGCTGCTCTAGGTCTGCCAGCTCTTTTAACATCTGGGCTGGCTCTGTTTCCTGTTCCAAGCCCTGCAGGTTGATGCAGACATTTAGCGCAGCAGATTTCAGCGCTGCCAAAGCCAGGTTGGCGCCAGCGGCTGCATCCGAAATGGCGCTGAGGTTACCGATGGCAGCCATACGCACCGCCAACTTCAATACCTCTAGAGCAAGCTGAGCTGTTTCAAGCGGTACACGTGCAGCTTGCAGCGTTGCCTCTTTAATAGCCTGCGATCGCTCTTGCTTTTGGTTTTCCGTCTCTTTGGGCAGCTTGCGTGCCGTGAGGATACCCTCGAAGGCGGCTGCGTCCAGGTCAACGGCTTGAGTGAGCTTGGCGCGTAAAGCCTCGCCTGCCTCGATCACTTGCCAGCACTCCACTTCAGCTTGGGCATATTTGCTCTTACCCACCGTCAGGCGCGCCACCATAACGACCAAGGCAGCCGCCAGAGCACCAGTGTATGCAGCAGCCGAGCCGCCACCCGGGGATGGCGTGCCTTCTGCCACTTGGTCGAGGAAGTTTTCCTCTGGTTGCGGCGCTTCCATCATTTGTTCCATTTGGAAGGAGAATAAGCGGTTATCGAGCAGCTGCTCCAGGTCAAAATCCTCCACCTGCAAATACCAAGCCGCGGCATTCACCAAGGCTTGGTTGGGTATCAAACCCACAATTTCTGAGTGATGGATGGAAGTGCCATAGCGCTCTGCTTCACGCCGCACTGTTTCGGTGACCAAAGCCATCGGGGTGCGGTGGTAATTGGTAAGGTTCATCGAAACTTGCGCCCTGCCTTCCACCAGCAAACCAATCGCCTTAACGAAACGGAACCCGCCCGAAGAATGCCGTACCCGCCGTGCGATTTTTTCAGCAATGCTCACATCGGTCGTATTCAGGTAAATGTTATAAGCAATCAGTGCTTCGCGTGCGCCAATGATTGTGGCACCAGCCGGCCCCAACACCTTTGGACCCAGATCCGGTTCACGGGTCGGGTCAGTGGCGATCAGCTCCTTTAAGCCTTCATACTCACCACGGCGGATATCTTCCAGGTTTTTACGTTCGGGCCGCAATGCGGCTTCTTCGTAAAAGTAAACCGGAATGCCGAGCTCCTCAGCTACACGTTTGCCCAGGCGGTGCGCCATCTCGACGCATTCCACCATGGTCACGCCTGAAATAGGTACAAAAGGCACCACATCAGCAGCACCAATGCGCGGATGCTGCCCTTCATGCACGTTCAGGTCAATGAGCTCGGCAGCTTTTGCGATGACGGCAAAAGCCGCCTCTTCCACAGCTGCCGGCTCCCCCACAAAGGTCAGCACGGTGCGATTGTGGTCCAGGTCCGAATGCTGATCAAGGAGCTGCACGCCCTTGACTGAGCGGATCGCTTCCATAATCTGCTCCACCACGGCACTGCGCCGAGCCTCAGAAAAATTGGGGATACACTCTACGATTTTTATAGGCATGCACGCCTCCTTGATAGTTCTGAGCATATTATACCAACCAAGTTCTCCTGCTCACAGAAGCATTTTGGCAACCAAAACTGAATTTCTTAAAAATTATTATTACGTGTTGATTGTCTTTATTGAAGTCATTCTAAAATAACATTAATTTTCTTAATATACCTATTGACATTATTGATTTTATATGCTATACTTTTACTATGATAGGAAAGGAGGAGAAATGCCGGAAGCACCCGAACTTTGCCCAATTTGTCAATCCGAAATGGTCATCACCCGCTTTTACTGTCCCAAGTGTGAAACAACGATAGAAGGTTACTTTAACCGCAAATCCAACCCCTTTGCCAAGCTCAGTGATGAGCAGGGTGATTTTTTACTCACGTTCGTTCGTTTGGAGGGACGCCTGAACCGCATGGAGGAAACTTTAGGCATCTCTTATCCCACGCTAAAGAACCGCCTTACGGAGGTAATTCATGCACTCGGTTTTGAAACCGATAAACAGCCGGCGTCTCCCAGTGTAGATCGTCAACAGATCCTCGAGGACCTTAATCAGGGCTTGATCACCCCTGACGAAGCCTTGGAGTTACTCCAGTCACTTCAAAAATAAGCTAATAGAAAAGGAAAATATGACCACAAACGAAGAACGCCTAAAGATCCTTAACATGTTGCAAGAAGGCAAAATCGACACCGCAGAAGCAGCCCGCTTGCTGGAAGCTTTAGAGAGCAGCCCAGAGCCTGAGCCGCAAACAAAAGCAACCGGGAAACCACGCCACTTGCATATCAAGGTTACCCGCTTGGCAGATAGTAAACCCATTGCCGATATCAAAGTGCCCATCGCTCTGGTCAATGCCGGCATCCGCTTAGGAGCCAAATTCTCACCTGATTCGTATGGCATTGACCCTGATGCCTTGCAAGAGATGCTAGCATCACCAGAGCCGCAACAAATCTTGGACGTGACCGACGAAGAAGACGGAGAGCATGTGCAAATTTCATTAGAATAAACCCNNCAGCAAGTTTTGTTCCGAGATCCAGATTATTAACTAAGGGTAAAATTTGGATTAAATCCCCTTCCATATCACTAAAAATATATGGCTCGAGCCTTGCAATCATTGACGCGCAACTTATTCGTAGTATGATTGCCTCCGTTAAATTTCATAAAATCAACCCAATCAACGTATAATAAGATATCTATGAATTCATTAAATTTTCCTATTAACCCGGATTTCCTTGCCAAGATTCATGAGAAGACTCCTGAGGAGCTGTATGCCGGCTTGCATTCTCGGCCCGATGGATTAACCCAAGAGGAAGCCCAACAGCGCTTAGCCGTTTTTGGGCCAAACCTACTCAAAGAAGCCAAGGGTACACCCTTAATCGTTAAATTCGTAGCTAACTTCACGCATCTCATGGCAATTATGCTGTGGGTGGCAGGCATCGGTGCCTTTTTGGCACAAATGCCGCAGTTAGGCATTGCAGTTTGGGCAGTCAATATCATCAATGGCGTCTTTAGCTTCTTCCAAGAATACCGCGCAGAGAAAGCCACCGAGGCGCTTAAAAAAATCCTCCCACAAACTTGCCGCGTCATGCGTGATGGTGAGGAAAAGCGCATCCTTGCTGAAGAGCTGGTTCCCGGTGATGTCATCTTCCTTCAAGAAGGCGATAATATCCCTGCCGATTGCCGGCTGATCTCAAGTGCCGATCTGCGTGTTAACCAATCTACCCTCACCGGCGAATCACACCCGGTGAACCGCTCTGCGCTACCTGTCAGCGGCGAAGGATTGACCGAAACCGAAATTCCAAACCTAATTTTTGCCAGCACCTATGTGGCCGCCGGCTCTGGTAAAGCCATTGTTTACCGCACAGGCATGAACACCGCATTTGGCCACATTGCCGAAATGACCCAAGAGTTGGGCGAGGAACTCAGTCCCTTACAGAAAGAAATGGAGAACATCACCAAAGTCGTTACCATGATCGCGATGGCCTTTGGTATTGTTTTCTTTTTTATTGCCTATTTTTTTGCAAAAACTCCGATTATTGAAGGCCTTATTTTTGCATTGGGTTTGATCGTCGCTTTCGTGCCCGAAGGCCTCATGCCCACGGTTACGCTCGCCCTTGCCATGGGCACCCAGCGCATGGCTAAACGCAACGCCCTCATCAAGAAGCTTTCAGCTGTGGAGACTTTAGGCTGCACCAATGTAATCTGCACCGATAAAACCGGTACGCTCACCCAAAATGAAATGACCGTGCGCTCAGTTTGGGTGCCATTTTCTCAAGACAGTCAGGCTCATTCTGGCCGTGAAATTAGCGTTTCAGGTATCGGCTACGAACCTGTCGGCGAGTTTAGTGAAGACGGCAATCGTATAGATCCCAAGCAAGACCCCGCGCTCAGTGCAGTAATCCTCACAGAAGCCAAGTGCAACACCTCTCGCATTATCCCGCCGGAAGAAAAATCCGATGGCACCAAGTCCAAATGGAAAGTTTTAGGTGACCCCACCGAGGCGGCTTTAATAGTGCTTGCCCAAAAAGCTGGTTACAACCAAGATAACCTAAATTACGCCCAAAATATAGCCGAACTCCCCTTCGACTCCCGCCGTAAGCGCATGAGCGTCATCCAAATGGTACGTAACGAGGATGGCTTCCAGCGCGTAGCGTATGTTAAAGGTGGCATCCGGGAGATTTTAGATGTGTGTACCACGCTGCGGATAGGCGATCAAATTGTCCCGCTCACACAGGAGTGGATTAACACCATAATGGCACGCAACGATGACTATGCCCGAGAAGGATTGCGCGTCTTGGCTGCAGCCGAGCGTACTCTACCTCAAGATCTGCAAGATTATCAGGTTGAAGCCATCGAAACTGAACTGACCTTCTTAGGCATGGTGGCGATGATGGATCCGCCCCGTGAAGACGTCATGGAAGCCATCAAGAAATGCTACCATTCTGGTATCCGTATCATCATGATTACGGGCGATTATGGCTTAACTGCAGAAAGCATTGCGCGTCGAATTGGCATCGTAAGCGGAGAGAACCTGCGCATCATTACCGGTGCCGAGTTAGAGAACATGACCGATGACTCTCTGATAGAGGCGGTAAAGGAGCAAGTAATATTTGCGCGCGTTGCCCCCGAACATAAATTGCGTGTGGTCAGCGCCCTGCAAAGCCAGGGGAATGTCGTCGCTGTGACAGGTGATGGCGTCAACGATGCCCCCGCTCTCAAGAAAGCCGATATCGGCGTGGCTATGGGGCTCTCCGGCTCTGATGTGGCTAAGGAAGCCGCGGATATGATCCTGACCGATGATAACTTCAGCTCTATTGTGAATGCAATCGAAGAGGGCCGTGCTGTTTACGAGAACATCAAACACTTCACCACTTACATTTTTACGAGCAATACGCCTGAAGCTGTGCCATTCATTGTCAATTCATTTACCGGAGGCAGGATCCCGATTGCGCTCAACGTGATGCATGTCCTTGCAATCGACTTGGGTACGGATATCGTACCTGCCCTTTCGCTGGGCGTTGAGCCGCCTGAACCAGGCACCATGGACCGCCCGCCGCGTAAGCTGACAGACCACTTGATTACCGGCCAGCTTTTAGCCCGGGCTTATCTCATTTTAGGCCCTGTACAAGCAATAGCTGCCATGTGGGCATTCTATTTCTATTATTGGACTAATGGCTATGCAGGTCAATGGATGGATCTACCTGGAAGCGGGCCTATTTACCGCTCAGCAACGGCGATGGCCCTGGCGGCAGTAGTATTTACGCAAATTGGCAACTTATTTACAATGCGCTCATCGACCCGCTCCGTCTTCAAGACGCCACTTTTTACCAACCCCATGATTTGGATTGGCATCGCGACAGAATTGGTGCTTGTGCTTGCCATTGTTTATGTGCCTTTCATGCAGGATTTTATCGGCACTGGCCCATTCGCTGCAAAGTATTGGCTTTATCTCCTATTATGGGTTCCCAGCCTCCCACTGGTAGATTCCATTTGGAAGGCAGTTCAAAACCGTAAGGAAAAACAAAAATTGGCTCAGTCTGCAAAAGGAGAAGTATTATGAAAGTAATCATTATTGGATGCGGGCGAGTGGGAGCCGGGCTCGCCAAAGCTTTAAGTATTCAGAATATCGATGTATCTATCATCGATAGTGACCCAAAAGCCTTTAATTCGTTAGGACCTACTTTTAAAGGCAAGAAATTTGTTGGCATTGGCTTTGACCAAAAGGTGCTCTCCGATGCTGGGATTGAGCAAGCCGATGCTTTAGCCGCGGTGACCGCCTCAGATGAAGCAAACTTGGTCGCTGCCCGCATGGCAAAGGTGGTTTATCGCGTCCCCCGCGTTACTGCGCGGGTTTATGAGCCTGAAAAAGCGAAAATATACCGCCGCATGGGCATCCAAACGGTCTCACCGGTCACCTTGGGGATTGACCGCATGACCAGTCTGATCATTAACCCACAACTGGTGATTGAGCGTATGATAGGTGCTGGGCAAGTGCGTCTGGTGGATGTGGATATCACCCCGCAGCTAAACAATCATTCCGTAAAAGAAACTGAGGTGCCAGGCGAGTTGCACATTGTGGCGATCACCCGCAGCGGAAAGACCTTCCTGCCAAATCCAGCAACCAAATTTAAAACGGGTGATATCGCCCATCTTTTTGTAACCACTGGCTCCACCAATAAAGTCAAGAGCATTTTTGGTGAATAAGCACAGGCGGAAGGAGAAACGAACATGAAAGTAATGATCATTGGCGGCGGAAAAGTCGGCACATACTTAGCTAATTACCTGCTTAGCGAAAATCACGAGGTGCGCCTGATCGAATTACGCCCTGAAGAAAAACCTAGAATTCTCTTAGACGTGCCCGAAAGCGTGCTTTATTTTGGCAGCGGAACCGACCCGGATACCTTAGAGGCAGCCGGCATCCGCAAAATGGATGTGGTTGCAGCCGTCACCGGTATCGACGAAGTCAACCTGGTCGCAACCAGCTTAGCGCGCTTCGAATTTATGGTGCCGCGCACCATTGCACGCATCAATCATCCCAAGAACGCTTGGATGTTCACCGAAGTGAACGGCGTTGACGTGGCGCTTAACCAGGCAGACCTGATGGCAGCCTTAATTGCCGAGGAGATGTCCTTGGGTGATATGATCACGCTCCATAAGCTGCGCCGCGGCAAGTTTGATCTTGTGGAAGAGAAGGTTGCACCCAATGCAATTGCCAGCGGCAAGCAACTTAAAGACCTCAAGCTGCCTGACCAAACGACCATTGTGGCAGTCATCCGCAGCGGCGAGCTGATTATTCCTTCGGGTGATTTTCAATTCGAAGCAGCCGATGAGGTCCTGGCAGTGGTGCATAGCAGTCAAAAAAAAGATTTGGCAAAATTTTTCGACCGCGTCATCTAAACGGCTCAAAATCGAAAAAATATCCCTGCAAGTATATGACAGGGATATTTTTGCTTTTTTTAGTCGCCGGAAAAGTAAATTTCAAACAGCGCTTTATGGTAGGATTGAATCAGATTTTATCGAGATAATTGGCAGGTAATATTATGTTTAGAACCCGTTTTGCTCCCAGCCCCACCGGCTACATGCACATTGGCAATTTGCGCACTGCGCTGTATGCTTTCCTCTTAGCACGCAAACATCATGGCACTTTTATTTTGCGCATTGAAGATACTGATCAAACCCGTAACGTGCCTGAGGCTGTGGATGCCATCTATAAAAGTTTGGCTTTAGCCGGTATTACATACGACGAAGGCCCCGATAAAGACGGCGGCAGAGGGCCTTATGTGCAAAGCCAGCGGCTGCCTATCTACAAAAAATATGCTGAGCAGTTGATTGCTTCAGGCGATGCCTATTACTGCTTCTGTAAAAAGGAAGCCCAACCTGATAATGAGGAATCGCCAGGGATTGCAGAGCAAAAACGCGACCCCTGCCGTTACCTGACCGTGGAGCAGGTGGCTGCCCGCTTCGCCGAGGGCATCACGCCAGTCATCCGCCAGCGCATCCCCAATCAAGGTAGTACCACCTTCGTTGACCATGTTTATGGCGAGATCACTGTCGAAAACACGCAATTAGATGATCAAGTGCTGCTCAAATCGGATGGGTTCCCCACCTATAACTTTGCCAATGTGGTGGATGACCATCTGATGGAGATCACCCACGTCATCCGCGGGCAAGAATACCTTTCCTCCACACCTAAATACAACCTGCTCTATCAGGCTTTTGGCTGGCAGATCCCAGAATATGTTCACCTGCCCCTCATTCTGCGCGAAGATGGCGCCAAGCTCAGCAAACGTGCCGGCGATCCTTCCTTTGAAGACCTCGTACAGATGGGCTTTTTACCAGAAGCAATTGTCAACTATGTGGCTTTGCTTGGTTGGAACCCGGGGGACGAACGTGAGATTTTCACCATGGAAGAACTCATCGAGGCTTTTGATATCGAACGCATCAACAAGTCTAGCGCTGCTTTTTCGCTGGAGAAACTCACCTGGCTGAATGGCGAACATATTCGTCGACTCGACCCACAAAAATTCCACGAACTGGCGCTGAAGTATTATCCTGAAGGCGTGCGCCATCTGAACCTGGAAAAAATCAGTCGTCTTATCCAAATCCGCATCGAACGCTTCACCGAAATCCCCACAATGGTGAAGTTCCTTTATGAGCTGCCAGACTATGACGCAGCGCTCTTTGAAAATCCCAAGTCCAAATCTACACTGCAATCCAGCCGTGAAATCTTACAAGAAGTCATCCCCCTTCTTGAGAGCATGCAGGAATGGACAAACGAATCACTCTTCACAGCGCTCAAAGTTTTTGCTGAGGCGCATGGCTATAAAATCGGTACAGTGATGTGGCCCATCCGCACGGCGCTTTCAGGGCAGTTTGCCTCACCGGGCGGAGCCACCGAGCTTGCTGACCTACTCGGTAAAGACGAAACTTTGCGCCGGCTGAAAATCGGCTTGGCTAAATTGCAGCTGTAATTCGAAGGATAAGAAACCGCCCTATGATTGTGCCAATCAGGGCGGTTTTTTGGAATAATTCTTGCACAAAAACTAACAAGATTGACGTGCTAAGAAACTGACCATGAACATACTCCAGGATTTCGCCTTGGCTTTGGTGGATTTTCCCACTGCCTTGCCCTATTATCTTGTGCTGCTGGCAGCCGGCGGCTTAGCATTTTTAGCTGCTAACCGAGCAACGAACGCTGGCGAGCAGCTCGCTCTGCCATTACGCACCGCTTTCTTGGTTGTGTTCTGCTCACAGCTTGTTCTGCTGACCTTAAGCCTGCTGCTCTTTGAGGGTTATGCCGATATTAATGAATTTTTCCCTCTGGCGTTCCAAACCCTAACCTTCATCACTTTGGTCTGGATTGTTTGGGCATTGGCGTTTCCGCAAGCCAAGGGTTGGCTGAGGCGCATACCGATTATTCTGACATTGGTGGCTTTTCTGGCTGGCTCAGTCACTGTTACCTTTATTTCCAACCAAAGCGCTGCTTTTGGAAGCAACTGGGTGCATCAGGTTTGGTCAGGGGCATCGCTTGGGCTTCTGATTGTTGGCATTATTTCAATCCTTTCTCGCAAGCACTTCTTTAAATTAGAAGGTTTTTTAGTTCTTTTAATTGCAGCTTTAGGTTACTTAGTTTACTTATCTGATCCAGTATCCGCTGCACTGCCTTCCGCCGTTGCCCTCAGCCAGTTACTTTACTATCCGCTTTTGGTCAGCATTGCTTGGCAAACCCAATCCAAGCCAGCCATAATTCACCAACATAGCCCGCTGCCTGCCTCGCCCCAGATGGCAGAGGCTTTCCTTGAGCTCAACCTGCAGACCGAGCAGGAGCAGATTCGCAATGCGCTAACCCACAGCCTGAGCGTTTTCTTGATGAGCGATATGCTTGGGTTGGTGGAGCGTACCTCAGAGGGTACCCTGCGCGTGAGTAATACTTATGACTTGATCCGCGAGGCTTGGCTGCCGGTTTTTGAGCTCAAACCGGAGCAAGTGCCCCAACTTAGTGCACATTTTGAAGATATGATGCCCCTCAGCATAAATGACGTTGAGGAATTAGCGGAAGAAAAAGCGGCCCTCCTTCAAGCGTTGGGCTATAATGCCAGCGGATGCTTGTTCCTTTACCCGCTCAAAGGAGAGGGAGAAATCCCCAAATATGCACTGCTATGCCTTACCCCTTATACCAATCGCGCCTGGACGCCTGAAGATCAATCGCGCCTAAGCGTCATTGCAGAAAAAATCGTGCGGGTTTTGGATAATTCCGCTGCGACTGAAGCTCAAGCAAGAGCTGTTGAAGAATTGCGTATCAACCTAAACCAGATGCAACGCCAAAATGCGCACTTAGGGGAAGATTTGGAGCGCCATCAAAAGCTGCTAGGTGAGTTGCGTCAGGAATATCTGCAAGTTAAGAACCGTTATTCGAAGGAAACCCAACTTTGGGCTGAGAGGCAAAAGTTTCTCGA
>DICP01000018.1:54748-55325 GCA_002417685.1 Candidatus Mesolinea sp. UBA5823
CTTTAGCGAGTGCACAAGAAGTGCTCAGCGGCGAAAGCCTTACTTCTACCGCTAAGGTTGAGCCAGAGGCAAGCGAAGGCTCAGAAATGCTTTCTGGCAGTCAGGCTGCCGCTGCTGTGGAATCAACGCTGAAGGAGTATACCAATAATCTCAATTCCCACACGATCCAGCTTGAAAACCGACTTCAGGCATTACCCTTAATTCCTCAAACAGTTTTTGCTACGCTTCAGAAAGTGCTCCAAAGTTTGGTGAGCAATGCCGTAGCTGCTTCTCCGCAGGGGAGCAGCATTTCTGTTGAGCTTCTACCTTCTGACGATCTAACCCTCCCTGAGAGCTTAGAAATCCGCGTGACCGACCGAGGTGGCGGTCTCAGTGAGGCAGAGCAACGCGCTTTCCTCAGCTTCGTAACGGGTGCGGAAAATGACATTCCCAAGAGCATTGGTAACGCGGGAGCGTTACAGCAAGCCGTGGCGCTTGTCCAGGCAGCCGGCGGACACTGGTGGATCCATGCGGAGCCTGGCTGCTCGAGTACCTACCGGGTGAGCTTGCCGCTTGATGAGCATGATGCACTTTCCTC
>DICP01000018.1:55353-56252 GCA_002417685.1 Candidatus Mesolinea sp. UBA5823
GTTTTTATTGTGCTTACACTCTCGTTTGTTGGTGTGATCTTTTCAGCTGCCTTGGTGCGCGGCATGGCTAATTCTGCCTCATCCAAATACCAGATCAGTCTTAAGGACTACCCACCCACCGCCACCCCTTTCCAACCTAATGCTTTTGCTAATATCCTGGAAGATGGCACGATTGAACTATTACCGCAGCCAGTTCATACGCCCACGCCCGTGCCAGTGATCTCGGAAGATCAGCTCCCCGACCGCCAGATGAACATTTTGCTCTTAGGCGTAGACGACTTTGCAGCGAATGGTTTTCGTACCGACGTGATAATGCTGCTCTCTCTCAACCCAAAACATAACTCCATTAGCTTGGTTTCATTCCCGCGGGATCTTTATGTCACCATCCCCGGTTACTGGTCTAACCGTATTAACACCGTTTGGGGATTGGGCGGCTTTGAGTTGCTGGCAGATACCTTCGAAGTCAATTTTGGCATTCATCCGGAATACTATATGATGGTCAATTACAATGGGTTTAGGGATGTGGTCAATAGCTTGGATGGCATTGATGTGGTCGTAACCCAAGAATTACAGGATTCCTGTGGACGAGACGCCAGCGGTTGGTGCATTATTAAACCGGGCACAGTACACATGGATGGCGACATGGCATTGTGGTATTCGCGCTCCAGATTGACCAGCAGCGACTTTGACCGTAACCGACGGGCACAGGAAGTTGTTAAAGCGATATTCACAAAGGCAATGAACTTAAACATGCTCCCCAAGGTACCCGAGCTATATGGGCTTTACCGCGAGTATATCGATACCAATGTGCAGCTTCTTGATATTCTCCCTTATCTGCCCTTAGCGTCTGAGGTTATGAAAACAGGCAACATCAATCAGTATGCCGTCGGTCCTGAAGT
>DICP01000067.1 GCA_002417685.1 Candidatus Mesolinea sp. UBA5823
GGGAATCAAAGGGGTGGGGGATATGGACATATTGTGATTTTCTTGAATTTAAAGTTATTCTTTTTTAATGTTCTGGACATTTTCAACACCCTCTTCTCCGGTGGCAGAATAAACTTACAGACTTTTCTATAATTTACCAAGGTTCATGCGAATCGCAAAACCTCCAGAGCAAGGCTTCTTCGGTTATAATTCCACAACTATGGATCTTAAAGAACTCACTGAGCAAATGCAAGCGTTGGTCGCGGCTAAAGGCTGGGATCAACCGGCTTCCTCCAAGCCACAAATGCCGCGTAACCTAGCCATTTCGCTGGTGCTCGAGGCAAGCGAAGTGCTGGAGCTGTTCCAGTGGCAGGACGAGGCTGCTGACCAAGCTGCCCTGGCAGGCGAGCTTGCCGATACGATGCTTTACCTGCTGCAGCTTGCGAGCGTCTCTGGTATCGACTTAGAGCAGGCTGTGCTCTCAAAAATCGCTCAAAACCACCAACGCCAATGGCCAGAGCACCAGTCCGGGGAGGCACCGTTATGATTGTAGCGGTATATGGCTCCGCTGCCCCAAAGCCTGGAACCCCCCTTTACCAGAACGCACTGGAGTTAGGCAGGCTTCTCGCCCAAGCTGGGCACACCGTCATGACGGGCGGTTATGGCGGCACAATGGAGGCCGTCTCTCGTGGTGCTGCGGAAACCGGAGGCGCCACGCTAGGCGTCACTTGTGCTGAGATTGAGCAGTATCGCCCTGGCGGCGCCAACCCTTGGGTGCAGCAGGAGATTCGCACTCAAACTTTACTGCAGCGCTTAGAGGTGCTCACACGCGAGCCCGATGCCATGATCGCGCTGCCCGGCGGCATTGGCACGCTGTGTGAGATCAGTTTAGCGCTCAACCTGATGGTCATCTCCCCGGCTCCGCCCAAACCCTTCATCTTAATTGGCACCAGTTGGGAAAAGGTCTTTCACCAGTTTTTCACAGTCAATCATGAGATGATTAACGACTTGGATCAAGCGCGGGTTCAATTTGCCCGCGATTCCCTTGACGCTGTTACTTATTTGCAAAAATCTTTATCTTAGGAAATTATTATGGATAAAAAGTTACCAACCCGGCAAGAAAATTTCTCTGAATGGTATAACCAGGTGGTTCTGCGCGCCGAGCTAGCCGATTACGCCCCTGTGCGCGGTTGCATGGTCGTGCGCCCCTATGGCTGGACTATCTGGGAGAACATCCAAAAGGCGCTCGATGAGCGCTTTAAGGCTACCGGTCACGTGAATGCAGCATTCCCCTTACTTATTCCCCAATCTTTTATGTACAAGGAAGCCGAGCACGTGCAGGGCTTTTCGCCTGAGTTAGCTGTGGTAACGCACGGCGGCGGTCAGGAGCTGGAGGAACCACTCGTGGTGCGACCCACCTCTGAGACCATCATCGGCACGATGTATGCCAAATGGATCCAATCTTATCGCGATTTGCCCGTGCTGATCAATCAATGGGCGAACGTAGTGCGCTGGGAGATGCGCACCAAGCTCTTCCTGCGCACGCTTGAGTTTTATTGGCAAGAAGGCCACACCGCCCACGCCACAGAGCAGGAAGCCATTGAAGAAACCGAGCGCATGTTGGGCATTTACGCAGAATTTGCACGCAACATGGCTGCCGTACCTGTCATCCCCGGCCAAAAAAGCGAATCGGAGAAGTTTGCCGGCGCGGTCAATACCTACTCTATCGAAGCTATGATGGGCGACACTAAAGCCTTGCAATCCGGGACCTCACACTTCTTAGGGCAAAACTTCGCCAAAGCTTTCGATATCAAGTTCTTAGATGAAAACAACCAGCTGCAATATTGCTGGACTACTTCTTGGGGGCTCTCCACCCGCTTTATCGGCGCTATCATCATGACGCATGGCGATGACCAAGGCTTAATTCTACCTCCCCGTCTTGCCCCTATTCAGGTCGTCATTGTGCCGATTTATCGCTCCGATGAAGAAAAATCCCAGGTGATGGAAGCTGTGCAGAAGGCTGCAGAGCAATTAGCAAAATTCAGCATCAAGATTGACACACGCGAAGAGGTCACCCCAGGCTTTAAATTCAACGATTGGGAGCTGAAAGGCGTACCCGTGCGTATGGAAATCGGGCCTAAAGATGTGCAGAAGAACAGCGTGGCGGTAAGCCGCAGGGATATCCCTGGGAAAGCCGGCAAAAGCTTCTTGCCCATGGAAAACTTGGACCAATCCGTTGGGGAGCTCTTGGATGCAATCCATAATAATATGCTTGCTCGGGCAACTCAATTCCGCGACAGCCACATCTTCGAAGCAAAGGATTACGACAGCTTCAAGCAGATTGTTGCCGACCAAGGCTGGGCAGTTGGCTGGTGGAGCGATGACAGAGAAAACGAAGCGCGCATCAAAGAAGAAACTAAGGCAACGCTGCGCATTTATGCCAATGAGCCTGATATAGGCGAAGGCGTTTGCTTCTATAGCGGCAAGAGGACACGTAAACGCGCTTATTTTGCGCGTTCCTACTAAGCTTGCCTGCGAGGCAATTCCAGCTAGTTTGATACGATGGTAGCGATCGATCTTACCAAGTTAGAGCAGCAGATTGGGTTTCTGCGAGAAAGCTACGCAGAGCCAGAACGCTTCTCCAAAGCTCTTCATGCGTTGTTAGGCTTTTATCAGCGTTATTCTTACCGCCCGCACCGGCGAGCGATGCCCAAGACCTTCCTGCGTTCATACAACATACCGCAGCAAGTGCTCCCCCAGATCGAAATCGGCTTGCGTAAGACAGCTCAAGCGCATCCTGAAGAGACCTTGACCTTGGCACAAATACTCTGGCAAGATCCTTATTTTGAACCGCGAGCGTTAGCTGCTTACTTGCTCGGTCAGCTGCCGACGCAATACGCCAATAAGCTAAGCGCCTTGTTACGCACCTGGCTTATGCAGCCAATTGACCGTGGTGTGCTCGAGACGCTTCTTACCAAAGCAATTGCCCCTCTACAGCAAGCCAGCCAATGGAAACCTTTCGTCCTCGAGCTGCTAACCAGCCCAGAAGACCATCTGCGTAATTACGGATTAGCTGCTTTGGCACATACGCTCGATCAATTTCCATTAGAAGAACTGCCTGGACTGCTGAATGAAATCAAACCCCTTATTGAAGCCGCAGACGACAAATTCACAGATAACTTAGCTAAAGTGGTTGAAAACTTAGCCCGGCGCTCTCCGCAAGAGACGGTCTATATCCTCAAGCTCATATTGATCGAGACCCCCGNNGCAGAGGCGATTAAAAAGCACGCCCGGTTACGTGAGCTCGAATCCCAAGCAGCACCACCTCCCTCAGAGGATGAAACGTCTACTCAAAAGAACTAAGGCTTTAAAAACAGACTGCCCGAGCAAGCCCGGGCAGTTTTTATGCTTAATACCAAGTTTAAAACAAGTGAAACACCGCAATGATGGGTGCAAAAAGCGATGAAACCAAAGATATCACCGTAATGAGCGTGTTGATCGAGGGACCTGCTGTATCCTTGAATGGGTCACCAACGGTATCGCCAACTACAGCAGCTTTATGCGCCTCGGAGCCTGGTCCGCCAAATTTGCCAGATTCAATGTACTTTTTCGCGTTATCCCAAAGCCCGCCGGCGTTTGCCATAAAGAGTGCAAAAATCACGCCGGTAAAGATTGCCCCGCCCAGAAAACCGCCTAGAGCATCCGGACCAAGCACAAAGCCCACCAGCAGCGGCAAGCCAACGGCTAAGAAAGTTGGCAAAACTAACGAAGAAAGCGCGCCTTGGGCGGCTAAACCTACACAGCGGTCGTAATCTGGTGTTTCAGTGCCCGCCAAAATGCCCGGCTTTTCACGGAACTGACGACGGATCTCCTCGATCATATCGAAGGCGTTATGAGTTACTGAGAGCATCAGCAGCGCGCTGAAAATTGGCGGGGCAGTGGCACCCAGCAGCACACCTGCAACCACCAGCGGTTCCCGCAAACTAATCGTGATTGCCATGCCATTAGCCTCCACTACCTCAGCATAAGCCGCGAACAGAGCCAGCACAGTCAATGCTGCCGCACTAATAGAGAAGCCTTTGGTGATTGCTTTAGCTGTGTTTCCAGCCGAATCGAGCACATCCGCACGGGCAATAACTTCGTGGTCCATTCCAGCCATTTCGGCGATGCCGCGAGCGTTATCCACAATCGGGCCATAGGCATCTGCTGAAACAATCATGCCGCTGATGGCAAGCATCCCCACTGCCGCCACGCCAATCCCATACACGCCTGGCAATCCGCTGGCTTGGGTGACGTTGAAGGAAATTAGCGTGGCAATAACCACGCCCAAAATGGAGGGTAAGATAGAAATTAAGCCATAACTGAAGCCCGTGATAATCGTAATGGCTGAACCAGAAGTGGATTCTTTAGCGGTTTGTTGCACGGGTTTGTGTTGGTCATTGGTAAAATAATCGGAGGTAAACCCAATGAGCACGCCTGCCACGATGCCGACAAACGCTGACCAAAAGATTGCCATATTAACATGCCCCAAGAATACTAAAACAAGCAGCATAGCAATGTAAATGATACAGGTGATTATGGTGCCCCGGTTGAGCGCCGCGCCCGGCTTTCCACCTTCGCGCACACGCACAAATTGAATACCTAAAAGTGAAGCAAACACACCCAACGTGCACAGGATAAGCGGGATGACGGTGTATTGGTACTGCAGCGTTTCTGCAAAAGAAGCCCCTAAAAGCATCACAGCCACTGTGCTAGCTACGTAACTATCAAAAATATCGGCACCCATGCCAGCCACATCACCAACATTGTCGCCTACGTTATCTGCGACCACTGCTGGGTTGCGGGGGTCATCCTCAGGGATACCAATTTCGACCTTGCCGACCAGGTCAGCCGCAATATCAGCGGTTTTAGTGTAAATTCCGCCGCCAGCTTTAGCCAACAAAGCCAAAGTTGAAGCACCAAAGCTGAAGCCTAAAACAGCATGTGCTTGCCCAGTCACCAAGAAGATTACGCTCATGCCAATCACAGCTAAGCCAACCATAGCTAAACCCAACACCGAGCCGGCATAAAAGGAAATTCTAAAGGCGCTATCCAAGCTTTGCTCTGCCGCGGTAGCCGTACGTACATTGGCTTCCACTGCAACACGCATGCCCATATAGCCAGCCACAGCTGAGCAGAGTGCCCCAACCACAAACGAAATTGCCATTTGTATGCCGTTTTTCGGATCAACGACGATGCCCGTCGTGCCGATATTTTCGAAGTTAAAGCTAAAAATCAGGGCAATGATGACGCCGATAATCACAGCAAGAATAGCCAGGGCTGTATACAAGCGCCGCAGGTATGTATTCGCGCCACTTCTAATCCAAGAGGAAACTTCCTGCGCTTTCTCACTTCCTCTGTTTTGACGCATCACCCAAAAGTAAAGATATATCGCAACGCCTATCGATATCACCCCGCCAACAATTCCAATGTAAATCCAAGTTGTGTAATTCATAAGATATCAGACTCCTCTGTTTTATAAATTCAGTGAGATGTTTACTACATGCTGGCAGACCGGAACCAGCGATAATTTTCGGTGCGTAGAGTT
Organism: Candidatus Mesolinea sp. UBA5823; assembly: GCA_002417685.1. Taxonomy (GTDB): domain Bacteria; phylum Chloroflexota; class Anaerolineae; order Anaerolineales; family Anaerolineaceae; genus Mesolinea. Next base: position 5,567 of record DICP01000067.1, read on the forward strand.
TCTGCAGAAGGCATCGGGTAGTAGCGTAACTTTTCAGTATTCCCGACAAAAAAGCCGTTCTTGACGCAGCGGTAAGGCACCACTGGCGAATGCGTGCGGTCGACCATCTTAGTGGAAACGAATTTCGTCTTTACATCTGAAAGGCACTGCCTCAAATGGTCGATATTAGAATAAGGCAGGTTTTCAACCAAGCCCATTTCAGGGTCATTGGCTAATTCTCCTAATTGCAATTCGACGAAAGTAATCGCTGGTACAGTAATCAGTGAGGTTGGCGTTTTGACGATAAGTTCATAAAAAGATACAGGGTCCAGCCGGCTGACCACCAAGGGTGAAACGGGAACAATTTCCTGATAGAGGTGTAAACCCTCGTCTGCTGGTGGCAACTGATCGGAAGATTTCAGCCCAAGCGTTCTGCCATCCTGCGTGGTAAGGTAGAGATCCATGAGCGCATCGATGTCAACATGTTCGAGTACACGGTAAACCGAAACATAGATGGAAGCCTTGGGGGAACCGTCTTCATGAGGAAGGCAGCGCTTTAGTGCTTCTTCGATGCGAAAATAAGGATGCCTAAAAGTTGGATCGACTTCAAAAAACATTGCCTGCCCACGGGACTTCTTAGCTGAACCCACAGCATAGTAAGTTCCAAATTCTTCAGGGTCGAGCATAGAGACAATTAATGCTTCGGGGAGTAATGAGAGATAGAAATGCGTAGTCATGCTTTCTCCTTCTTATGATGTAAATTGTGTCTCGCAGATAAGCAAGCCAATCTGTTCGCTTTATTGTAACGCCGAATATTTAGTTTTCGCTAATTTTGGCCTAAATTAACACAAACAGCCTGAATTTTTTCAGGCTGTAAGTACACTTGCTTAGAAGTGATCCGTTAGATTAGTGGCTCATCAGGTATTGAATGACCTGATCTTTTTCCTCAGGAGTAAAGGTGACTCCATGATGATCGGAAAGCAGTTCCTCCCATTCTTCGTAGGTTTTATCAAAGGATAGCACCCACTCAAGGGTGTGATGCCCATCAAGCTTTTCTTTGAGCAACTCTTCGATTTCCGTCTCACTCATCTGCCCCGTGCCTTCAGCTGGATAAGTGTTGGGGGCTTCAGTCGCCACGGATCCCGCTGGATACGTTGATTCTGCTCCACCCACTGGGTAAGTCTCATTTGACTCCGTAGCTTGCCCAATGGAAACTGCTGGGATGTTAATTGCCGTTGTGGATGTTTCAGTCTCAGCTCCACAGGCACTCAGCAGCATTGTTATTGCTAAGAGGATTACAAAACTAAGGTTTAGTTGTCTTTTCATCGTGCTCGCATCCTTTCAATTAGGTAGGCTTTATTTTATTAGTTGTGCTTTAGTTTGCGTCAATCATACCTCAGTCAGGTTCTCAGAGGTTTTTTTATTGGTATATCAGCGGAATTGCTGCCACTTCACTGAAATATTTCGCAGTAATCGACTGAGAGGTCTCCTCTTCCGAGAGGTTAATTTTAGCCCAAAAGTTAGGGTGCACTGATTGCATGCTCTCCGCCATAGCACGCGCTGCCCGCCGCATAGAGAAATGTGCATTAGGGCTGCAGCGCAAGCGTGCTAAATGGAATAACTCGCGCATGTTCAGACGGCAGAGCACCCGCCGATTGAAAGCGTTGGGGACCACATACGCTGCTACCGCAGGGTTCCAAGCTGCTAATTCCTCATAAGCCGCAGCCGCTAAGTCCATAGCCTGGCAGTAGGGCTGCTCAAAACCTGCCTCGCTGATCGCTTTGGGGATGGCATAACCCAAGCGGGTGGAAAGATGCTGCGCAGTTTGCGTCATCATGCGGTGGCGCTTGAGCTCAAAATAGGCACCTTGGTCAATGATTAGGTCGAAATCATAGGTAGCATATTCCAGTTCGCGCAAGGGCACATCGTATGGTCCCATTTCTGCAAAGATTTCGTTTACCAGCGCGCTTTTTTCAGCTTCGGTCATGCGGCGCACCTGATCCAAGCAATCAGCATAGCTTTGACTGCCAAAACGGTAAAGCACCGCCGCCAGCACTTGCTCTTCGCCCTCCGGTTCCACCTTGAGCAGCCGGCACCAAGCCGCGGAGGAGTTAAATGCTGCGGGTGTTTCTTTAGTGCTTAATCGCTCTCGAATAGACATTAATGAAGGGATTGGGTTAGCATACTTCACCAGCGTGGGCACTTCCTGCGTTGCCACGGCTTTGACTTCTGCGCCAATCTCACGCACCTCTTGCAGCTCTGAGCTAAGCAGCTTACGGATGGCATACTCTAACGCTCGCGCGTTAATGGTTACGCCCACATTTGCCAGCGAGGCGGCCGGCAGCAAGAAGCGGCACACATCTATCGCCTGAGTACGTGCACGATTTTGCCAGGATTTTTCACCCTCACCCCCTTGACGAGGGGTGTTTGTTTGGCTCCAAGTGCGCAAGGTCTGCAAGGCTTCTGCATAAGTCTCAAAGAGCTTGGAAACAATTTCTCGATACCGGCTTTCATATGGGCGGCCTGCAATTTCGGGCGGCACCACGTAAGCCTCAGGATTCCACTCCTGATAACGCGTTGATTTTTCAGTATAGGAAGCTAAACGGTTGGATTCAATCGTTTCGATGGCTAATCGGGAGACATTTTCGAGGGCTAAATGGAGAACTGCATGCTCCGCCACACTGGAATGTCCATAACCGACAATCCACTTTTCACTAAATTTGGCGGACTTTTCTGCATCAAGCTCAGCGGCAATCACATCAAAAGGCTCTGGTGAGCGTGAAGTCTTCGCGAAGGTGACAGCTATAGTTTCAGCGTTGAGCTGACTGGGGCTGAGAGGGTAGACTCTGCGGGTAAGATTCATCACTTAGCAGCCTCCTGGCAATAATTTTATCCTGCTCGATCTGGTCAATAAGCTCTTGCGCATTCGCAAACTTAATTTCCTCGCGGATGAAATGCGCAAACTCGACAGTTAACTCTTCATGATAAATATTACCAGTAAAATCCAATAGCAGCGTCTCGATGTTAGGCTGCCCGCTTTCTTCAAAGGTCGGGCGCACACCCACACTGGTCACACCTTGATAGCGTTCGCCATTCCAGCGCACATAAGTAGCGTAAACACCATACTTCGGGAGAATCTTCTGCTCCAGTGCTAATTGGTTAGCTGTTGGGAAGCCAAGCTTTGAGCCAAGGCGTTTACCTTCGATAACTTGGCTACGCACAAAGTAAAGCCGGCCAAGCAGCCGCGCAGCTTGCTCCACATCGCCTTTCTCTAGCGCGTTACGGATGCGTGCAGATGAGACCGGTTCCCCATCCAAGTGGAAAGGCGGGAATATTTCAAGCTGAATGCCCCGCTCGGCACAAATCTGCTGAATCACATCCAGGGTTCCACTACGGTTTTTACCCAAGGCAAAGTTTTCTCCTACTAACAAGCCTTGCAGATTTATACGGCTGGTCAGCAAATCAAAAAACGCCTCTGCTGAAAGGTCGGCAAACGCTTGATTAAATTCAAGCGTGATGACTACGTCCAAATTAGAATGATTAAGTAATTCTTGCTTTTCGCTTTTTGTGGTCAAGTAAAACGGACCACCAATTCCTTGAAAGAAGACACGTGGATGGGGCCAAAAGGTGAGCATACCACATTGAGCTCCTTGTGCCTGAGCTAAAGACCTGAGGCGAGAGAGTAATGCCTGGTGCCCGAGATGCAGCCCATCAAAGTTACCGATGGTAATCCATAGCGGCTCCGTGAGCTTTTCTGGCCAATTTTCATAAAATCTTGTCAAATAATCCTCAGTCAATTTTCAAAAAAATAACCCCGCGTACGTCAAGTCAGCTGAGGTTATTCATTCTTTAGAAGTTAAGTTTTATTGGAAAAAGACCTTGCGTGGCTGCCACTCATGCGCCTCGGCGTCATATTCTACCAATGCAACGAGCTCGCCTTCTTCGCTTACAGCTCTGGCAATCGTATCGGTTGGTACGTCTTCAATAGCCGGCACGCGGTGGCCATGTCGAACCTGATCGACCTGGTCTAAAGTCAGCTCAACGGTATACCAATCCCCCAGTGCTTCTGCAGCGGGGATGAGAAAACGGTACCAATCGCCATTGACAAAAGCTTCCTGCAAGCGGCGTAAGGACACTGCATCGCGTAAGCTAAAACGCCCATTTTTTGTACGGCGCAAGCCAACCAAGGTAGCACCACAGCCCAATTTTTCGCCTAAGTCATGGATCAAGGAGCGCACATAGGTGCCAGATGAGCATTGAATATCAATAATAGCTTCTGGCGATTCCCAATCGAGCAATTCTATGCTATCTACGCGCACCTTGCGTGGTTCCATCTCCACCTCTTCCCCGCGGCGTGCACGTTCGTAGGCTTTTTCCCCATTGATCTTGATTGCAGAATATGCCGGCGGAATCTGGTCAAACTCTCCAATGAATGTTTTTAGGGTTTCTTCCAATTCTTCATAGGAGATGTTCACCGGAGAGCTCATAAGCACGTTGCCATCCATATCATAGGTATCCGTGGTTAAACCTAATCGCAATACAGCCTGATAACGCTTTTCTGAGGCTGAAATGAATTCACTCAAGCGCACCGCTGGGCCAACCAAGACAACCAACACGCCTGAAGCCCGCGGGTCAAGCGTACCAGTGTGCCCGGCTCTGCGAATATGTGTGCCATTGCGCACAATTTGAACAACATCGTGTGATGTCATTCCAGTGGGTTTATCGATGACTAATACACCAGAGACATTACTCGCCAAATTTACATTATCTCGCATGAAATCTTCTGACATAGGAACTCACTTTTCGAGAGATTTAATTTACCCTTCGATCTCCTAATAGTTTTTTTGTTTTTGAAAGGACTAACTCAACAACCTTATCTAAACTTCCAACGATATCTGCACCAGCTGCAGCGGCATGGCCCCCGCCTCCAAATTCAAACGCAACCTGCGAGACGTCTATGCCCTCTGTTGAACGCCAACTTACTTTCACTCTACCATCTGCCTGCTCGATAAATAATACCACGACGAAAAAATCAGCGGCTGAGCTAAGCAAGTTAATCAAATCTGCATCATCATTTTCCGGATAGGCAGCCTTAATTCTATCATCAAGCGTTAGGGTTGTCCAAAGCAATCCATCTTCATAGCGGATATTGATTAGACCCTGCCCCCAATAACGCAACTCAGCAATGGAACGCGAAAGCAGCGTCTTCTGATAGATCGTCGCTAGGTCAGCGCCTTTTTCCATGAGGTCTGCGGCAATGCGCAGAGCGTTCGGGTTCATATTGGTTGTGCGAAAGCCGATAGTATCCCCTAAAATGCCAGTGAGCAGGCAGGAAGCCACCTCTTCATCAACTTCAAGCCCCCAAACGGGAAATTTCTCAGCTAAGATCGCAGCTGTTGCCACCGCTTGCGGCTCAACATAGTTGATTCTGCCAAAATCTCTATTGGTTTTATGGTGGTCAATAACTAAGTCCGGTTGATTTTGCCCTTGCAAAATTACACCGGTACGCTCCAGATCACTGCAATCCACCACGATCAGCGTATCAAATGGCGACTCGATCCTACGTTGGACCAACTCTGACCCTGGCAAAAAGTTATATTTCTCGGGCAGCCCGTCTTGCAAAACCATTTGGACTTTCTTGCCAGCATGCAATAGGGCTAACCCCATACCCAGCAGCGAGCCAATTGCATCCCCATCCGGGCGGATGTGTGAGACCAGCGCCACTGAGTGCGCTTGGCTGAGTAAAGCGCTAATCTGCTGATCCATTCGCCTCGCCCACATCGCTTGGGTTTTCTGTGGTCGGCTCATCCGCCTTGGGTTCTTCTCGCAGCAGTGCTAAAAGCGTGTCAATACGGTCTGCCCGCTCCGGGGTTACGTCCCAAAAGAAGCGCAGCTTTGGCATAATCCGTAAATCAATCTCATTGGCTAATTCGTATTTTATGAAGCCTGCCGCATGGTTCAAGGCTTCTAGAACCTCTTTTTCGCGCACGCGCCCCTGTGGAGCGGAAACATAGATATTGGCATAATCTAGCTCCCGATCTACCTTGACATCGGTAACGGAGACATCCGCTAACCGCGGATCTGCGATTTTGGTCAACAAGATCACTGAAAGAACCTCTTTAAAGCGGTCATTAATGCGTTTCATTCTTAAAGGTGAGGGCATCTTTACCTCTCATCAATCTTAGATGGCGTTAACCGCCAAATTGTTCCATTACAAAACATTCGATAACATCGCCTATCTTAAAGTCGTTAAAATTCTTGATGGCTATCCCAAACTCCATGCCTGCGCGCACTTCCCGCACGTCGTCTTTTTCACGTTTCAGCGAAGCAACCTCACCAGTATGAATGACTTGATCGTTTCGGATGACGCGCACAGAGGCATTCCGCCGAATTTCTCCTTCAATAACCCGGCATCCAGCAACCACGTTGCTTTTAGAAATCTTGAATATGGCTAAAACTTCTGCTTTGCCAATGACTTTCTCGACCATTTCCGGCTCAAGTAAACCTTTAAGCGCTTTTTCCACATCCTCCAATAATCGATAGATGATGTTGTAAATACGGATGGATACGCCTTCATTTTCTGCTAAGTGGCGTACGTCTTGGTCAGCTTCTACGTTAAAGCCTAAGATAATTGCCTCCGAAGCGGCAGCTAACATTACATCAGATTCCGTAATATTTCCGGTTTCAGCATGCAGCACATTGATGAGCATGTCTTTTTCTTTTTTGCCTAACTCTTCTAAAGAGTTGACAATTGGCTCTAAAGATCCATAAACATCCGCCTTTAAGATCAGGCGAAGCTCTTTAGTTTCGCCGGATTTGAAACGCGCAAACAGTTCCTCAAGCGTAGCACGCTTGGCGCTGCGCTTAGCTTCGCGTTGGGCAATGCGTTCGGCAACAATTTGGCGGGCTTCTTTCTCGTTGGAAACCACTTGGAAGAGATCCCCAGCCTCAGGCAGTTGATCTAAACCCATGATTACTACTGGTGTGGAAGGTGGGGCTTCCTTTATGCGTTTGTTACGCTGATCGAACATCGCTTTTATCTTACCCCAGCTCTCGCCAGCCACAACAACGTCGCCAACCTTTAATGTCCCATTTTGCACCAAAAGCGTTGCCATTGGACCGGTCGTTTTCTCTAACCTGGCTTCAACCACGGTGCCAATGCACTTTCCCTTGGGGTTTGCTTTGATCAACATGCTGTCTGCCACCAATAAGATCGTTTCCAGCAGGTCATCCAGACCTTGCTTCGTCTTAGCTGAGACCGGTACGACAAACGTGTCCCCTTCCCATTCATCTGGCTGCAAGCCGATTTCAGCTAATTGCCGCTTGACGCGATCGGGGTTGGCATCTAATTTATCAATTTTATTGAGTGCAACGATAATCGGCACTTTTGCCGCTTTAGCATGGTTAGCCGCTTCTCGGGTTTGTGGTTGCACTCCGTCATCAGCTGCCACCACCAACACAACGATATCCGCACCTTGCGCACCACGTGCGCGCATAGAAGTAAATGCAGCGTGACCGGGGGTATCTAAGAAAGTAATTAACCGCCCCTTGTGCGTAACCTGATAGGCGCCGATGTGTTGGGTAATGCCGCCCGCCTCTCCTTCAGCTACGTTGGTATGCCGGATGGCATCCAACAAGGTGGTCTTCCCATGGTCAACATGCCCAAGGATGGTTATTACCGGGGGTCGATTTACCAACTTTGCCGGGTCCTCTTCAAGGATTACACGGCGCCAAAGAGGCACCTCGCCAGTCTCTTCTTCCTTGACCTCTTCCTCTTGTTGAACCTGAGGTGTATACCCCAATTCGGTGGCAACGACTGCCGCCGTATCAAAATCAATCTGCTGATTAATGTTCGCCATCACGCCGTTAGACATCAAAATCTTGATGACCTGAACAGCGCTGGTATCAAGTTCATTCGCCAGCTCGCGTACACTCATACTATATGGGAGTGTTATTGTTTTCTTCCCGTCATTGCTCATAATCCACCTCACTTTTTCTGTTCGATTTAGGTGGCAACGTCACGTGCAAATCTATGAGCTGAGCCGGGAAGGCGTTACATGGTCATTCTTCCTTAATTTTTGTTCTTGCCTGAGGAGCACCCTCTTCTTCCGGTGCTTCTTCAGGTAAACCATCCATGTACGCAGTCAATGCGACCAGATCCTGCTCAGAGATTGAAGTGCGTAAAGCATTAGCAAGTGAGCCTTTCAGCCCTTGCTCCCAGCAACGTTTCGCATCATGTAGATAAGCCCCTCTTCCGGCAAGTTTCCCCGTGGGGTCGATCCTTACGCCTTCTTCAGTGCGAACCACACGGATGAGGTTGCGTTTGGGCAAAACTTGCCGGCATCCAACGCAAGTGCGTTGCGGAATGTGCTTTGGTTTGCTTTTGCTTTTTGCTGCCACCTTTTCTCTGCTCTAATGTTTAGCTTTCAACTTACCAATCTTCATCCCAACCGTCTTCCTTGCGATGTTTGTATCGCACAAAGGATTCATCTTTGTCGGGGTCGTATTCTACGGTATGTCCCTTTTTCTTCTTGCCTTTCGCCTTCTTACCCGTGCGCGGGCCGATGAGCTCTTCATCCTCAGGAGCAACCTTCCGGATTTCTTTACTGCGCAGCAAGGTATCCATGTTGAAGAGTTCCTCAAAACTCTTTTCCTCAACTTCTTCTGATTCAAGCTCTACAGCCTGTTCAGGCTCTGATTCTGTTATAGTGGCATCTACTGCTTCAGGCAGCTCGGTTTCTGCTCGCGGCTCAACCTCCACAACAGGCTCAGCAACTTCAGTGAGGGTTTCCTGTGTTTCCTCAGGGGTTAGCTCTAAAACTTCGGCTGGTGCTTCTTCTGGAAACTTGTATGTATTGACTAACTCCATAATTTCTTCGAATGTTCTTGGGCCAATACCGTTGTAACCAAGAATCTCATCGGGATCTAACTTTGCCGTAAGCATCAAATCCCCTAAAGTTTCTATGCCAGCTTCCTGCAGGATAAAAATCGTATGCTCCCTGAGAGGGACATCCATTATCGAGATATCAAAAGCGCGTGGGTCGATCGTTTCTTTCACCGCTTGGATGCGGGCTTGTTCCGCTGCATCTTCTTCCCTGCGGATAGCCTCGCCATGCCGCTGAACGCGGTCCACAAAGCGCGCCAAGAAGGAGGTTTCCTCAAGCGTTAACGTTCCGCCTTCTTCCTTCTTCTTCAGCAGTTCTTGCACGCGGACAACCGTTTCAGCCTCCTGCTGTGCCAATTCGGCTAAGGATGGATCTTCGTGCAGCTTAACCAGGGCTTTGCTTGCAGCTTCGCTCACGCTCATAATATCAATCCGCCAGCCGGTAAGCTTGGCGGCTAAACGTGCGTTTTGGCCTTCTTTGCCGATGGCAAGGCTGAGCTGGTCTTCAGGTACCACAACCGTTGCAGTTTTATTCTCTCCATCAGGATGATTGAGGTAAACCCCAGTCACTCTTGCAGGGCTGACCGCTTTGGAGATAAACACTGCTGGATCGCTGCTCCATTCGATGACATCAATTTTTTCGCCATGCAGTTCGTTAACAATTGCCTGAATGCGTACGCCGCGCTGACCGACACATGCCCCCACCGGATCGATGCCAGATTGCGTAGCAGAGACTGCTACCTTAGCACGCTGACCAGGTTCACGGGCAATCGAACGAATCTCAACGATGCCATGATAAATTTCCGGGACTTCGTTTTCGAGCAACCGCCGCAAAAAGTTACGGTGAGTATGCGAAAGTTTGATCTGTAAGCCCTTAGGAGAGTTAGTAACCTCATAAAGGTAAGCACGGATGCGCTCATGGATGCGGAAGCGCTCCCCAGGGATCATGTCTTTGCGTTCCATGATGCCTTCAGCTTTGAGGTCCAGCCCGATAGTTGCTTGCCGCGAATTTACTGCTTGTACCACGCCGCTGACAATCTCACCAACCTGCTTGCTAAAATACTCGAACTGCTGATTTCTCTCAGCGTCGTGGATTTTTTGTTGGATAGCCTGACGGGCAGTTTGAGCGGCAATACGCCCAAAATCCGCAGGGGTCGACTCGACCATGACCAAATCCCCAATTTGAGCTTCGGGATCAAACTTGCGCGCTTCTTCTAAGGTAACCTCAGTACGCGGGTCTAAGACCGATTCAGCGACTTCCTTCTCGACAAAGACTTGCACATTGCCGCTATCCAAGTCAATATTGACTTTGATGTTTTGCGCAGCAGAGGCGCCCATCGATTTGCGGTATGCGGCAATCATCGCCGATTCCAAGGCACTCAGGATCACTTCGCGTGGAAGCTGTTTATCTTCTAAAACCTCATTAAAGGCTAAGGCAAACTCGCTTTTCATATTCCTCTTACTTTATTTAGTTCATATACAAAGAAAAGTGGGACACACCCACTTTTCGCATCGAAAAGTATTGCTCTTTAAGCTTCTGTATATTATCATAAATTTGGAAATTTGCAAGCGTTTTGTAATTGGAAATTTTTTAAATATTTCCAGTAGGTATTTTTTTGATTAATTTCCCCACTTTTTTCCTCATTAGAGGGTGTTGAAAATGTCCAGAACATTAAAAAAAATAACTTTATATTTAAGAAGATCAAATTATATTCATAAACTGCAACCCCCACCCCTTTGATTCCCCTCCCCAGCATCGAGCGGAAATTTTTTCACTGAAAAGAGACGCTGGGGAGGGGAAAGATGTGCAGACGGGGGCGGCCGCCCCCGCCTGCAAAAGAACCACCCTCTCCCAGCGGATTGACGCTGAAAAACGAATGTGATTCGGAGCTGGGAGAGGGCAGGGTGAGGGCATATTGAAATTCTTAACTTTGAAAAATTTGGATGTAAT
>DICP01000091.1:0-1756 GCA_002417685.1 Candidatus Mesolinea sp. UBA5823
ATTAACCAATGTTTTTCAACACTCTCATTCAACTACAGGTTGATTGGTATAATAACCTTGTGAACCGAAAACATGTTTGCCTGATACTTGGGATTGGCTTAATATTGATATTAGGTAGCGTCTTTCTGGTTGAGCGCGCCAGCGCGTTTAGCGGGACGGACACGCCTTATTACAACCTCCCCTTATGCTTGCCGGGGTTTTACCCCCACGCACCAACAAACTGCCTGCCATTAGGCGCATCTGAGTCGGTAAGCCAAATTCGCGCAATGGGAATTCCTTACCCGCAAAAAGAGCTTCCGGCAGCTTCGCCAAACATTGAGCTTACTGAATTACCTGTGCGTGTGGCGCGAGTGGAACTCAACAGTGCCGAGCCTTTACCAGTTTATGCCAGCTTGGATGACGCCCGTGGCGGCGGCACGCCTCGTCGCACCATTCCCGCTGGAGAATCGCGCTATGTAGCGATGATTGACCAGGTTGAAGTTGATGGCAAGGCATTTGTTCGCTTGGAAAGCGGTGAATGGGTGCAAGCCAAACCGGTCTATTCTTGGATCCGCTTCCAAGGTTTGGTTTTTTCGCACACACCGGAAAATGATTTTGGCTGGGCGGTTGATGAAGCAGAAATCTACTCGGCACCGGGTTACAATTCCCCGAAAACAGGCAAATCTGTTGCCAAGTACGAACTTATTCAGATTTATCAGGTCGCTCAGGCAGACGGCTACGAATGGTACCTCATTGGACCGAATGCGTGGGTTTCTTCGCATAAAACCCGACGGGTGATTGTGGACACAACTAAACCAGAAGGCGTGACAGGCGACCGTTGGATCAAAATTGACTTAGCCAATTTTACGCTATCTGCTTACGAGGATGGCGAGTTAGTTTTTGCCACTCTCGTTTCGACCGGGTTGCCGCCGATGTATACACGGCCAGGTTTGTTCCAAATTTACGAACGCTACGAAGCCAGCCCCATGTTCGGCGCCACACGGGCTGACCGCTCCGATTATTATTACCTCGAAGCCGTACCTTGGACGATGTATTATGACGACACCAGGGCGATTCATGGCGTTTATTGGCCAATTATGTTAGGTTATAACCAATCGCACGGCTGCGTGAACTTAGCACCTGGCGATGCTAACTGGCTTTACGCCTGGGCTGAGCTTGGAGATTGGGTGTATGTAGTAGACCCTTCTGGCAAGACGCCGACCGATCCAGCTTACTATTTTGGAGTGACCGCTGGTCCATAGAAACTCACTGGATAAAAACACGGCTGCGAGTAGCAGCCGTGTTTATTAACGAAGAGTTTTCAAGAGAAGAGCTACAGCTGGTAAATTTGGCTGTACTTTTGCTCCAAATACCGCATATATGGCTCGGGGTTAATGCGTGAACCCGTAATCTTTTGAACTAAATCTTGCGGGTCATAGCGGGAAGCGTAGCGGTGTACATTTTCCCGCATCCAAGCCAATACCGGTGCGAAGTTGCCGGCTGCGATTTCATTAGGCATGTCGGGATGATCAGCTACCATCTTTTCCCACCATTGGGCGGAAATCAAATTGCCCAGTGCGTAGGTAGGGAAGTAACCAATCATGCCACCGGACCAGTGGACGTCCTGCAGCACACCGCTGCTATTATCCGGCGGGGTAACACCTAGATATGCTTGCATACGGCTGTTCCAGATCTCTGGCAGATCCTTGGCTTGCAGTTTGCCTTCCATGAGGCCAGTTTCGATTTCAAAACGTAGCATAATGTGCAGGTTATAGGT
>DICP01000091.1:1778-10205 GCA_002417685.1 Candidatus Mesolinea sp. UBA5823
ACGGTAGAACTGGTCGAGGCTGAGGTTGGCTAAGTGTTCTGGGAAGAGCATTTGCACGATGGGGAAGGCGAACTGCCAGAAAGCTTCCGAGCGGCCGATAAGGTTCTCCCAGAAACGCGATTGGGACTCATGCACGGCTAAGGAAGTAGGACGTCCTAAGCTGGTGTTGCGGTACTTGGGATCTAAACCCTGATCGTAAAGCGCATGACCAGCTTCGTGCATAGTGCTGAAGAGGGAGGACATGCCGTCTGTCTCTAGATAGCGCGTGGTGATGCGCACATCGCCATAGCCAAAGCTGGTGGTAAACGGGTGAGGAGCCAGATCCATGCGTCCGCGGTTCCAGTCATACCCCATGCGCGTAGCTATAAAGCGTCCAAATTTCTCTTGAGAATCAAAGTCATATTTCTGCCTGATAAAGCTGTTATCGACCTGCTCGGCTTGTGCGATCCGCTGGAGGAGTTCCACCTGCTTGGGGAGCAAGGCATCGAAAATGGCTTTCACCTCGGCTGTTTTCATCCCGGGTTCATATTCCATCAAAAGAGGGTCATATGGGTGGTCATAAGGCTTGAAAAGCTCAGCTTGTTCCCGGCGCATTTCGACGATGCGGGTCAGGTGCGGAGCAAAGCTAGCAAAGTCATTATTCTGGCGAGCTTGGACCCAAACTTCGTGGGCTTGCGATGTGACCATAACAAACTCAATCAATTTCTCGCGGGGGATGCGAGAAATATGCTCAAAATCACGTTTGGCTACCTTGATTTCCCGCGCAAGGTCATCATCTGCATTGATGTCTGGAATCTCACTGGCGAGATCTTCGATCAGTGTGCCTAATTGGGGAGAGGTCGCGCGATCATACATTATGCCAGCAACGAGAGCAGCTTGTGCGCTGCGGTCTTCCATTCCACCGCGGGGCATATTGACCTGTTGGTCCCAATCGAGCAGAGCTTGGATACCACCGAGATTAGCTAATTCCGCAGTCAGGCGGCGAAGTTGATTTAGTTTTTCTTCTGTGCTCATGATTATCCTATTGAGTTATTAGCAAATTTTCCAACGAAGAGGTTTACCATCGAGTGCATTCAGTACCTCGGTCGAAATATCGACCGCGGCGCGGCATTGAGCTTCTTTGGTCTGAGCGCCAATATGAGGCGTAGCAATAACCCTGGGGTGCTTTACTAAGTCCCAAGTAATTGGGGGCTCTTTCTCATACACATCCAGAGCTGCGCCGCGGACTTTGCCGCTTTCCAGTGCACGCAACAGAGCCTCTTCGTCCACAAGTCCGCCACGGGCTGCATCTACCAAAAAGACGCCATCTTTCATTTTAGCAAAAGCCTTATCACTGATAAAGTGATGATTTTGCTCTTTGTAGGGTGCATGGATACTGATCATATCCGAGCGGCTCAAAAGTTCATCGAAGCTTACACATTCGGCACCTTGGGCAATGATATTGGCTTGATCTCGGAAGGGGTCGAATGCTAAAACGTTCATCCCCAAAGCTTGGGCGTATTTTCCAACGGTTGAGCCGATATTGCCAAAACCAATGATCCCGAGAGTTTTACCAAAAAGTTCTGCGCCGTTAAATTCCTTCTTGAGCCACTGACCAGCCTTCATACTCGCATCCGCGCGGGGGATCTCCCTCACGAGCGCGAACATAAAGCCCAATGTTAATTCGGCAACTGCTTGGGTGGTGGCGACAGCAGCATTAACCACAGAAATCTGGAGGGCTTGGGCTGCCTTGAGGTCAATATTATCCACACCGACGCCCATTCGCCCGATAACTTTCAGTTTTTTCGCGGCAGCAATGACTTCAGCGGTCATTTTGGTGCGCCCGCGGATGATGACTGCGTCATATTCTGGGATGATCTGCAGTAGCTCAGCTGCTTCGATACCTTTCTTATCGTCTACGATGCATTCTTGAGTGAGGATTTCCTTGCCGGCGCTTTCTATGCCATCAGTGATCAATATTTTCCAAGTCATGTTTCTCTCCTATTCTTGAAATTTTTATGCGCTTATTTTATCCGATTTAGAACTCTTGCATCGCCTTTTCGTTTGGTGACGCCTTTTTCATCCAGATATTCCAAGACCGCTACGGCGTATTTTCGGCTGGTCTGAAAGTGATCGCGAAACTCAGCCAAAGTTAGCATGCCGTGCTCCTGCAGGTAGGACTGCACCCAGGCGCTCATTTCCGCCAAGGCGGCAGGGGTAAATACAATTTGCTCTGAAACCTGGACGAGATCTTGATGAGCAATCATCCCTTGGAGTAATTCCTCGCCAACAAGTGCCTTGGCTTCTGTAACGTCCGGAGGTGTGTATGGCGCAGCTTTGAATTTTTCGAGTAGTATGTCTGCCTGTGCTTGCTGTGAAGGTGTAAAACTGATGGTATCGCCAGCCTTGGCTATCAGTGCCCCGTGCTCCTCGATCAGGTTTGTGTTTATTAATCGGCTCAAAACTGCATCAAAAGCAGCCTGGGTGAGTTCGAGCTGGCTGCGTAAGGCTTCTCGTGCCATCCCAAGGTGGAGCGGATGCGCTTGGTGATAAGCCTGCAAAGTTTGCAGTATTGTTTGTTCCAACTTTTCCCAATTGGAGGTCGTGATGATCAGGCTTTTTTGCGGATTCGAGTCTGGCTTTAGGACAATAATTTGGCTGTTCTGCACGAGTTCTTGCAAAAGGGCGAGAGTCTGATTTTCTTCAAAACCGATTTTTTGCTGGAGGTCAGCCACCGTGCTGACTACTAATCCGGTGAGAGTCTGAAGGAGAATCTCAGCGGGATTCCCTTTGCGCAATCCCTGGAGTTCCTGTAGCACTGCGGCATTGAAGCGGCGGTGCAACTTTGCCGGGTGTGCATCCAATACAATTCCGCCGCCTAATGTTTCTGAGGGCGAAGGCAAGCGCAAGATGTAACGGTCTCCGCGCACTGCCACGATAGGAGATGCTAATCTCAATTGTAAAAAACCTTCTTCGCCTGGTTCAAGGCGGTTGGCACCGAGCAAACGGGCTTGTGCGACTGTTTCGGAGGCACCGATGAAGAGCTTTACCTCGGTGTTGTGCTCAAAACTAGCGGATAAGCTAGGGAGATAGCGAAAGGAAACATCGAGCAGCTGGGTCGGCTTATAGCTTCCCGGTAGAGCAATGACGTCCCCACGGGTAATTTGGCTTTTATCAATACCGCTAAGGTTTAACGCTGTGCGTGTGCCGGGATGAGATTGCATTTGCTTTTGATTGTGATTTTGGATGCCACGGATTCGAGCATGCAAACCTGCTGGCAGGCAAACAACTTCCTCTCCTAAAGAGAAAGTACCATCTAATAGAGTGCCGGTGACGATCGTGCCGAAGCCTGTCAGGCTGAACACGCGGTCAATAGGCAGGCGTGGCCGTCCGTAATCTGATTTGACCGGCGTCTCCTCCAGAACCCGCTCCATTGTTTGGATGAGGTCCTGCAAGCCAGCGCCAGTCTTAGCCGAAACTTTAACCAAGGGTGCGTCGCTCAAACTTGTATCATGCACCAGCTCACGTGCTTCCAGTTCCACCAGCTCCAGCCATTCTGGATCATTGATTAGGTCGGTTTTGGTGATAACGATAATGCCTTTTTGGATCTGGAGTAGATCGAGGATAGCTAAATGTTCTCTCGTCTGCGCGGAAACGCCTTCATCGGCAGCAATTACCAGCAGCACAGCGTCAATCCCGCCAATACCAGCCAGCATGTTGCCGATGAAATCGCGATGACCAGGTGTATCCACAATGCCGATTTGTTCTCCATTTGGCAGTTGAAGAGCAGCAAAGCCAAGTTCTATTGTCATTTCCCGCTCGATTTCCTCTTTGAGGCGATCGGGATGCACTCCTGTAAGGGCTTTAATCAACGTGGATTTGCCGTGATCAACGTGGCCGGCAGTCCCAACGATGTGCACGGTTTTACCGAGCTTTCTTCTCCGCTAAGGGAGCTAAGGATTGAATGGATTCCTGATAAGCCGTTAGAACAGATTGAACATGCTGGAAGGTCTCATTAGCGAGCCTGCTTAGATCTTCTTGGAGATTGGCAGTGTTATCGGTAAGCGCTTCAATTTGCTCTTGCGCCTGAGTTATGTGCTGATTAATGCTGCGGGTTTGCTCTTCTTGGGCCAAGAGGTAGTTGCTCCAGCGCTTGACGTCATCGGATTTAAAAGTGCTCCATTCTTGGCGGAAGCGTTCGTCACTCAGGCGTTGCATTTCGCTGATTTCGGTGATACGCCGTTCGAAGCGTTGGGTAACTTCATCAACACTGGCAATAGCTTTATCCACAGCGGCTTTGGCTTTCTCCAAATCTTCTACCTGGCTGGAAATATTAATGTTGATCTTCTCGATTTCTTCAAAACTTTTTTCCCAGGTTTTGAAGACTTTTTCTTTTTCGAGCAAGGAGTTATTGACCTTATCCATGAAGACAGCCTGGGCTTCCTTGCGGTCTCTTTCGTAGGTCATCAGCTCTGTGATGCGGGTATCAAATGTTTTGAAACTATCACTGAAGCTATCAAAGCGGCCGCGTGTCTCTTCTAAGCGTTTGCGCAATGAAACCACTTCGCCTTGAAGGTCGGTGATCACTTTGCCCTGCTGGCGGAAATTTTCTTCCAAGAGATGCAGCGAGCGGCGGTAATCGTCATCAAAGCGGGTGGCTTCTGCTATCTTCCCTTTTAATTCTTCAATCTGGCGGGCAAGACGGGCGTCTTCCACTTTGTAAGTCTTCAGTTCATTACGAATCGGTTCAAATTGCTCAGTGAATGGATAAAGTTCACTCACAGAGCGGCGGATAGCTTCAATTTCCAGTTTCAGGCGCTTGACTGACTCATTGAGATTTACGTCAGCCCTTTCGTTAACATCGCGAATTTGCTTGGTCAAGTCGTTATTCAGACGTTCAATGCGGTTTTCGTATTTATCAAAGCTGGCAATTTGTGATGTAAGCTTGACGATTTCTGTTTCCATCTCTTTGAGTTGTTTCCGCAAGGCAATATTTTCTCCTTCTAAAACAGTCAGACGATTTTGCAGGGAGGCTAAGTTATTTTTATCGTTGCGCCGTTCATTATCCAGCCATTCGATTCGCTTCTCGAGTTGTTCTAATACGCTAATTTCATCCATTTTTCACCTAACTATCACCATCTGTATGGTTCAATATAACGATTATACCTATAAATTATTCTGAGTATTTGCACTTCGCTTTACGGCATGGATAAATGCGTGAATGGCGCAAGAATCTCCATTATGCTCGGTAAGATCGCTTGAGGGGCTGTAGCTATGGTTAACATCAAGATAAGCACTAAAATTATGGGTACCACAAGTTTTGCAGGTTCTTTCTGGGGAGTTGGAGATATGTTATTGCTCTCGTTGCGGATAAACAAGCTAAACAAGCGCAAAATGGCAACCAGCATTCCCAACCCGCCTATTATGATGAAAGGTATGGTTTCAGGAGCGTTTTGGGATGCAAGCAGCCAAAGCATTTGCTTCTGTGGGAATAGTGGCAGCAATGGAAAGCCCAGTAATGAGAGCATGCTGACCAAGATGCTCATGCTCAGCAGCGGGAATGTATGGTAAAGCCCAGATAGTGAGCCCTGCTCAAAACTAGCTTCCGGCTGTAGTTGCCTTATTCCGGAAAGTGCCCAACCCCAAAGGAAATAACTGAGTACTCTAGGTAAAAGGAGCATAGCTAAGTATGGAAGCCCTCCTTGAGGGGCAAGGCTGATCGCGAGCAACGAGTAACCCGTCTCCATTATGATGAGATATCCAAAATGGCGAGCAAGGTTCAGTTGTAATGTCGCAGCCAAGCCGCCAAAGGTAATCATGATCACGCCTAACCAACGTAAACTGGTATAAACCTGTGGTAAATTGCGCAGCCAAGCATATTGATCTAAAAAAGTGAGTAAAAATACAGAAAGTGCTGTCTGCATGATCGCGAGAAGGAAGCTCACTGCCCACGGAGCACTGCTCTGGCTGATCATTGGTATCCAAGAGTGAAAAGGAAAAGCTCCGATCCAAAGGGCAAAGCCAAACAAGAGCATGATGCTAGCACGCACAAGTAAAGGGCTGGCAGCTGGCACTGCGCTTATACCAGAAAGCATCCAGCCGGTAAGTAAAATGAGCGCTAAAGCCAAGGTTTCGAAAACGATATATCGCAGCAAGCCTTGGTCAGTCTTTTTTCCGCGGGGAGAAAGCAGCGGCACGCTGAGCAACGCAATCAGCTCGATTAACAATGCAGCATAAAGAAAAGGGATTACAGAAAGCACAGTTACCCATAAAGCTGTTATCACCAATGAAAGCGCGTTGAACCAGATGCTCACCTTGAAAACGCTATTACCCAGGTTCCAGAGAAGCGTGATTGCATACAACAAAGCTACCATCGTTAAGCTTCCACCAGTAATCTGCAAGGTGCGGTTAAGGATCACCAAATTACTTGGAATTTCAATACGTTGGTCGGGGAGCACAAACGCTAAATCTTTAGGAAATATGAATGCCAGAACCACTAAACCAAGCGTAAAAATACAAGTGAGGATGCTTGAGAGCCTGGGTTTATTATGCAAGAGTGCCAAGAGGCCTGCAAAACCTATGGGAATGACAATCCAAATTAAAGGTGTGCTCATGGCTGCTCGATTTCCGCATCTTTGACCAGGAAATAAGCTCCAACCAACGCTAATCCGAGGTTGATGCCGGCGAAAAGGGCTTCCAACAGTAAAGAAAGCTCTAAGGCAGCGTAAAGCAGTTCAAAACCGGAAAGGAAAGTGAGCAAACCCAGAATTATATAGAATGGCTCCGAGATCATGCTCACTTGCAGCAAACCTAAGAGCATCGTGCCCACTGCAGCAAGCAGCAAGGGTTGATTGCCCTCCATCAAAAACAAGCTTTGAATTTGCGGCAGGAAGACAATAGTGAAGACGATCATGAAAAGACCAGCTAACAAGCGGAAAATCTGTCCGCTGCTGAGGCGTTGCGGAGCTTTCAGGGTATAGAATTCTCCTACCGAGGCTAAGGTGATGTAGAGCACCAATGTATCCATCCAACCAACGATGAGCTTAATCGCGGCGAGTGTTGGTGGTCGCACTAAGGTGAGCAACAGGAACATACCCAGGTATTGCGCCGCTAAAGCAATCAAGTTTACCAGCCATTGCCTCCGGGTGAGGTTAACCTCTGCTGCCAAAAGCATCAGACCAGCTGGAATAAAGAGCCAGGAGATGTTCATGGTGTTGGCACTCCCGCAAGGAAGAGCGTAATCAGAATGACGAGGAAGACCAGCGACCAAAGTATCCCACCTTCACCTTCGATAATCCGGCTAACAGTGAGGCCTACTGCGGCTGCTTGTCTGAAAATCCAGCCAAGCGATTGATAGAGCCATTGTAAACTCAGGATGTTTTGAAACCCTTGGATGAGTACGCTCCCTAAGCGGTAAAAACGGAAGTTTTGCTTTTGAATGAGGGCTGAAATCTGGGCGCCTTGCCAAAAGTAAAAGCTGGCAATTAAAACCGCCAATAACAGGCTGGCAAGACTTGCCACCCATAAACCAAGCGTAAGGCTGTCAGGCCAGCCACCGAGCGTAAGGATCACGATCGTCTGCACGATCAAAATCAAGCCCAAGGGATACGTGATACGGGCATGCCGTTCGAGCCCTGTAACAGTGCCGGTAATCTCAAAGGTATAGCGCAAATACCCTAATACCAACATCGTGTGCGCCAGGAGCATGAGTGCGGAGCCAAAAGTGAAAGGGGCGCCTAATAACCCTTCCCAACCCGAAGCAGCTAAGGTATAAGGTAAGCCGATGAAGCCCAAGACACCCAAAATAGGCAAAAAGCGGATGCGGCGGATTGGTGGATCGAAGAGGAAAAGCGTGCTGCCACTCAGTAGGAGGGCAGTTCCCCAAGCGCGGCTGGCTGGTGCTGCGCCATTCAATGCGCACATGGTTGCAAAGGCGGCAAGGCTGATAATCCAGTAAGCTCTTGAATCATGTTGATTTTTTCCGGTGAGCCACATACCAGCTGCGTAAAGCGCAGCAACGGTGGTGAGCACTTTGAAAAGTGCTAACCAGACTGGCTGATTGGCAAGTAAGTTAGCTGGCAATCGGGTGATGACTGCTAAGCTGGAAGCAACCGGGGAAAGCCTCAGCAGCAACGCAGGTCCATTTTTCTCCTCAGGGGATTGCAAGAAGGGCAGGTTGAGCGGAAGCACACCCAACCTGAGGCCAGCAGCTAATAAAAAGAAAATGCCCGCCTGGGAGGGGATTGCGGACAACGCAAATCCCGGCTGTACCATCCAACCAGAAACTGTGCCGGCTGCAAGTGTCAACGTGCTCAACATGCGCACACCGAACACGGTTGGCAAGCGGGCAGCAGAGTGATTTGACTGCCTGCTAGGCAAGGTAGAAATGAACTCAAGAGCATCTACCAGCACCCAAGCAAAAATAAGCATATTAGGGTCACCAGCGAA
>DICP01000091.1:10254-13881 GCA_002417685.1 Candidatus Mesolinea sp. UBA5823
GGCCAATTATCATAGTTAATTTCTAAAAATAGCCGCGTATTAAAGAGAGATTCTGGCTGCCAGGCAAATAGGCTGAGATCCGTCGGGAGGTAAAGCCGTAATAAGAGCACGCCTAACCAGGAAATAGCTGCTCCTACCAGAGCAATCATCCAGGAACGGGAAACTTTAGGCTTGAGCGCATCCGAAATGGCAATAGCAGCTGAGCTTACCAATAAAAGCGCAAGGATAACTAAGATAGGCATGGCGCCGATCCTCTCAACTCAGAGAATCTCTCCTGGGTGAGCCATCAAATAACGCCCGCTGCCAGCTTTGCCAAACCACTGCTGATCCGCGACAATCCTCTTTCCACGGAGGAACACCTGACGGGGAAAGCCCTTTAGTTGCCAACCTTCATAAAGGTTGTAATCTGTGCGATGCTGGGCAACATGCACACCATAGGTTAGCTCATAGTTGGGATCCCAAAGTGCCAGGTCGGCATCAGAGCCTACAGCTAAGCAGCCTTTTTGTGGGTAGAGCCCAAAAATACGGGCAGGGTTCGTTGAGGTAAGTGCGACAAACTGATTTGGTGTGATTCTGCAAGCACCGACTGCATGCGTCCAAAAGACTGGCAGGCGGTCACCGACACCAGGCAAGCCATTGGGGATCCGGGTGAAGTTATCTTTACCCAGCTCCTTGCCCGGGATGGAAACCAGCTTGCCCTCGTAGAGGATTGGTTTGGTGCCATCGTAAAAGAAGGGGCAATGATCAGTAGCTAAAACCTGAATAGTGCCGGTTTCGATCCCGTGCCAAAGTCCGTCCTGATCGGCAGGGCTGCGCAACGGCGGAGAGCAAACCCACTTAGCGCCATCTTGGCGTTCCAAGTCCTTTTCGCTGAAAAACAGATATTGCGGGCAGGTTTCACCCATGGCTGGCACATCATGCGCTCGCCCATAAGCTAATTGATCGACTTCACCCGCCATGTTCATATGAACAATATAAACTGGGGCTTCTGCCTGAGCTGCCAAGGCAACGGCGCGCAGGCTGGCTTCCACTTCGCCCCACCCGGGGCGCGTTCGGGCATGCCAAATCGGGCTCGTGTGCCCTTGGGCTAAGGCTTCTGCCGTCAGGACGTCGATGACGTCACCATTTTCGGCATGTACCATAGTGAGCAAGCCATGCCGTCCTGCAATACGCATCACTTTGAATATCTCGCCGTCGCCTAAACGCAGGCGGTTATTATAGGCAGTAAAAACTTTGATGGAACGAATGCCTAACGAGGGCAAATCAGCGAGCTCTTCTGCCACGCTTTCATCGAAGCGAGTGATATTCATGTGCAAGTTGTAATCAATAGCAGCTTTGCCTTCGGCTTCGGCACGTTTACGGGCAATATTTTCGGCTAAGCTGCCGGCATCCTGAGAGACAAAGTCGATAATTGTGGTGGTGCCGCCAAATGCAGCTGCTTTGCTGCCAGTGTAATAGTCATCGGAGGAAACCGTCTCGCCCATGGGCAAGTTTATGTGCACATGTGCATCGATCCCGCCTGGCAAGACAAGCTGCCCAGAAGCGTCCACAACTTCGGCATCTATAGCTTCGATGGACGGGGCAATTTGAATAATATGCTCCCCCTCAATGAGGAGATCTGCCTGAAAACTGCTTTCGGCTGTAACTAAAGTTCCATTTTTGATTAATGTTTTCATTTTGCCGCCTTCCTTAAGTTGAATGGGCACCGGATCGTCTTTTGTCAGCTCAGAAAACTGCTACCCCCACTTCCCACTTAAAAGCGTCAATATGGTTGGATCGAGCGGCAGGTTTGGCAAATCAGCTGCCTGATACTCATTGGCTTTAAGTGCCCTTTCCCGCAAGGACTGCCACAAAACACTGCGCTCCTCATCGTGAACGGGCAAATCTGCTAGGCTTTCTGCCTGCCAAATTCTGCTCATGGTCGTGTAGAAGAATGTAATGCGCTTCCAGCTGCCAGCGGAGATGGGCTGGGCTAATTCCTCCAGGGGACCGAGTTGCAGCTTGAAATATTCCTCTTCAGCGCGTGGGTGATTAGGTTGATCGTGCAGCAACTCAGCACGCGTAGTGAGCTCATGCCCCAAGATCGGCGCTACCCAGCGGATCTGCCAGCGTTCTTCCGGCGGGAATGCTCCGGTCTGGTAAAAGGCTAAGTAATCTACCGAGATCACTTTGGGGGCGCTTTTGAGTGGGATACGATACCAACCCAAGACACGCGCAATCTCCAGGTCGCGTTGGTTAGGCATCACCGCCACCAGCACGAGGTCAGAAGCATGGCTTGCAGCTTGGGTTGGCATCCGTGGCTTCGCCTTAGGCTACCGCAGCTTTGCGGTTGAATTCCTCAATGAGCGCATCGATCTGCGGTACCTGCGCTTGCAATTCAGTCCAGTAGTCCGGGTCATACCATTGTGCCTGGATTTCCTCGTAGGTCTTGCCTTGCTGCTCCACCCAAGTGTAATACTTGAGGTTATGAATGCGCTTGCGGTCGTAATAGCTTAGCTCTTGCATAAAATCGATGGGCTGGCCCTTGAGGTAACGGGCATCATCAGCTGCAGCCTGTGTGGCGGAATAAGGGCCGCTTTCGACGCGCATTTCTGCCAGACGGCTTTGGTAAAGCTCCATGGAATCAGTCAGCACAGTCACGACCACATCGTTGCCGGTGAGCTCGTTATATTTGGCAAATTTGATTGCAGAGAGCAAATTGGAGATACCCGAGAATCCCAGTAAATCTAATTGCGTGACCAAGTTTTCTTCCACGCCAGAATTAATCAGGTATTCTCTACCAGTCGGTTCGTTAAAGAGGCGCGCCAAGTTCACTACAGCCTGATCATCGATGGCAACCACAAAATCGGTGTTGCGCACGTTATGAATCCAAGGCACGTGCTTATCGCCAATGCCCTCAATGCGATGTGAGCCGAAGCCGTTAATGAGCAAGGTAGGGCATTGCTGCGCTTCGCTTGCAACCACTTTGCTGGCTGGGAATTGCTGCTTGAGATAGTCGCCCGCAGCAATCGTGCCGGCTGAGCCGGTGGCGGAGACAAACCCGCGATAAGTGTCTTTGGGTCCAAGCCTTTGCTGCAGCACTTCGGTAATGGCACTGCCAGTGATGGCGTAATGCCATAGGTAGTTGCCAAATTCTTCGAACTGGTTGAAGATCATCAAATCCTGGCCGCTGCGGCGCAGTTCCCAGCACTTATCGAAAATCTCTTTGACATTGGATTCGCTGCCCGGCGTGGAGATGACTTCACTGGCGATTTTGCTGAGCCATTCAAAGCGCTCTCGGCTCATGCCCTCAGGCAGGATGGCGATGGACTCACAGCCTAGCAGCGCTGAATCGTAAGCGCCGCCGCGGCAATAGTTACCGGTGGAGGGCCAAACGGCTTTTTGCTGTGTGGGGTCAAACTGACCTGTAACCAGGCGGGGCACCAGGCAGCCAAAAGCTGCCCCCACCTTATGCGCACCGGTGGGGAACCACTTGCCCACCAAGGCAATGATACGCGCACTCACGCCCGTGAGACTGGGGGGGAATTCTAGCGCATTCACGCCGTCAAACAACCCACCACTCGGTTTAGGCTCGTTTTTCCAGGTAATACGGAAAAGATTGAGCGGATGCAAATCCCACAAGCCGAT
>DICP01000091.1:13965-16941 GCA_002417685.1 Candidatus Mesolinea sp. UBA5823
TTTTTTAAGATTACGCCTTACGGTCAGGCGGAAGGTCTAAACGGATGGGATTAAAGGGTTCTTCTGGGCCTTCAGCCACGATGTAGAGCGGTCTGCCTTTAGCTTCATCATAAATGCGGCCAATGTATTCTCCCAGAACCCCCATAAAGGTGAGGATTAGTCCGGCTAAGAACACCATAATAATCCCTAAGGTAGCAAGCCCGTGAAAATCCACATCGGCAGCGGTACTCAGGATGATGACAACGATCAAGCCGATGAAGTCCAGCGCAATCAAGCCGATACCGACACGGGTGGCAAGCTCCAATGGCCACATCGAAAAGCCAGTAACGGCATTCATGGCCAGCTTGAGCATCTTTTTGAGTGGGTATTTGCTCTCGCCGGCGTGACGTGCTTCACGCTTGTACTCCACTCCAACTTGCTTAAAGCCGGTCCAAGCGCTCATACCGCGCAAAAAGCGGTTTCTCTCGCGCATTGTCTTCATAATATCGACGACTTTGCGGTCCATGAGGCGGAAGTCGCCGGTATCCAGCGGTATACGAATATCTGTAATTCGATCGATAATGCGGTAAAAGGCGGAGGCAGTGGCGGTCTTGAAGCGGGTTTCGCCTTCGCGCTCGGTACGCACAGCGTAAACCACCTGGTAACCTTCGCGCCACTTTTCAATCAACTTACCAATGACTTCAGGCGGATCTTGCAGGTCGGCATCAATGATGATGACGGCATCTCCGCGGCTGTAATCTAAGCCGGCGGTGACGGCGATTTGATGCCCAAAGTTGCGCGCGAAAATCACTGGCCGCACGCGGGCATCGGAAGCGGCTAACTTGCGAATCACCTCCGTGGAGCCATCTTGGCTGCCATCATCAACCAGAATCAATTCCCAAGCTTCGCCAGTCTTTTCCATCTCATCCCGCACGCGCGCATACAACAATGGCAGGTTTTCCAGCTCGTTGTAGATGGGAGCAATAATCGAAAAAACAGGTTTATCCATAAATCACCTTCTTTAATGCTTGAATTGTTGGTTCGATTACAGGCGCTGCTGGCACTGAGCGTATCGCGGCGTTGATATCCTTGAGCCCGCTGCCGGTGCACAGCACTAAAACAGGGGCGGCAGGATCTTGCTGGCGAATTTTCAACGCTTTGGTCAATCCAGCATAGGCTGCTGCGGCAGCCGGCTCCACAAAAATGCCAGCTTTGCCTAAGGTAGGAATACTCTGTAGGATCTCTTCATCGGAAACTTTAATGTAGGTCCCGTGGGTCTCGCGCACGGCACGCAACGCACGAAAACCGTCGCGTGGCAGGTTCACGCTAATGCTATCGGCTATGGTTTCCGCGTTGACAGGTTCGATGGTATCTTTTCCAGCCAAAAAAGCATTGGCAATCGCCGCAGAGCCTTCGGCTTGTACGCCGATTAATCTCGGCAAGCGATTGATCCAGCCCAGGCTTAGCAAGTCCTGGAAGCCTTTATAAACCCCAGAAATGATATTGCCATCACCTACAGGGATGTAAATGTTGAGCGGGGGTGCAGCGGGGTTCAGCTTGCGCAACACTTGCTCCCAAATCTCGAAGGCAGCGGTCTTTTTGCCCTCCGCAGTGAAGGGGTTATAGCCGGTGTTGCGGTTATACCAGCCAAAAGTTTGCGAAGCGGCGATGCTCAGGTCAAAAGCCTGGTCATAGTTCCCATCCACCAGGATGACTTGAGCGCCAAAGACTAGCAATTGGGCAATTTTAGCGGGAGGTGCAGTGCGGGGCGCGAGGATGATGGCGTGCATCCCAACGCTGGCAGCCATGCAGGCCATGGCTGCGCCAGCGTTGCCTGTGGATGCCGCGATGATAACTTTCTCTTTGGTTTGCAAGGCGCGTGCGACCACCACCGCACTAGCGCGGTCTTTGAAGGAAGCGCTGGGGTTGCGGCTCTCGTCTTTGATCCATAGTTGCTGCAAGCCAAGCTGCTGCCGTAGGTTTTCGGGATGATAGACAGGCGTCATACCCACTTGGTGCAGCGGAGTTCCCGCGTAGCCTGGGTCTGGGGCGGGCAGCAGCGGGGCGTAGCGCCAGATAGACTGCTCCGAGCTGAACAAGATGGATTTCATGCTTGGCTTGGTGTCCGCAGTCTCAAAATCGCAATGGACGTCCAGGTTGGCACCGTCGCGCGGGCAGGTGTATTGCACCTCATTGCTGGAGTAAGTGCTGCCACAGATAGAGCAGGTAAAATATGCGATGCCCATGCCAATCTCCCTTTTATCTTCGACCCGAGTCGGGTTAAAGTTGAATTTAATCTTACCTCAAAGCCCGGTTAGGGCAGGATCCAAGTGCCAGTTTTGCCATTCAGTGCGTCTTTGATGTGCGCAGGATCGGTGATCAGGGCTTTTTTGCCGCCACTATCAAGGTATTTCAGGATGGCTTGAATTTTTGGGAGCATGGAACCCTTAGCAAAGTGCCCTTCTTGTAGGTACTGGCGTGCTTGTGCGGCAGTCATTTGATCGAGCCATTGCTGATTGGGCTTATTGAAGTTAATCGCCACCTTTTCCACAGCGGTGCTGATCAAGAAGAGGTCTGCTTTGAGCATGCTGGCTAAGATGGCTGCGCCAAAGTCTTTATCGATGACAGCTTCGACGCCAATCAATTTGCCTTCTGGGGTTTCAATCACAGGGATGCCGCCACCACCCACACCGATGACCACGAAACCTTTATCAATCAGGGCATTTATTGCATCTGCTTCGACGATTCGCAATGGAATTGGCGAAGGTACCACGCGGCGCCAGCCACGGCCGGCATCTTCAACGACGGTCCAGCCATCTTTTTCCATGCGCATTTTGGCTTGGTTTTCATCCATAAAGGAGCCGATTGGTTTGGTCGGGTTCTGGAAAGCGGGATCATTACGGTCCACAATAGTTTGGGTCACAACGGTGACGGCAGATTTAGACATATTGCGGTGGCGAAATTCATTATAAAGCGCTTGCTGGAACATATAGCCAA
>DICP01000091.1:16952-17296 GCA_002417685.1 Candidatus Mesolinea sp. UBA5823
TAACTCGGAACGGCGTAGAATGAATCCCACTTGCGGGCCGTTGCCATGCGTGATGACCACATTCCAGCCTTCAGCGATCATATCGGCGATGTGAGCCATAGTATCGACTGCTGCAGCGAATTGATCTTGCACAGATTTATGTTGATTATCCTTAATGAGGGCGTTTCCGCCAACTGCGACAATTGCCAAACCTTTATTTTCCATAGTTTTTCCTTTAAATAAGATGAGATTTTCTCAGCCTTGGATGATTCTCCTTGAGGCTGCTTGATGCTTTTCGATATGAGTATGCAGGTCCAGAGTGCGCAGCTGGCCTTCCGCTACGATGATCTTGCCACCCACAACGG
>DICP01000096.1 GCA_002417685.1 Candidatus Mesolinea sp. UBA5823
GGTAACCTTGAGCAGCTCCCGGATAGCTGAGCTGGTCATACCGGTCGTGCGGTGCGCGTAGCGATGGTCCCATGAAGTTTGCATTATTGTTTCTCTCCTTTTTTAGATTGGTTGTTTTATTTCATAAACCTTGGCAAAATAGTCGCCGCAGTAGGCAGGATTACCCGATCGCCGATGGTGAGCTCTGCGAGCGGTTTTTGCGGTTTATCCGAAGTACTTTGGTAGATATAAATGGTGTTACCCTCCTTAGCAGCTTTGAGATCTATAAAAGCTTGCCCAGTGAGCCAGCCATCCTGGTCAATGGCACAGCTGGTAACCTTGCCAATGACTTTTCCTTTATCATCGACCACTAAATCACCCAGATGAGCCATGCGCACATTCTTCTCATTGAAGCGGAAGCGCACAACTACACCGGTGCGGTTGCGTTCGCGCTCGCGGAAAGCCGAGCGCCCGATAAACCAAGTGGTGTTCATCTTGACGAAGATTAAGAAGCCAGCTTCGCCGACGCCCAGGTTGAGCTCTCCGCCCATTTCGTGACCGTAGAGCGGCAGCCCCGCCTCGGTGCGCAATGAGTCACGCGCCCCCAAGCCGCAAGGCTTGAGTCCTAGTGGTTCGCCAGCTTGCAAAAGGGCGTTCCATAGTGCCACAGCCTGATCAGGATGGACGAAGAGCTCGAATGCCATCTTTTCACCGGTATAACCCGTGCGGGAGACGATCACGTTGATCCCGGCAACTTTTACCTCGCAGAGTTGATTGCGGTTCAAGCGCAAAATCTGGCGTGCATCAGCGGGTTCAACCAGCTTGAGTAAAATCTCACGGCTCTTTGGACCTTGGAGGGCAATATCCGCACGCATATCCGCGCCTTCTTTAGGGTCCTTCAGGTTGCGCAAGATAACCTTTCGCCCTGGTGCGCGCACCCATGGACGGTCTGGGTCAACGAGAACCTTACCTTCGCGCACAGCATTGAGCCAAGCCCAATCTTTAGCTTCGTTGGCAGCATTCACCACCACGAGGTAAGTCTCCGGTGCGCGGCGATAGATCAGCAGGTCGTCAATCACATTGGCTTGCGGGTCGAGGAAGTGTGTGTAGAGAGATTCGCCTAATTCTAATGTGAGGATGTCATTAGCGCAGACGGCATCGAGGAAAACCGAGGCGCTGGGTCCTTCAGCTTGAAAAACACCCATGTGCGTGACGTCGAATAGTCCAGCGGCAGTGCGTACAGCTTTATGTTCTTCGAGGATGGAAGAGTACCACACGGGCATTTCCCATCCAGCGAAAGGCACGATTTTAGCGCCAAGGGCTTGATGCACTTCGTAGAGCGGCGTACGCTTAAGTGGCTGATCTTCCGGCTCCTGCCAAGTAAACTCAGGCAAGGCAGGTTTTTGCACTTCTTCTGGTTTGGGCATACCCACAAAGTAAGGCTTATCGATGCAGATTGGGTCACCAGTCAGTTGAGAAGGCGTAATTGGTTTTGCCGGCAAGATGCGCACTGGTCCGGGAATTTGATGGCAAATGTCTGGGTCATAACAAATATAGCCATCAGAAATGCTGTTCATCCAAGAAGCTGCCAGTCCAGCTTTTTCTGCGGGTACGGTGAGGACAAAGGTGTTCGGGTCCAGGCAAGTCAGGACGCCAGAAACATCGCCGATGCTTGTATGCATAAGGGTAGGCTGGGACTCTCCTCGTTCAAGGGTTTCCACGTCACTGGTGAGCAGATCGATAAGATAGGAGCGGACTTTCTCACCGGAAAGCTCAAATGCTGCCTGCTCTCCTTCATACGCATCATCCAGGTAACCATAGTGCGGCAAGCCGTGGCGGACGGTAGTCGGATCCATTGCAGGCTTGGAATCAGCAAGTTCGCGCACGCGCATGCTGACGTTCATAAGGGTTTCGAAATCCACTTTGGCATGTGTTTTCTTTCCGACTTGCGCGCATAGGAGATAAGGCGTGGTAGCACGTAATAGTTCGGTAATCAGGTTCGCAATTGTGACCATTTCAGTTTCGACAAAGCCGCGCTGTGTGAGCCAGGTGGTACCAAAGCGCACACCGCTGGCAGAAAAAGCTGAAGCATCGCCTGGAATGGTATTGCGGTTAGCCACGATCCCTGCCAATTCGAGGATGCGGGCAGCCATATCGCCCTTGAGCGGAATTCCATCCAAGCCGCGGAAAGACTTGGCGTCGATGAGCATTAGGTGGGTGTTAGAACCGTTATAAGGTACTCTCACCCCATTTTTCTGGAAAGCTTCTACGAGCGCGGCTGTGTTTTTTAGCGTTTGGGCTTGCAACGCCTTGAACTGATCCGATCTCGCTAATTCAAAAGTAAGCGCCATAGCGGCGATGGTATTGATATGCGGGCCGCCCTGTTCGCCAGGAAAAACGGCTTTGTCGATTTTCTCGCCGATATCCTTGTTATGGGTGATGATCACAGCACCGCGTGGACCGCACAAGGTTTTATGTGTCGTGGAGCTAATCACATCCGCTATACCCACCGGGGAGGGGCATAACCCAGCGGCAATAAAACCGGCAATGTGGGAAACATCCGCAAAAAGATATGCGCCAACACTTTCGGCAATTTGCTTAAATTTGTTCCAATCCGGGATCCAGGGGTAGGAAGAGTAGCCGGTGATAATCACCTTCGGATGGTTTTCCTCGGCAAGTTTTGCGATCTGATCGTAATCTAAACACTCTGTTTCGGGGTCAACGGTGTAATGCAAGGCGTTATACCACATACCCGAGCGGTTAACTGGTGAGCCATGCGTGAGATGCCCCCCGTGCAGTAAGTTCATGCCTAGGATAGTATCGCCAGGTTTAATCAGTGCTGTATAGACGGCATTATTGGCGGCGGCACCGGATAGGGGCTGCACATTGACCCATAGGTCTTCGGGGGCAAGCGTATTGGCAGCAAAAAGCTCAGCTGCCCGCCGGCGTGCTAGGGCTTCCACAACATTTACGTAATCCACACCCTTGTAATAGCGCAGGTCACCATAACGGCGGTAATAGCCCAGCTGGGTGGGGAGGTCTAGGATTTCAGCCTGAGTTTGTGTGCGCGTATCCGCTCGTGGGTAGCCCTCTGCATAAAGGTTAACAAATGGCGACCCCAGCAGTTGACGCACTGCTTTTGGAGCAATGCTTTCGCTGGGGATCATTATGAGACGGCGTGCTTGACGTTCGGCTTCTAATTGTGAAAGTTCATTCAGGTCGAGATCTATGTCTGATAGCTTGTCGGTAAATAAAAATCCATTCATGTCATCTAATCCTTAAATAAAATAGACCCATAGGCAGGCTGTAGTTTCTTCTGCCTTGGGTTGCTTTAATGTAAAAATTTACAGGAGAACATTCCTTTACCTGAAGAGGGGAGGTTTGCTGGAATCTGCCAAAAGCTGGCCCAGTAAATTTAGTGACCATCCTTCTGTTGTTTCCCATTTTATATAAGTATACCTTATCTGTACCTTCTTGGAAAAATAAGCCCCATCACTTCCGAAAAGCCAACGTGTTAAAGGTCGAATTGAAGGCAAATTGCCTCTAACGGTATAATCCAAGCAAACATGAAAACATTTGGGTATTGCCATGAACTCTGCTGAAGAGGAACGCGAGCTGATTAAGCGCGCAAAAACAGATCCGGAAGCATTTGGAGAGCTTTACGAGTACTATGTAGAGCGCATCTACAACTACATTTACTTCCGCACGGGGAACGTACATGATGCTGAGGATCTAACAGGCAGGGTATTCTTCAAGGCTTTGGAAGCCATTGGCAGCTACCGTGATATGGGTTTTCCTTTTTCTGCTTGGCTCTTTCGGATTGCCCATAATCAAGTTGCCAATTATCACCGAGACCGCTCCCGCAAGCGTGAATTTTCCATTGATGATCTAGCAGGAGCCGACCTCTCAGAGCGCCGTAAATCTCCGGAAGCAGCAGCTATCCTGCAGCAGCAGCGCGAAGATCTGCTTAAGATCCTAAAAGACTTAACCCCAATCAAACAGGAAGTCATTGTGCTTAAGTTTGTGGAGAAGTTATCTAACGCCGAGATAGGCGCGGTGTTAAATAAGAGTGAAGGTGCCATAAAAAGTATTTATCATCGCACATT
>DICP01000014.1 GCA_002417685.1 Candidatus Mesolinea sp. UBA5823
CAATCCGGGAAGAGTTGAGCAGCGCCCCCGCCACTGGGTCCATTTGGCGTACTTCCCGCTTGATTTGATCCCAACGTTCCTGTAAATTATCCAGGTTGAAGTCCACTTGCGCAGAAGTTACCTGAGCGGGCTGTGGCGCACTCACGTTTTCACTGGAATCGACGGGTGAACTAACCTTTGGGGTACCAATCTTCGTCTCTGTGGCATCAGTGCCCGTTTTTGCTGGGTGACGGGAGGCAGAAGTGACCGGATGGCTTATCGGCTCAGCGATAAATGTCTTTGTCTGCTCAGCTGGAGCCGTGAGCGAAGCAGCAA
The DNA here is from genome assembly GCA_002417685.1 of Candidatus Mesolinea sp. UBA5823. Classification (GTDB taxonomy): domain Bacteria; phylum Chloroflexota; class Anaerolineae; order Anaerolineales; family Anaerolineaceae; genus Mesolinea. The sequence continues at coordinate 316 of DICP01000014.1, forward strand.
AAGCTAACTCCAGACCCAAACCCGGGTGCCAATTGGCTTTCAGGTCGGTTGCAGCGGCATTGAACTGATTGATGGTGGCTATCAATTGTTCAATGCTAAAATTTTGAGCATGTGCCTCCATCAAGCTGCGCACTTCGGGCAGCAGTTCCAAATCCTTGCTGCCATTAAGCTTTATCACCAGCAGCGTGCGCAAGTAGTCCACCACTTGGCGGGCAAACTGGCGCGGATCTGTGCCGGCATCCAACGCCGTGTGGATTAGCTCTAATCCGCGTGCGCTATCGTGATCTTGAATCGCCTTACCCAAGTCGAGCACCGCTTGGCTGGTAGCTGTACCCAGGATATTCTGTGCCGTCTCCAGCGTGATCACCTTTCCTATTGAGGATAGTTGGTCGATGAGTGAGATAGCATCCCGCAAGCTGCCGGTGGCTTGGCGCGCCACCAAGCTCAGCGCCTCATCCTCGATCTCGATGTGCTCCTGAGCGCAAAGCAGCTTTAGTTTTTCGATAATTGTTTGCACCGGTATGCGCCGAAATTCGTGCCGTTGACAGCGTGAAAGCACCGTTGCAGGGATTTTGTGAATTTCGGTTGTCGCCAGCACAAAGATCACGTGGCTTGGCGGTTCCTCGAGCGTCTTGAGCAGCGCATTGAACGCTGAGGTGGAAAGCATGTGCACTTCATCGATGATATACACCTTAAAGCGCCCTTGGCTAGGCGAGAAGTTGATATTGTCACGCAGCTCACGAATATCATCTACGCTGGTGTTGGAGGCTGCATCGATCTCGATCAGATCTAAGAAGCGACCTTCGTTAACCGCAATGCAATTCTCACAAGCATTGCAAGGCCTTTTGCTCAGGTCCGGGTCCAGGCAGTTGACTGCTTTCGCCAGCAGGCGTGCTGTTGTGGTCTTTCCTGTGCCGCGGGGACCAGCAAAAAGATATGCCTGGCTGACCTTATCCGCTGTGACAGCGTTTTTAAGCGTCTGGATGATGTGATCCTGACCGACGACTTCCTCCCAGGAGGCTGGGCGCCAAATGCGGTAGAGAGCTTGAGACATACGCTTTTCCTTATGGTACTTGATAAGTTGAGTAAATTATGCCGATTGGGTCTTTGAGGGATAATTCATCGCCAGAGCTCCACAGGGCTGTTTCCGCGCCCCAATAAAGCTCGATAACCGAGTCAGTGCCGCTCTTAGAATACAAGCGTACAGCTCCATCCTGATTAAGGCGCAAATTGGGGAAGGTATAAACTTCGCCCTCTGGCCCAACCAACTGCCAGCCAGCCAGATTCACTGCTCCCTCGCCATTATTACGAATGAGAATGTATTCCAAACTCAGATCCCCCACACCCACAACAGCTTCGAGCGAGAGATTAAGCTCTACGCTAAGGCTGGGCGTTTGTTCGGGTGTTATTGCCGTTGCATTGTTTACTTCCGGCGAGGTGCGCAGAGCCGTGGGCTGCACAGTTGGCAAGGTGCTTGTATGGGTACGCTCCCAAATAAAGAGCACCAGCGACACCGTTAACGCTGAGACAAGGATGTTGAGGAGAATATAAGGCAGAATTGACGCGTGCTTTTTCATAGGCTTTCGGCTGCAATAATCATAGCATAAACCCATTTTTTTCGGATAAAACCTTCAGCAACTTTTCTACAGCTGCCTTCAGATAGGTAAAGGACATTAAACTCAAGGAGCTCGCCAAAGTTGATTAAATAATCCAAAATTACGGTCAGGAAGAAATAAATTTAACAAAACCCTAACAATCTTTTAGCCTTGTATTAATCAACGCGTGTTAATATACTGACTGATTTGAACATCTATTGTTTCTCTCCTTTCAAATTTGTTCAAATCAGGATCATGTTGTGACAATACAATATCTTGATCGACAGTAAACCAGGCGCAGGTGAGGCGCCTGGTTTACTTTAACCTACCAACGCTTTAATTTGCTCGATCCCCTCACGCTGACGCCAAAGCATATGGCGAATAGCTTTTCTGGGGGACCACAACTCTCCGCTAACTTCCCATATCGCCTCGACCCCGACCCAAGCCGGCAAAGTACCCCGAACAAGTTCGGTGGTGAAATCTAGCTGGGCAAGGGCCTCATTTTTGGTGGGGAACGGCGGCAGCGGCAACTTTAATGCCGCAAGGATATCGTAGCAATCCAGCGCCATTTGGCTCACCATTACTGGGATTGTCTTACCTGTTCTTTGCTCTGCACAATCGTAAGCTGCTTCTGGCATAAACTCCAAACCCGCAAGCAACTCCTCTCGCTGCCAGCTATAAACCGCGAGTACATGTTGCACCTCATCTTGGGTCAGGGCACGGAAGTCATCTTCAAAGAATGCCGCCGGTTTAGAGCTCCCCTCTAGACGGCTCGAATTCTCAGGCTTAAATACTTCAACGATACGAAAATCGAGGTTAATGAGGTTGAACCAAGCTTGATCAGCATGCAAATTAATCCAAGCTTCATAGGCAAGCAAACTGCGTGCGAAGTTCAGCATCACCTCAGCATCGGCCTGACCGTATGCAAAGCAGCCAGAGAAGTCCAACGCCCAAGCCAAGATTCTCCCTCCAACCCCATATTCAAGCCCAACCCGAATAAGCACTTTATCGGTCTCGTGCAATTCAAAAAAGGACTAATCGTAGAATACTGGCAAATGACCGAGCGAAATGATGCGCATCCATTCAGCGCGGTCGCCTTCGGTTAATATTGCCGATTCGCCTGCAACTTTACCGCCGGCTTTCTCTATCACCAAACGCATCCCTTGCAAAGTTGAGCCGGTGCTAATCACATCATCTAATATTAACACCTGCCTCCCGGCGATTAGGGAGCGATCTTTCTCATCTAAGTAAAGCTTTTGGGGTTTGCCGGTGGTGATCGATAGCGTCTCAGCAACAAGCGCATCGCCCATGTAGGGCTTCCATTCCTTGCGCAAGACAACATAAGGCTTTTGTGTCACCTTAGCAAGCATGTGCGCCATCGGGATGCTTTTGGACTCAGCCGTCAGGATGACGTCATAAATCATCCCGCTAAGTTTCTCCGCTAGCGCCGCCGCACAGGCATCAACCAATTCGACATCCCCCAATATGTTCAGAATCGCGATGCGCAGCCCCGGTTTGACCTCAAAAAGGGGCAGTTCACGATGTATGCCAGCAATATCAATGGGAAATGTTTCTCGTTTGGCTTCCATAATTTCTCCTTAACCTCTCAAATATCATCAGGATTGTAATCCAAAAAGCTGTGAATCCCTAAGAAGAAATTCACAGCCTTGAGAAATAAACTTTCGCTAAGAATCAGCTAGTGCCGAGGACGCCGACCCCGGCACTAGTTTTAAGGAGGAGAAGAAGAAGAGAAGTCGCCCTTTCGATAATATAATATCCCATCCCTCCTAACCATGCTTGACGCTTAACCTACGATTACCCTACGATTTACCCCATTTCACGTTCATTGTGAAGAAATAGGCTTCTTTCAGCGATAGTTTTACCTGAAAATCTCGACCAAACACTCTCCCAGTAGAATTTAAGTAAATTATTCTTTCTCAATTCTCTGGTTATTGGATAAAATAAAACCACGATGCAAAATAAACCCAAAGCAAACCTTTACATCAAGACCACAATCGGAGTATTCCTGCTGGAAAGTAGCCCTCAAGGTTTAACCCGCTGTGCAGCGCTGAGAGGTGCTCTACCACCTACAGTGCAACCTTCGCCAAACAACACGGATAGGATCCTGCACCAAGAGGCTGAAGAACTGCAGGCTTACTTGAGAGGCAGCTTAAAAGTCTTTTCGGTGCCTTTGGATCTTTCTGAATTAATGCCATTCCAACAAGAAGTTTTAGCAACGGTCGCTCTGATCCCTTGGGGTCAGACGCGCACCTATAGCGAAGTTGCAGCCCAGATCGGCAAACCAAAAGCCATTCGTGCAGTCGGTAACGCCTTGGCGCACAATCCTCTGATGCTTTTCGTCCCCTGCCACCGCGTCATCGGCAGCGATGGCAAGCTGCATGGTTTTTCCGCGCCTCAAGGCGTGGCGCTTAAAGCATGGCTGCTTGACCATGAAGGTGTAAAACTTAGCGACAATAACCTATACGAACCTTCCAGTAAGGAAATATAATGGACCAACAGCACCTTCCCTTTAAATCCGGCTTCATTGCTATTGCCGGCAAGCCTAACGTTGGCAAGAGCACACTCACAAATGTGCTTTTAGGCCAGCCCATTGCCGGAGTCTCTGCCAAACCGCAAACCACACGCAAACGCCAGCTTGCCATCCGCACCACAGATGAATACCAGATGATTTTTGTGGATACCCCCGGCTTGCACGCGCCTAAGGATAAACTCTCACGATTTATCAATTCCGAAGCCGTTTCTGCATTGAGCGACGCGGATTTGATTCTTTTTTTAGTGGATGGCAGCCAAAAACCAGATGAAGAAGACAGTAAACTGGCAGACTTAGTGCATGAAGCTCAAAAGGAAGATTCAGTGCTCTTGGTGATCAATAAAATCGACCTGGTTGACGGCAAAACCCTTAGCGCACATCGCAAGCTCTATCAAGCCTTGTTCCCGGAAGCTCCAGTGGTGCAGATCTCCGCACAGACTGGCAAAGGCATTGGTGAACTGATTGATAGTTTAATCGAACGTTTACCCGAAGGTCCAATGTACTTCCCCGAGGAGCAAATCACCCAAACATACGAGCGGGACATTGCTGCGGAGTTGATCCGTGCAGCTTGCATGGATTTACTCGAAGACGAATTACCTTATAGCATTGCAGTGCGCACTGATGAATACTCGGAGCGCGAAAATGGCGCGGTCTACATTAAAGCAACGATTTTTGTCGAGCGGGATGCGCAAAAAGCCATCGTCATCGGTCGCAACGGCGAGATGATCAAACGCATTGGCACATTGGCGCGCACGGAGATCGAAGCAATGAACGGCAAAAAAGTTTTTCTCGAGCTTTACGTCAAGACGCGCAAAAACTGGAAAAACGACCCGGCTTTTTTGCGAGAGGTAGGATTTACAGGCAAGGGAAGCTAACCTACGGTGGTAAATCATAATTGCCAAGGACAAAGCTTTATTTTTTTTACCCTGAGACCAGAGTTGCGCCTATAATAAAGATTGACCATTTTTAGTAATATCTTGCATTTACAATAAGGAGCTTATATGTCAGCACAATTTAATCCCTCTCCTGAAATTAGCGACGATGACCGCCTCTGGGCAATGCTCAGCTACATCCTCTCCCCCATTGTACCGATCATCTTGCTGCTCATTCCCGAAAAACGCGAACGCCCTTTCCTCAAAGTACATGTAGCCCAATCGTTAGTCTTTGGGGTGGCGGTTTACCTCATTTCAGCCCTTTTTGGCGGTATTATTTTAGGCACCATTATCCGCATTGCCGGCTTTGTGTTCGAGATCATCTGGGGCTTAGCCGCCAACCGTGGAGAATATGTCACTATCCCAGTAATTACTGACCTTTGTAAAAAGCAGGGCTGGGCTTAAATCATCATTTCTCTAATTAGAAGTAATATCCTGATATTCCTCGGTCAGGATATTGCTAACAGTGAAAAATAATTAATGGAAACGCAACCGATTAAATTTTACGGGACCAGCTGGTGCGGTGATTGCCGGCGGGCTAAAGCAGTCTTTGCTGAGCTACAAGTTCCCTATATGTGGATTGACATTGATCAAAACCCGCAAGCCGCCGTGTTCGTCAAGCAAACCAACCACGGTATGCGCCGGGTGCCTACGATTATCTTCCCAGATGGCTCCATCTTGGTTGAACCAGATAGCGAGAGCTTGCGTGCTAAGCTGCGCAATTTCCAACCCAAATGATCTTAATCGTTAGGCAGATCGCGTGGTTTCACCAAGGCATAAATGACGGTTCCCAGCAGCACAAGGAACAAAGTCAACCCTAAGGACGCCACCCAAATCGCGCCAATTTCTCGCCGCCGCTGGTAAATATTAGAGGCTTTTAGGTGATCCTTAAGCGCCGAGCGAAAATCGGGGTTGGGTGAGACGCGATAAACCTGTTGCCCCAAACGTTCTTCTAAATCTTTTACCTCTGTGGACCCATTCTCTTCTTC
>DICP01000088.1:0-2722 GCA_002417685.1 Candidatus Mesolinea sp. UBA5823
GGTCCGGGGCATTAGCGCTGCTATGGCTGAGGCAAAACGCCAAGATGCGGTCAAACTGTGCTTGGGCTTGTGCGTCTTCGCCCGCTATGAGCACAGAAATGAGCATCGCTAAGGCTTGACCAAAGCTCGTGGCAGTTACCTGGTAACGCATCCAGTTCCTGGCTACGCCAGTGCGCAGGAACGCCCGCCCCGGCTCAGCATCCGGCAAAAGGTAAACCGAGAGCCAATCGCGGTAAGCCTCACGTATCTCCTTGTCCAACTCCTCCTCTGGCTGTGTGGGGAGCATCTGATGCTTACGGTCAACCTGCCGCTGTGGGAAAGGAAACGTGACTTGGGCAGAACGAAAGGGCTGATCAAGCGTTCTGCGCCTTTGGCGGATACGCCTGATAAGTAGAATAGCTGCAGCCAGCAGGATAATAAAAAGCACCCCGTTGAAAATTACCGTTAGGTCGGCTGCGGTTAGGTTATTCATGCTGGGTGCTTCTTTCTCGTACGGGGATCAGTGCTAGTTTTTAGATTGGTTTTGCTTTTCTGCGAACTCTTTGCTTTGCGCTGCCAGCCGGTTATAGCAGATTTTTGTTTCATCTTCCCCGTCAGGCTCTTTTCCACAAACAAATGCTCGCCGGTGAAAGGGTCCTTCTCGGTGTAATACATCAGGCTGGCGTAGGTGCTAGGCGTGGGCGTGAAAATTTGCACCTGCTCAGGCAGTACGCCCAGTTTCTCGCTGGCAAAGCGCTTGAGTGCAAACATATCTTCTTGTGTGCATCCCGGGTAAGCCGCGATGAGGTAATAGGTCAGGAATTGCTTTTTTCCGGCTGCTTTGCTCAGCGCATCAAAGCGCTGCTTAAAAGCCAGCAAGCTTTGCACACTGGGCTTGCGCATGCGCCGGAGCACCGCAGGCTGAGAGTGTTCAGGCGCCAGTTTAAGCTGCCCAGAGACGTGGTAATTCACCAACTCCTGCAGGTATTCCTCGCCATATTCCGCATCCGCCATCACCATATCATGCCGAACCCCAGAGCTGATGAACACTTTACGCACACCCGGAACTTGGCGCAATGCCTTGAGCAGCGCAATTTGGTGTTCGTGGGTCAAGCCCAGCAGCGGGCAGACCTGTGGATAAATGCAGCTTTTCTCCGGGCAGGCACCACGCCTTTCTTTGAGTGCACATTCGAAGCCGTACATGTTCGCCGTCGGGCCCGAGAGGTCATTAATAATGCCCTTGAAGCCTTGGCGTGCGGGCATTTGGCGCGCCTCCGCCAAAATGGACTCTTGCGAGCGCCAGGTGACACGCCTGCCCTCATGCATGGCAATCGCGCAGAAATTACACTCGCCATAGCAGCCCCGATGCGTGGGAATAGAAAAGCGGATGGTCTCTAGCGCGCGCACTTCGCCTTGCGCGGCGTAATATGGATGCACCGCATGCTCGAAGGGCAGGGCATAAACCGCATCCATCTCCTGAGTGGTGAGCGTGCGAGCGGGCGGGTTTTGCACCACATAGCGGCTGCCATAGCGCTGTGCTAAGCCCTGCGCACTGACGGGGTCGTTATTCTGATAAAAAGCATGGAACATCTCAATAAAGCGGTCTTTATCGGCTGTCACCTCTTCATACGACGGCAGCTCGAGGTAACCTGGCGGAACGGTGGAGCTGGCGTAGCACAAGCCGCGGATTTGGATCGGGTCTTCGCCTGCGCGCAGAGCCTGAGCCAGATCAAGGATGGAAAGATCCGCCATGCCATAGAGCAGGTAGTCAGCTTTAGCATCCAGCAGGATGGAGCGGCGCAGGGAATCGGACCAATAGTCGTAGTGCACCACTCGGCGCAAGGAAGCTTCTACGCCGCCCAAGACAATCGGAACGGTGTGCTTGAAGTAGCGCCGGATGAGGTTGGCATACACGATGACCGCTCGGTCAGGCCGGCGGTTATTGACGCCGCCCGGGGTATAGTCGTCGCTGCGGCGGGGCTTGCCCAAGGCAGTGTAATTGGAAACCATCGAGTCCATCGCCCCGCTTGTAACGCCCCAAAACAGGCGGGGTTCCCCCAAGCGCGTGATATCCGCTGCCGAGTTCACCTCCGGCTGGGCAATGATGCCCACACGGTAGCCGGCTGTCATTAGCTGCTTGCCAATGAGCGCAGCGCCAGAATAGGGGCTATCGATATACGTATCGCCGCTCACCAGGATCACGTCCAGCGGGTCCCAGCCCAGGGCAGCGACTTCTTGAGAAGTTGTAGGGATAAACATGCCTTAATCTTACTCGAAATGGCTGGAGAAATTTTCCGAACTTTTTATGCTGAGCTTCTGAAAGCATTCGGCGCAGCCCAGCAGCTGCGCCGAATTCATGATAAATCTTTATGAGTTATTCTTCTGGGGGATAGACGCAAATCACCTTACCATCCGGGAAGGTATACCCAGCGCCATCCTGATACCCAATCAAGGCAAATGGATCAAGCGCTTGTTCGTGAGCGAGGTATAGCCCAAGCGCTTTCGCACGGGAAGCATGCTGCGAAGCCCAAAATCGATCATAAAACCAGAGTTCCCAATATCGCCCCCTGCGGCAGTTGATGACATTTCCCAGTTCCTTATAGAGCTCTGGGCTCAGCTTGTCGCTATCAAAGAAACGAAATAGCTCTGGCACCGCATCTTCGGAGATGGTCATGCCCGCAAGATAAGCCGCATCCAGCGGATGACCAGCCATGGCATGCTCAATGTTTTGGCGGGCAATTGT
>DICP01000088.1:2743-7510 GCA_002417685.1 Candidatus Mesolinea sp. UBA5823
CAGCAAACTCAGCGCCATGTGCTTGAGCCCGCGGGTAGCCTCCAGGATGATGGAGACTATGAGCGCCAGCCCAACAAAGATCATGAAAATATGCGCTACCAGCCGGTCACGCGTAAATCCGTAGGCTGCCTCGTAAAGGCTGAGGCGCTGAAAAGCTGAGACCAGGATCACACCCGTGAGCAGCAGCAGCAAAACGCCCAAGAGGGTAAAGGTGATGCGTTCGCGCCGGCTCTCCCGCCGGGTGAAAGACGAGAGCCCATAATGGACCAGCCAGGTGAAGAGCGCCACCACAACGAGCTCAAAAAAGCCGCGGCGCGCATATTCGGCATAGGTATAGCCTTCGGCGCTGATATTGGCACCGCCGCCAAAGAAATAACGCACCTGCACCAGCACAAACGCCCCAAAGAGCACGATCAGGCTCGCCAGGATAATGCTGCTTTCCGTCATGCCCAAAAACGGACGCACGAGCGGCTGGTCTGGCTCAACCGGCTGTGGTTGCTGCGTCTTGGTCAGCGCATGCCAAAGCGCTCCGAAGCCAAAATATGTGAAGAACAGCACAAGCACCACTTGTGCCACAAATTCATCGGTAACCTCAAAGCGCAGCCACGAAAAGGCACCGGAAATCCGCTCCGAGAAGATTGGGTCGGCAGCCGAAAAGAGCAGCCCAAAAATGACTAACAGCGGAATGGCAATCAGCACACCGCGCAATATAGCCCAACCTTTCCCTTTAGATTTCTCCTGCGTGCTTTCGCTCTCTCCATGATGGGAGGACTGAATTAACGCTATCGGTAAGCCAATGAATGCCGAGCCAATCAAGCGCAGCCCCTGCACGATCACCTCGCGCAGCCGGTAAACTAACCATTGCCCATTGAGCAGGCTAATTGCTAAGTAGACCAACCCTACGAGCGAAAAACCGACCAGAGCCATCAAGGTGTAGGGCTCCAGGCGAAAGTAAGTCAGGATCCCTGTAAGGCTGATAGGAATAGCCAGCAAATAGCTTTGCCATGGGATCGAACGCTGCTCTACCTTAGCAGCAACAAAGACCACGAGCAACAGCAGGTTGACGAAGATAGCCCACTGGGCGCCCAAGAGGCGATTGAAGGTGATGCGGTCCATAAAAATGCCGACCGCCAAAACCAGGAGGATAATCCAGCCGGTCTTGCGCAAACCTTCCCGATGCTCGGATGGTTGAATCGCTGCTGAGTTTGACGAGCTTTCTTCGTAAATATCACTTGCTTGTGTTTCCATAAGATCTCCTTCGGACTTTGATCAGTTTTTCACTATCATAGAAGAAATTCACTCTCTTTTGCTACGTCCTGCTCTCAAAAGCTATCAAATTAGCCTCATCTCTAGTTCTCGCAGGTCTCCCTGTTCTCGCCGGTCTCCAGAGTGCACAGCTTGCCTGTAGGGAACTATTACAGACCAAGTAAGAGAGGCAACTCTATTTCAACCGTCAATCATATATCCAGTATAATTGAAATCTGTCCGGCGTATACTTTCAAAGATATTGCGCCTCAAAAGTCTATATTGCAAGGAAAGGAAAAAATGAATAAAGTCATTATTGTTACCGATTCAAGCGCTTATCTGCCTCAAGATATCGTCGACCAATATCATCTACCTGTTCTGCCTCTCGTCCTCAATTGGCAGGGCAAACAGTACCGTGATGGCGTCGATATCACCGCCCAGGAGTTTTACACCCAGCTTTCTCACTCTAAAGAAATTGCAACCACTAGCCAGGTCACCGTTGGGCAGTTTGAGGAAATTTTCAAGCCGCTGCTCGATGCGGGAAATGATGTCTTTTATGCTGGCCTTTCCAGCGGCATTTCAGCTTCATTCGACTCTGCCGAGCAGGCTAAGGTGGAGCTGGGCAACCCCGAAAACCTAGAAGTCTTTGACTCTCAGCTGGTCTCGATGGCTTTAGGCTTGATGGTCATCACTTTGGCGCGCGCTGCCGAACAGGGAGCCAGTCTGAAGGAGATCCTGGAACTCGCCAAAGCCACCTACCCAAAAATTGGCGTGTATTTTACCGTCAACACGCTGGAATATCTTCATAGAGGCGGCAGAATCAACACTGCCACGCGCTTTTTAGGCTCTGCGCTCAACGTCAAACCGCTGCTCGAAATCCGCGGCGGCAAGATCGAAGCCATCGAGAGCGTCATTTCACGTAAAAAAGCCCTCAACCGTATGCTCGACCTGATCGAAAAGCGCACAAGCGGTAAGACGCCCCTGCGCATTGCGCCTTTCCATGCCCTGTGTGAAGACGAATGCCGCGCGCTCGAGGCTGCTGCGGTGGAACGCTTGCATCCGGAAGAAGTATTCCGCTCTGAGGTCAGCCCAGTGATTGGCGCGCATGTGGGTCCCGGCACGGTAGCCATTGCTTGGATGGCTGGATAAAGCGGTTGATAAATTAAAACAGGCTGGAAGTAAGACATTCCAGCCTGTTTAGTTTAAGTTAAGGGTTAGCGCGGATCTGCCATTCTGCCAACGAAGAGCAAGGTCCCGGTGGCGTTATCGCGGATAAGGAATAGGAAGGGGTGATCGAGCGTGATGGTGTAGCTCTGCCCTGGGGCGGAAGTGAGCCCGATGACGACTGCAGTCGCTGCCGCGGCTTCAGTACCTTCCTCGTTGACGTCCACGAAAGCCTTATGTAGGGCAGATGAAATATACAGACTCGTCGTTCCATCCATCTGAGAAAAATTCGCCTTCATTGGGTCAAAGGCATCTATCATTCCGATAGCTTTTAGGGCATCGTTGAGTGCAAAAGCTGCATCGAATTTGAACTTTGGCATACTCAGGGTTACAGAAGCTCGATCCAGCTGATCCAGGATGCCTTGCAGGCTTTCAGCCGTAAGGGCTTGCTCGAAGGCATCCAGGCTGCCAGCGGTCGGCATGAGCGCCACCATGGAATAGGTCCCGCCTTCATAAGGAATCTCCACAGCTTGCACATCTTGCGAGACGTACGCCCGCATGCTGCCACTTTGATGCATCATAGGTACTTCCACTTGCGTTCCATCCAGTAAAGTAAAACTGCCATTTTTTGTGTTGGCAGGATCAAATGGAGACAACCAAGCTGCCTTAAAGTAGACTGCATTGGTAATCACCAATCGGGTGAGTTCATTCAAAGCTCCCTCAGGGATCAAATCTCTGATTTTTTCATTGGTTTGTGCTTCCACCCACAGGTTAATGAGCTCACGGGCAGCTTCCGGATTTGTAGCAAAGTCCACGGTCTTCAAGCCGGCATTGTAATTCTGCGAAAGCGTGTTCAGGAATTCCGGCAAGAACGTGTAACCTGCCTGCCCCCACAACTGATTGACAATATTGAGGGTGAAAGCCGGCTTGTCATCCACTATGCTGTTCGCCTTCAGCTGCAAATTGAGGGCATTCATCACGGCGTGGACCTCTTCTTGAGAATAGGGTAAATGCAAGGTGCTCTCCATCTGGCTGGCAGTATCCCCCGCAGCACCGGCGTAAGTCATCAGCAATGCCATATAGATGCTGTATGGCGAGTAAAAAATATTCTCGCCTTCTCCGGCTAACTGTTTATAGAGATCGAGTGCAAAAGCATTATGCGCATCGGCTAACGCCTGAATCTGATCCAAACCCGCTTGCGGGTTAAGGTTATAAGCCACTTCCCCGATCAAATCTTGTGCCTCGGCTGGGGGCTGCGTTGGCTCCTCGGGTTGGGTTGGTTCGGGTAACTCTCCTGCTGGCGTACAAGCAGCCAGTAAAAAACCTGCGATCACACCTAAGCTAAGAATAGTTTGTAGGGTTTTCATTGTTCCTCCTTCTAAAGGACACTTTTATACAACTTCAATCTTATAACGCCCCTTGTAGTGTTTTTGTTCCTTTACTTTTACTTCCCGCTTTGCCGAGCGAGCCGCAAAATTGCAAATTCTCACCCTTGTTTGACCCTCAATCAAAAGCTGCCCGCGAGGTGTACAGGCAGCTAATTTTGGGTGAAATTAACTTAGAAAATAAGCTGTAGGCGGTAAACGAACATGCCTAAGTATTCATGGAAAGTATTGCTGGTCAGGTTGAGCGCATGGCACGAGGGCAGCAGGTTGAGCACGATGGTTTGGGCATCCCAGCGCATGAGGTAATCCCAATAGCGCTGCGTGATCGCGTAATCTGTTGGGGCCGGGATGAAAGTAAACTGCGGATCCTGGAAGAGCATTAACGCGCGTTCCATGTGCGCAGCTGAGGTGACCAATATAACGCTCTTAATTCCCTTTTCCTTCAGGATCTCCTTGGTATACGCAGCATCTTCTTCCGTGTTTTGGGATTTATCCTGCAGCAGCATAGCTTCTTCCGGGACGCCCAGCGCAAGCAGCAGGTCATGCATCTCCTGGGCGGGGGTGGTGCCGCGCGCCTGGCTGAAGTCTAAATTGCCGCCAGAAAGGATAATGAGCGGAGCTGCGCCTTGTTTATACAACTCTGCCGCATAGAGCACGCGATCGCCGGCGCCATTCACCTCCACACCCGTGCGGGGCGCATCTGCCGGCTCGGTGCCGCCGCCCAGCAGCACAATCGCATCTGCTTTCACCTCTCCTTGCAGCGGCATGTGGCGCCACTCTAACGTGCGGGCAAAGTAGGCAGAGAAATAGGCGTTACCACCCACCCCAACCAAAATGAGGCTGATTAGCACCAGCCAAGTAGCCGTTTTGGGGTGCTTACGGATGAGGAAAAGGGTAATAAAGAGCAGCAAAGCCCCAAGGCTCACGGGCATGATCAATTGCGGAAGTAATTTAGCGAGATATACAGACATGA
>DICP01000011.1 GCA_002417685.1 Candidatus Mesolinea sp. UBA5823
CCGAGTGGAAAGTGCCCAGCCACATCCCTTGGCTGGCAGTACCAATAAGTTTCTCGACGCGCTCACGCATCTCCCTCGCGGCTTTGTTGGTGAAGGTAACAGCTAAGATATGATAGGGCGGCACGCCCAGTACTCCAATCAGGTAAGCAATCCGGTAGGTGAGCACGCGTGTTTTGCCGGAGCCTGGGCCAGCCAAAACCAGTGTTGGCCCTAAAGGCGCAGCCACCGCTTTTTGCTGCTGCGGGTTCAAGAGTTCGAGTAAATCTTCCATGGATTATCCATTGTACTGCAAGCTATGGATTAATAAAGCGATCCGGAGAAGGAGCTAATAAGCTGCGTATATAAACGTGTTCTTGCTCTGTGCCCTATGAGCATGTTTGGTACTTAGGAGACCGACGAGAATAAGGCACTCAGAATACCTGCGAGAACGAAGAGGATTGCTTTCTAAAACCGCTATCCTATCAACCTGACGCACATTTATCTTTACCTCTTAGAGTAATGCGGTTGCAATCCCGATGGTTATCCCAGCCAGCACCAGCCAATAAGGCTCCAGCTTGAGCAGGAACATGCCTGCTAAGCCCCCTGCTAAGAGCAGCACTGTCCAAGCGTCCACCAAGGCATTTTTCCCCATGGTGATCACGATGGAAATCAGCATCGCCACCACGCCGGCATTGACCCCCTTGAGAATTGCCTTAGCAATTTTGGATTTGGACATACGCGCCAGCAATGGGCCAAGCACCATGACAATGAGGAAAGATGGCAGAAACAAGCCAACGGTGGCAGCGATTGCCCCTGGCATACCAGCCACCATATAGCCAATAAAAGTCACAGCCGAAGAAACTGGTCCAGGCGTCATCTGCCCCACGGCGATAGCATCCACCAGCTGCGGCAAGCTCAACCAGCCAAAACGTGTAACAACGTCATCTTTAACCAATGGAAACAGCACTAACGCCGAGCCAAAAAGTACTGCCCCGGTACGCAGGAAATATAAGAAAAGCTGGACAACTTTTGATTGCAACCAGTTTGCACTTTGCTGCAAAAAAGGGATGAGCAATGGTAATGGCACTAAACTAAACATAGACAAAGCAACTTTTTCAGGCGGCTTCGTAAGCGCATGATAAAGCAGTAAGCCTAAAATGGCAGATCCCAACAAAATGATTAACTCATCAACCCCTAAAAATGCCGATACCAACGCCAATCCGAAGATGAGCACACTCTGCCAACCCAGGAGGGAGGTTTTGCCGATGCTCCAGACTGTATTAATGACAATTGCCAGCACTAAAGGGTTGAGAACGTAAAAAATCGCGGCAGTCTGTGGCAGTGAGCCATAGCGGATATAAAGCCACGCCATTGCCACCGTAGCGATAAACGAGGGAAGGATGAAACTAATGCCCGACACAATAAGACCAAGGTATCCAGCCTGGACGTAGCCAATATGCATAGCCATTTCGGTGGCGTTCGGCCCTGGCACCAAATTGGTAGCAGCCAACATTTCCAAGAAATGCTCTTCCGTAATCCAGCCGCGTTTGCGCACAACCTCATGTTCCATCATGGCAATATGCGCGGTGGGAGAGCCAAAGCTGGTAACCCCGATGCGTAAAAACACTGCGATCAGGTCTTTCAGCGAGCTTCGTTTTATAATGCGAGCCTCAGTCATTATATCGAGCGTTCCTGGTAGCTTTCTGGGGTTCCTTTGCCCCCAAAATAGGCATGTGCAACAACAGATTTTCTAGCACAAGGCGAGGATTTATATATTTTTCTAACTGGTCTAAAGCTTTCTCACAAGCCTCGACGACGGCATGAATTTCGGCAAAGTCCATCTGTTGCGCTACCCGTTGGATGGCATCCTGCCGGCTTTGGTTGACCAATGCAATCTCAGCATTACTGGAGGCAATTAGCACGTCGCGCCAGTAAGTGAGCCAAATTGCAATCAGGTCAGCAGCAGATTCACGTAAGCTGCCTTTTTTACGGCTAAGGCTCTCCACAAATTGCAGCCTTTGGCGGCGGTTGGCAGCGAGCAGCTCTGCCAACGTATCCAAGGCATCCTCATAAGCGCTAACCAAGTCCGGGTTTTGATAAAGCTTGACAGCTGCACCAATTCGCCCTGAAGTGAGGTGTGCGAGCAGCTTTGCTTGTTCCGGCGGGATCTGGTAGGCTTCTGCCAAGCAATGAGCAGCTGCATCTACAGGCATGGGACGCAAGCGCAAGATCTCACAGCGCGAAGCAATCGTCTCGAGCAAACTCTCTTGGGCATCAGCAGTCAGGATCAGCACAGCGCGAGCTGGCGGCTCCTCGAGCGATTTGAGCAGCGCGTTAGAAGCAGCTGCCGTCGCGCGCTGAAAATCCTGAATGAGCACGATGCGGTACTGAGCTTGATAGGGTGCCAGAGCCAACGCTTGTTGCATCTCGCGAATCTGATCTATCCGTAAATCTTGGTGCCCTTCTAACGGGGCTAAAATGGTCAAATCGGGGAAAGTGCCGGCATTGATTTGTTGGCAAACCTGGCAGCGATCACAAAATTCGCCTGGCGCCGG
>DICP01000040.1 GCA_002417685.1 Candidatus Mesolinea sp. UBA5823
GCTTACGCAGTACACTTCGTGTCTACATTTCAGAGCTGCTAATCAAAAATCAGGACATTTCTATTTTGCTACTTTAGGACATTATCACTTTGCTCTTACAGTTAATGAGAATTCATTTCTGGAGAACTTTCAAAGAGTATAATTGGGCTATGGAAATAACAACGCTACCGCTGGTTGTCGGAATTGCGGGTGGTTCTGGCTCAGGCAAGACCACTTTAGCCGAGGCTATTCTGGATGAAATTGGCAGAGAGCGAATTGCTTTCCTTCCGCATGATGCCTACTATCGCGATCAGAGCCACCTTACACTTGAAGAGCGTTTGCGCGTGAACTATGACCACCCGGATGCCCTAGAGACGGATTTACTTATCCAGCACATCGAAGCACTGCACCGTGGTGAGGCTATCGAAAGGCCCGTGTATGATTTCAAGCTCAATACGCGCTCACCCGAAACGCGCTGTGTTGAACCGCGTCAGATTATTTTGGTGGAAGGCATCCTGCTTTTTTATGAGCCGCAATTGCGCAAATTGTTTGATATGAAGCTTTTTGTGGATGCTGACCCAGATATCTGCTTTATCCGTCGGTTGATGCGTGATATTCAGGAACGCGGACGTACGGTTGAATCTGTCATCACGCAATACCTGGGCACAGTGCGTCCAAGTTATATCGAATTTGTGGAGCCATCCAAACGTTTTGCAGATGTAATTATCCCTGAGGGCGGGATGAATAACGTGGCTTTGCAAATGGTGATCGCCCGTTTGCGGGGGTTGCTCGATGGCGCTGTATTCAACTGAGAATAAAGCCCAGTTATCCAACAGTCAAATTGCGTTGCGCGTTGCGCTAGGTTTAATTGTGCTGGCTATCACCGTGCTGCTGATCCTTAATCGTGATAAGGTACAAGCGCTTCAACAATATGGCTACATTGGCATCTTTTTGTTTTCTGTGCTCTCGAATGCCACCATCATTTTTCCACTGCCCGGTGTGGTTTTTACGACAGCAATGGGCGCAGTATTCAACCCGTTGTGGGTGGCTTTGGCTGCTGGTGCAGGTGCGGCAATTGGCGAGCTTTCTGGCTATTTAGCAGGGGTGAGTGGACAGATTTTCCTGCAGAACACAGAACGTGAGCAGAAAGTGCAGGCATGGATGCAGAAAAACGGTGCCTGGACGATCCTTGTGCTTGCCTTCGTTCCTAATCCGCTTTTTGATATCGCTGGCATTGTAGCGGGCAGTATGAAAGTGCCGCTGTGGAAGTTTTTACTGCTTAGCAGCGTGGGGAAAATTGGCAAAATGTTGGCATTTTCTTATTTGGGCGCAGGGATTTACTCTGTGACCCGCTAAGTTTTCCTGACAATACCCCCTTCTCATGGTGTAAAACAAACCGTATACGTTTTATATGTAGCGTTCAAGTATAATTTTAATTGTGGAGACATTGGCAGAAAATACACGGCAAATTTTGGGTCTGCAGCTCACGCCCGAGCAATTAGCGGCTTTCGAACGTTATAAAAAAGAGTTAATCGAATGGAATAACCGCTTCAACCTTACGGCTATCCGCGATGAAAACGGTATCGAAATCAAACACTTTCTCGACTCACTCACGTGTATATTGGCTTTTGAACCCGGCAACCCGCCTCGCAGCTTGATTGATGTGGGAACGGGCGCTGGATTCCCCGGAATTCCACTAAAGCTGATTTACCCTCACCTGCGTTTGACCTTGGTTGAATCGATCCAGAAGAAGGCTGGATTTTGCGAGCACATTGCTGATACGCTTGGCTTGCGGCAAGTCACGGTCCTCGCAGAGCGCGCTGAAGAAGTAGGTCAGGATTCTAAACATCGCGAAGCCTATGATGTTGCCACTGCTCGCGCTGTTGCCCCTATGCCGACCTTGGTCGAGTATTTGTTACCGTTAGTTCATGTGGGCGGGATGGTGATTATGCAAAAAGGGGAAAACGCGCCAGCAGAAACTCAGCAGAGCGAAAAGGTGATTGCACGTTTGGGCGGCAGGCTGCGCAAGATCATACCTATTAGTCTTCCATTAGTAGTAGAGGATCGTTATTTAGTCGTGTTGGATAAAGTAGCGCAAACCCCATCCGCTTACCCGCGCCGGACTGGCGTGCCAGCTAAACAGCCGCTTCTGGATTGAGGTAAACCGCGGCGTATCGCTCTTCAACTCGGTGTGTTAATATATGCGTATGACCGGTGCAGAATTTACGGAGTTGATTTTTTTCTGTACGTTGGAAGCGAAAGCGTTAGCGAGATTATTTGAGGACCGCTTTGTTCTAGACGACCTCAAGAGCTTGGGTGCTGGGGTCAGTTTAGCTGTAATGGATTTTTCCAACGAGCGTGCCAGAGTGGTGCAGCTACTCAATAAATTAGGAATCCCCGTAATAGCCTGGTTGATGCTGCCTCAAGAACATCATTATTGGTTTACTATAAGCAATAGTGGATTGGCTTTGGAGCAGTATCAGCAGTTCAAACAATGGTCACAAGGTAAAAAATTGACTTGGGCTGGCATGGGTTTGTGCATCAAAGAAGTAAGTTCCTGGGGAAATTCATTAAAACCAGAAGAGGAGAAATCAGCAGAGCTTTTGCAAGCCAAGCGGAATTACTTGCAACTGGGATTACAGGTGCATGATGATGGTTACCGGCTTGAGCTTTACCGTCCAGCAGCTGTGGTAGCGGCTCAGCACGGTATATCGAAGCTATTGCGCAAGGCAGAAGGTCAGCTCGAACTGGTGGCTGATCGGCAGGTTGATTTATTATTTACCAGCCTGCACCGCGGGCAAAACCAAGCTGCGCTTTGGCGTGCTTTGGCAGATTCCCAGGCAATTGGCATCGGATTGACTGGTGGTAGTGTGCTTTTTGCTGACATCGACCAAACTGACCCCCTCACTTGGAATGAGTTTACCCAAGATCTGCGCATTGGGGTGCAAAGTGGTAAACCTGTATATGTTTTTAACCTTGAGGG
>DICP01000028.1:0-11476 GCA_002417685.1 Candidatus Mesolinea sp. UBA5823
TCACTCAGTGGGAGGTATGCACGTATTGGGCGAAGAATTAATCCTTGTGTTTCACCTGAAAAGTATCAAAATCATGTGCCAAGATTGTATTGGGAAATATAGCAGTTGCTTCATTAAGAATGTCATCATCCCGATAGCGGCGGGAAACATGCGTGAGGATCAACTGTCCCACGCCAGCTTCATTTGCTAACTTAGCCACAGCCTCAGCGGTAGTATGACCAAATTCTTCCGCCATTTCAGCTTCCTCATTGAGGTAAGTAGCCTCCACCACTAAGGCATCTACCCCCTGGATGTAAGGCAGCAGTTTTTCCGGCCTGCCCACATCCCCAACAATGGCTAATTTAGCCCCAGGTTTTTCCTCACCCAGCACTTCATCAGGCTGGATGATGCGTCCATCAGCAAGGGTGATTGCTTTGCCAGCGACCAAATCTTTTCGCCAAGGTCCAGGCGGAACCCCCAATGCTTCGGCTTTTTCGGGTAAGAATGGTCTTCGCGGTAGTTCTTCAAAGCGAAAGCCTAACGAAGAAGAACCGCGATGATCAACCGGAAAAGCGGTTACGCGAAAGTTTTCGGCTTCTAAAATTACTCCCGGCTTGATATCCAGCAAGTTAATCGGCATCGGCGGTTGAGTGCCACGTAGCACCACACCATTGATCAAATCGCTGACCCGCTCCATGGTGTGCTTGCTGCCTAAAATGTTAATCGCGTCAATCGCCTCCCAACGCATAAAGGTTGAGACTAAACCAGCTAAGCCCAGGATATGATCTAAGTGACCATGGGTGAGCAATATCGTGTTGAGGCGCTTGAATCCAATACCGGATTTAAGAATTTGACGCTGCGTGCCCTCTCCGCAATCAATCAAAAAGCGATATTCCTCGTGCTTGACTACCATGGCGGATAAACCGCGCTTGATTGACGGGGCAGAGGCAGACGTGCCTAAAAAGATCAGTTCAAACAAGGTAAAAGTGCTTCTTCCTGAGTAAGGTTATTTCACAAGCTTATCAAAATCGTGGAATAATCGCCACAAGCCCATACCAAGTTTAAACCCCTGCTGAGTATTTATCGGCACTTTCTGTCCACGCTCTTCGGCTTGCTTCACTAAAGTCGAAGCTATGCTAAAGCCTAAAAAGGCACCTAAGAGTGTGCCAATGACAATGGTAATTGTCTTTATCGAAGGTTTCATAATCCTCTTTCACCTTTGCTTTTGGGATGGATGCTGCGGACTAACTGTTGGAGCTCGGCATTTTTTTGTTGGATAAAGAAAAGAGGGGTAACAGCAGCTGATGTACTCTTTTGAACAGAACGGCGCACATTTTCGCTAAACTCAAAAACATGCCCGCCCGCTTTTGGCAGCCAGCCAGCCAGCTTGCCCAGTAAAATGATTAGCGCGATGGTTATCACCAGAATGGGCAGCAACATCAAGAGTAAGGGCAGCGTTAAAATCACCATGGCGGTTTGTGCTAAACCAGCCACATCTCCATTAGCAGCGCCAGCTGTCAGCAGCAAGTAAACCATGCCAGCAACTAAGGCTACACCTACGATGATAACTGGAAATATGATTTGCCAAAAGCGCTGTTGGCGGTGCGTTCGCTGTGGGTCGATGTTGGATTTGTCTTGCTTGAATGATGTTGTTGTTTGCATACGTTTATTTTAACATGAGTTTTTACCGAGAGGTGAATGATTAACCAGGTCTTTCCTTCTTAAATTCTAAAAAAACATCTGTCAAAAATAAATAAAATGTCCTAATCAGTGGACTAAGTTATAAGTATGAGTTTTTTCGCATAATTCAACACGTTATTTCTTCTTGTCTATAATGGTTCACTCTTGCCCTAACCCTAATTAGGCCATTTCTATTTTGCAACTTTAGGACATTATCACTTCGCTCTTACAATCTCAAAAAAACATCGCTAAAAAGCTAAATCTATTGTATAATCTTTTAACAAACAAAAATTGTAACTGGATTCTGCATGAGGTTCCTCATGAAGACCATGGTTAATGTGACCAGGCAGTCAAATCTGCCAGTCTTGTATGGAAGTGAAACGCCAGGCATCTGGCTTATAAATTGGAACATAACAATGCACATGAACAAGTCTGCCGCTTGGAGGAGAACCTATTTTTGGGGTTTTAATGCAAGACCCTTCCCAGTATGAGCAGCCCAACAGCTTGCTCTCTATAGGGAGTGAGCCTATAGCATTATATAAGGCATTGTTAGCGTACCAAGGTATAAATTTTTTACATCGGTGGTGGAATCGGTACTAAGCATTTCCTGCCATGCGATTCAGCCCATACTAAAAGCCATGGTCTTCAGGAGACTGTGGCTTTTTGATAATATGGAAAAAACGATTACTGCCATCGAGGCACAAAAGCATAATCGCAGCCGCGTCAACATTAGTTTAGATGGGGCTTATGCTTTTTCGCTGGATCAGCTTACCGCTGCTTGGTTGAAGCCGGGTTTAAAGCTGAATGAGCAGCAAATCGCTCAGCTGTTAGCCAAGGACGAGCAGCAAAGCGCATATAGCCGTGCTCTGCACTTCTTGAGCTTTCGCAGCCGTTCTAATCAAGAAGTCCAAACCTATCTGGAACGCAAGGGGTATACCGCTGAGGTGATCGAAGCTGTGCTTGCGCAGCTGGAAGAAGACGGCTTTCTCAACGACACGCGTTTTTCGCGTGAGTGGGTCGAGAACCGCACTACTTTCCGTCCGCGCAGCCAAAGCATGCTGGGTTGGGAATTGAAACAAAAAGGTGTTTCATCCGAAACCATCGAAACCGCCTTGGCAGAAGCTGAATTGGATGATGCCGATTTGGCTCTCGAGGCTGCCCATCGTGCCTTAGGGCGTTATGCAGGCTTGCCTTGGGAAGACTTCGCCCGTAAGCTTGGGGCTTACCTGCAGCGTAGAGGCTTTTCTGCTCAGGTCACCTGGGCAACCATCCGCAAACTATGGAACGCCATGCAAGACTCCAGTTCGATGCAAGACACATAATAATATGAAGATGGAGTACTTAAAAATGTTATACGCACAAGGAATACAACAAGCAAGGCTAAATGGCTTTCTCTTGCCTGGTTTGGCGTTGTTGCTCGGCATTCTGATTGGGTATCTGCTCTTTCAGTCCCTACGCAACCGTAAGGACAAAGCCCTCAAGCAAACAGCAAAAGATATCATCGAACAAGCTGAAGAAAAGGCTCGCCAAGTTGAGTTAGAAGCCAAAGAGAATGCCCTGCGCATAACGCGTGAAGCTGAGGAAGACCTGCAACGGCGCCGTGCCGAATTGAGCAAAGAAGATGACCGCTTGGTCAAACGGCGCGAAGAATTGGATCGGCGCTTTGACCAGATGCAGCAGCGCGAATCAGCGCTCAACAAACGTCAAAGCAGCATTGATCGGCGCGCCAACGAGATTGAAGCGCTTTATGCGCAGCGGGTGGAAGAACTGCAGCGGGTGGCTCAAATGAGCATTGAAGAAGCCCGAGGAATACTGATGAACGAAGTAGCAGAGCAATCCCGCGCTGAAATGGCACGCATCATTCATCAATATGAAGCTGAAGCCCGCGAAACCGGCGCTGAAAAAGCGCGTGAGCTGATTGCTGACGCAATCCAACGTGTGGCTTCTGAAAGCGTGGCGGAGGTCACAACCTCAGTCGTTACCCTGCCCAATGAAGAAATGAAAGGGCGCATCGTCGGGCGGAATGGGCGTAACATCCGCGCTTTTGAGCAAGTCACCGGCGTGGATGTGATCGTTGACGATACACCCGAAGCAGTAACGGTTTCCTGCTTCGATTCCGTCAGGCGCGAGGTTGCCCGCCGTACGCTCACCCGCTTGGTAACAGATGGCCGTATTCATCCTGCTTACATCGAAAAGATCCTCGAGGAAGAACGCCAAAAGATGGATGATGACCTGGTCAAAGCAGGTAACGAGGCTGTCTTTGAGGCAGGTGTGAGCGGTTTGCATCCAGAGATTATTAAGAAGTTAGGGCGCCTCAAATACCGCACCTCATACGGGCAAAACCAATTAGCCCATGCAGTGGAGACTTCCAAAATTGCGAGCGTCTTAGCCTCAGAACTGGGCGCAGACGTGGAAGTGGCTAAAGCTGGCGGCTTGCTGCACGACTTGGGCAAAGCCATGGACCACAATACCGAAGGGACGCATGCACTCATCGGCGCAGAATTTGCCCGTCGGCACGGCGTCAATCCGAAAGTGGTCAACATTATTGCCTCGCACCACCATGAAGTGGAGCAAACCTCCGTGGAGGCGGTGATCGTGGAAGCTGCCGATGCGATCTCAGGCGCACGCCCTGGCGCCCGCCGTGAGGACTTGGAACAATATATCAAGCGTCTCAAAGCGCTTGAATCGATTGCCAACGCTCACGAAGGCGTGGAACAGAGCTTTGCCATCCAAGCCGGGCGGGAAGTACGCATCATCGTACGCCCAGAAGAAGTTGATGACCTGGCAGCCTACGAGATTGCAAAAGACATCGCGAATGAGATTGAAAGCACGATGCAATACCCCGGTCAAATTCAAGTGACCGTTATTCGCGAGACGCGCGCCGTTTCTTACGCTAAGTAAGGATTAAACCGTTTTTCATGAGCCACACTGCTCTCTGGTCCATGACCGGGGAGCAGTGTAGTTTCATCAGGTAGCGTGAGCACTTGCTCGCGGATGCTTTTGAGCAGCAAGGAATAGTCGCCGCCTGGAAAGTCGGTACGCCCAATGCTCTCTCGAAAAATCGCATCTCCAGTAAATGCTACCTTCAAAGCCTCACAATAGAATAATACAGAGCCAGGATTGTGCCCGGGCACTTCCCGCACTTCTATTACTTCTGGTTCTCCAGAGGCACGAACAGCTAAGCGCTGCCCTTGAGTGAAGGGGATATCCACCTGAGGCACAGGGTCAATCGGCATACCAAAATTAACAGTGTTTTTCTGTTCGTTTGACCAGGCAAACGCTTGGGGGTGCATGCCAATCAGCGGCGCAGGCTTGAAGGCTTTGTGTAACACAGTTGTACCCACATAATGATCAAAATGCCCATGTGTTAGCCAGATTTGGGTGAGCTTCCAGCCGCGCCGCGTGATTTCCTCCTGCTGGCGCTTTGGCTCAAAGGAAGGGTCGATGATCACAGCTTCCGCGGTCTCTTTTTCAGCCAGCAGATAAACATTGTTTTGCAAGGGTCCTAAGACCAAGCGCACAATTTCCAATTTCATTTAATTCTCCATAGATTAATCAAACGGGGTGTTATAGGGCACCACCGCGCGTGATAAATCTGTCAGGCTGTGCACACCCTTCTCTGTGATTACCACGTCATCTTCAATGCGCACACCGCCGCGCCCAGGCAGGTAGATGCCGGGCTCGATGGTGAAAACCATTCCCGGCGCAAGCAGCTGTGAGTTCGACCCAAAAATATAGGGGGCTTCATGCGCTTCCATACCCAAGCCATGCCCGGTGCGATGGGTGAAATACGCCCCATAGCCGGCGGATTCAATCACAGAGCGTACAGCTTTGTCTACCGCGCCAGCGGGCATCCCTGGAGCGGCGATTTCCCGTCCCTTGGCATTAGCCGCCAGCACGACTTCGCCAATGTGCTCCAGCTCAGGTTCAACCGCGCCCACCGTAAAAGTGCGGGTGTTATCCGAAAAGTAACCGTCTTTTCCTGCTCCCCAATCGAAGAGCAGCAGATCGCCTTCCTGGAGGAGGCGCTCGGAGGGTGCTGCGTGCGGGTTAGCTGTGTTGGGTCCGCTGCTGACAATAGGCTCGAAGGGCAGTTCGATATCCGATCCTGCCTGATAAAGCGCAATAACCAGCTCTGCAGCAATTTGCTTCTCACTCATGCCAGGATGGATGCGCTTGAGCGTCTCCACTAACGCTTTTTGGGCAATCAAAACCGCCTCGCGCATCTTAGCCAGCTCTTGAGTGTCTTTCTTCAAGCGCAAGCCTTCCACTATTGGGCTGCCATCGATTATTGCAGCTTGTGGTCCGGCTGCCTGGATGAACTGCAGCTCCAGCAGGCGCAGCCGGCTTGGCTCAGCCGCTAATTTAGACTGGGCTAAGCCCAATGCGGTTATCGCTTGGCGGAAAGCCTCCGCCCAAGTGGCAGGGTCATCCTCGTAGGTAAACGCTTGCAGCTCAAGCTCCAGCCCTGCCAGTTTTTCTTTTTCAAGGTGAGGCAAAATTAACCCAGCTTGCCCAGAACTGGTAATAAAAAGCACCGTCGGGCGTTCCATCAGGTGCATGTGTAAGCTGGTCAGGTAAGTGAAGGTCGGACCTGGGTTCAGTACCAGGGCATCCATTTGCTGCTGCTGCAGCAATTCTACAAGGCGAGAAATACGAGTGTTCATAGCTTGTCCTTGGTTTAAATTGTTAAGTACATCATCGTTATTATACCTATGCATCCAATCGCTTGCTGTAATAATTAACGCTTGTTCTCGCCGGTCTCCTTCATTCATTGAGACCTAAAGGTCAACTGCCTTTCACGGTCAGGAGAGTGCGCAGCCTGCCCGTAGGGTACCGTGCGAGTGGGTTTGACCGCAGGTCTCCTTCATTCATTGAGACTTAGAGATCAAATACCAAACCTTGCACAACGAGGGTGATTGACATACCTCGCGAGGGCGCTATAATCTGGGTATGATTTTCGATAGGGAAGCAATGAGCATTTCTTGCATGCAAATCGCGTGCATGTGTTTGGGGCGGGGTAGTTAACCGCCTCATCTCTTCCCGTTAATTTTGCAACCAGTCGAGAGCAGGCGGCACTCCCCCGCAAAGCCCCTGCCATGGATGAAAATCATCCTGATTGACTGGTTGTTTTATATTAATAAACAGATTTATTGCATTTTTAGAGGAGTTTATCATGAATATCTACGATAACCTGACCCAACTTACTGGGAATACCCCTTTAGTCCGCCTGCGCCGGCTGGTCCCCCCGGAAGGTGCCGAAATCTTAGCGAAGTTGGAGTTCTTCAATCCTACCCATAGCGTCAAAGACCGCATTGCTGTCGCTATGGTAGACCAGGCTGAGCAGGATGGTCTCCTGCACCCGGATTCCATCATCCTGGAAGCCACCAGCGGGAATACCGGCATCGGTTTAGCTTTCACTGCCTCAGCCCGTGGTTATACCTGCACCATCGTGATGCCAGATTCCGTGAGCTTAGAGCGCAAGCTTCTGATGCGCGCCTTAGGCGCAACGCTCATCCTGACGCCCGGCAGCACTGGGATGGCTGGCGCTGTAGAAAAAGCAGAAAACTTACGCGCAACCGACAGTCGCTATTGGCTAGCCGATCAATTCAACAACCCTGCCAACCCCGTAGTGCACCGCCGCACCACTGCCGAAGAAATCTGGCGCGATACTGATGGTAACGTAGATATCCTCATTGCAGGCGTGGGCACCGGCGGCACGATTACCGGCGCTGGCAGCCGCCTGCGCGAATATAACCCCAATTTGCGCATCATTGCCGTCGAGCCAGCTGCATCCCCCGTGCTTTCTGGCGGGAAAAAGGGTCCACACCCCTTACAAGGTATCGGGGCAGGTTTTATCCCCTCAATCTTAGATACCAGCCTTCTCGATGAGATCATCCCGGTCGAAACGGAAGATGCCTTTGCTATCGCCCGAAAAATGTCCACATCAGAAGGCATCCCAGTAGGTATCTCCTCTGGCGCTGCCACCTGGGCAGCCCTGCAAGTAGCAGCTCGCCCAGAGAACCATGGTAAGCGCATCGTGGTGATCATCCCCAGCTTTGCTGAGCGCTACCTCAGCACCGAGCTATTTGCCAATTTACGGGAGGAATTCAATGGAAAACACTAATTCGGTAAAATTGCCTACACACGTAAAGCAAGCCCAATCCAAAGGGGAGCGTTTGAATTTCTTTCAATTGATGGCGGAGGATATCCGCACTGCTCTGGAGCGTGACCCAGCTGCCCGCTCCAGTTTTGAGGTATTCACGGTCTATGCCGGCGTGCACGCCCTTTGGGCACACCGTATCTCCCATTGGCTATGGCAGCATAAGCTCACCTGGCTTGCGCGCGTTAATGCACAAATAGCCCGGTTTTTCACTGGTATCGAAATTCACCCCGGCGCCGTTATCGGGAGGCGGCTGTTTATCGACCATGGCATGGGTGTGGTGATTGGAGAGACCGCCGAGATTGCTGATGACGTCACACTATATCACGGCGTTACCTTGGGCGGGGTTAGCTTAGAGAAAGTCAAGCGGCACCCAACGGTCGAACACGGCGTGGTGATTGGGGCAGGCGCTAAAGTGTTGGGCAATATCACCATCGGCAGTTGCAGCCGCATTGGGGCTAATGCTGTGGTGGTGAAGTCCGTACCAGCCCAATCAGTGGTTGTCGGTGTACCGGGGCAAATCATCAAACGCGTGCATGAAGTCCATGAAGACACTCCAGACCTGAGGCACGCAGACCTGCCGGATGCAATCAGCCGCTATCTGCAAAGCATTAATGCTCGCATGAGCTCATTAGAAGCAAAGTTAGATGTGCACCCCGAAACAAAAGCTGTAATGCAGCAAGAAGCTGATGGCACTTGGGAGATCGATTGGGATGGTGATTATGTTATCTAGACGAGAAGTAAGCCAGCCGAGATTTTAGGGTTTCTGTTTATACCAAAAAATTTCGCGCAAAACTGCTAATAAGACAATAAGTACTAAAAAGCCGCCCAAGATTATGACTTTATTGATATTGACAGATGGCGGCGCTACAGCTCCAACCTCTGTTGGCAATGGGGTGCCTAATGGAGACGGCGTGACCGTTGTCGCGATTTGGGCTGCCTGATCGGGCTCACCCAAGTCCGGTTCCACCACCACGGCAGCAACCAAAGCAATAACCACACAAATCAAAATAATCACCGCCGTAAGGTGTCCATTTAGGTTGGAAAGCGATTGGGGAGCTTGGGTGTGATTCGACGCGCTCATTGCAGGCTCTCCACAGCTTTTTGGGCAGCTTCTAGTGGGTCGATATCATCACGCAGTACAGCAATAACTGCATCATGCAACGCTGGGGCAACGCTATTGAGCACTTCGGTTCCTGGTGTTAGCTTTGTTACCGCCGCCAAACTATCCAATGCTGTCCGCAATTGCTCATCTTTCCAACTGGAGAGTGCCGAAGGGCGCATGGGCAGCTGACCAAAAGCTTCGCTCCAACCCGCCAAAAAGCCAGGTTCGACCAGGTTTTCTGCCAATGCCACAGCTAACCTTTGCTGTGCCGGCGAACTCGCTGCTACCGCCCAAACCCAGCCGCTGCCAGTTGTAAGCGAAACCTCATTTAGCGCGGGCGCAATAGCAGCCGCCTCATCAACCTGTCCAAGATTGCTAAGCAGCACACGCACAGGAACTACCACACTATCAACATCCCCTTCGGCAAATAATTCCCATGTTTGCAGGTTGTTTTGCAGCTGGAACACATCTGGATGGATGCGCCCTAGATCCTTGGCTTGCTGTAAAAGGGTCAACATATCCATAAGTGGCTTTTCGTCTAAAATTGGCCGGCGCTGGCTATCCACAACCGTTCCCCCCATTGCCAAGTAGAGCGTCAACGGGAAAGCTGCCTGAGGATCTTCTGCCGGAAAGGCAAAGCTTACGCCGTCGGTAGAAATTCCTGCCCAATCTGGCAGCGGCTGAACAGCTTGATTGCGGTTATATACAAAGGCTATAGGGTCACCTACAAATGGTATGCCATAGACCACGCCTTGGATTAAGCTCATTTCATGCGCGAAGGCGTACCAATCGGGACCGTCCACAATGGTGGTGAGTTCATCCAAAGGGGTGATGAGCGCCTTCAAAGCCGCCGTTTCCAGGTCCCGTCGGTTGAGCACCAGCAGATCCGGCAAGGCTTCTGGTGCAGCCACGCTGGCAGCGGTTAGGGAATCTAACATGCCACTGGCGCCGCTCATCGCCTTAAGACGCACGTTAATCTCGATCCCTTGAGATTGTGCAAATGCATCCAAGCGCGAGCGCAGCAATAACGCTGCTTGCGTCTCCTCCTCAGGGTTCATCTCTGCAGGCAGCCACACCGTCAATTCGGTAGGGACAGGTTCAGGCGTTTCGGTAGGGAACCCTCCATCCGGAGTTGGTTGCGGCGTCTGGCTTCCATCGGGCAAGGTTGACAGGGTTGGCTCCTCGGAAGGCTGAACCCATGGCAGCCGAACCTGCTCAAGCACAGTACAACCGCTCAGACTACCGAGCAAAAACACCAAAACGGTCAGGCTCAGCCAAAAGCGGGATTTAAAATAGTTCCGTGTTTTCATACCAACCAGTTTATACCACCAAGCCCAAAAACTGTTTTAGCTCAACCTAACTTCACTTCATGGCTGAGCAGTTCCACGAGCAAGCGGATAGCGTTCTCTACATCCATCCGCGAAACCATCTCCGAGGGCGTATGAATATATCGGCACGGAATCGAGAGGCAGCCAGCCGGCACGCCAGCGCGCGCCAATTGGATCGACCTGCCATCCGTGCCACCAGCTTCCAATACCTCCATTTGGTAAGGGATATCAGCAGCCTTTGCCGTCGTTGCCATCCAATCCACCACGCGTGGGTCAGCAATAAAAGAGGAATCGCGCACCTTCACCGCGGGACCTTTATCCAGCGCCACTTCCATTTTGGCAGTGCGCGGCGTGTCACCCGTGCGAGTAACGTCCACGGCTAACCCCACGTCCGGGTCGAGGCCATAAGCTGCCGTAGCAGACCCGCGCAAGCCGACTTCTTCCTGCACGCTGAAGACAAAATACACCTCATGGGGGCTAGCCTTCAGCGCTCGCAGCGCTTCGATCGCCACGACCACCGAGATGCGGTTATCCATTGATTTGGCTACCAAGTGCTTGCCTAGGTCCAAGAAGGGCCGCTCAAAACCGCACACATCTCCGACCTTCACGGGACAATCCTCACGCGAAGTTGCGCCCACATCGATAAAAAGCTTTTCCAGCGTAGGCAAGGCGTTAGGTTCCAGCCGTTCGCAGCCAATCACGCCGCGCTGTCCATTCATGAAGATCACCCTCCCGCCAATGCAGGTGAGCGGAGAGACGCCTCCAATAGAAATGAAACGCACAAACCCGTCTTCATCCACATGCGTGACCATCAGCCCGATTTCATCCATGTGCGCCGAAATCATGATGCGCAAACCGTTAGGCTGCTTGCTACCCTTGCGCGCAATCAGGTTGCCCATGGCGTCCGTTCGGATTTCATCAGCGCTGCCTTGGATTTCTTCTAAAATCGCAGCGCGGATCAGCTGTTCCTGGCCTGAAGGCCCAGGCGTCTCAACCATCTTTTTAATCAATGCCAACAAGGCGTCATCTTGCTCGATTTTCTTTGCTTCAATGCTCATCTGTATGCTCCTGCTAACTCAAGATTTCGGGGTTAAGCCGTGTGAGGGCGTGATAAACCAACTTAAGCGTATTAGCCCAATCCTCCTGCCGGATGAGGCTAGCTGCGGAATGGGCATAGCGCACCGGAACCGATACGGAGATGCTCGGGACGCCCGCCCGCGT
>DICP01000028.1:11519-12205 GCA_002417685.1 Candidatus Mesolinea sp. UBA5823
GTGGCGTCGATAGCCATCCCAATTTGCGGGTCAAAGCGATAGGCTGCCACCCGTGCGCCGCGCAAACCAACCTCCTCTTGCACGGTAAAGGCAGCCAGTAAGTCGATGTTTTCTGGCGCGTGGCGCAGCAGTTCAATCAAATTGATCACGCCCAAGCGGTTATCCAGTGCCTTTGCCCGAATGCTTGGTCCTAATGCTTCCAGCTGGGTGGCAAAGGTGGCTCTATCGCCCACCTTAGCTTTGCTGCTGCCCTCCGGTCCGAGGTCGATGCGCAATTCTTCCACCTTGAGCGCCTTCTTCCGTTCTTCTGCTGTGGTCAGGTGGATAGGTTTGGCGCCAATCACTGCCGGCACGTGCTCGCGCCCCACGATGACTGCTTTGCCCACCAGCTGCCGCGGGTCAATCCCGCCAACAGTCTCGAAGCTGAACAAGCCTTCGCCTTCATCATTGGTCAGCATAAAGCCGACTTCGTCCATATGTGCCGCAATCATCACGCGCACTTTTTGCGCCTGGCTGCCCAAACGGGTAGCTAATATGTTGCCTAACCCGTCCACTTCCACCTGATCACAATAAGGCTGGATTTCGTCCAACACAATCTGGCGCACCTCTTGCTCATCGCCAGAGACTGCCATGGCGTTGCATAAGCGCGCTAAAAGGTCTACTTGGGCTGAGCCAACTTCCGGGGG
>DICP01000005.1:0-4123 GCA_002417685.1 Candidatus Mesolinea sp. UBA5823
AGGATGCAATCTACTTTTGCACCAGCTTGAGTCAGTTTGGAGGCTAAAATTGCGGCTTTATATGCGGCGATAGAACCGGTAATGCCTAAGATAATGCGTTTCCCCGCGATGGGATTGCTCATGGATGCATCCTTTCCCAGATTAGGTAAAGTCCTTCAAGGGTAAGCCAAGGATCAATTGCACTGATGCTCGCGGTATGGCTGCCAACCAAGGCGGCTAACCCGCCGGTGGCAATCACTTGTGTGTCCTCGCCAAGCTCAGCCCGGAAGCGAGCAACCATGCCTTCTACCATAGCGATATAACCCCACAACAAGCCGGATTGCATTGCTTGGGTGGTGTTACGCCCAATCACATGCTCAGGGAGCTGCAAATCCACCTTGGGCAGCTTGGCAGTGTGGCTCACGAGGGCATCTAAGGAGATGCCCACCCCTGGCGCAATCGCCCCGCCCAGGTAATTGTAATCGCGGTCGATAGCATCAAAGGTCGTTGCAGTGCCAAAGTCAACCACGCAGGCTGGCAAGCCGTATTTTTTCTCCACCGCAACCGCATTCACTAAGCGGTCGATACCGACAGCTTGGGGTGGATCATAGCGATTGATAATAGGCGCACAATGCTGACTCTCGATGATTATTGAAGGCTTTGAAAGGTAATCCTGACAAGCTTCTCGAATGTGAGATGTGAGCGGTGGCACCACTGAAGCCAGCACGATGTCGCTGAGCTTCTCCGGGCGTAAATCGCTGCTCCGAAACAGACCCAGCAGCTGCAAGCCATATTCATCCGGCATGCGCGCAGGGTCACTCGCCAAGCGCCAGTGAGCTTTTAGCTGGTTGCCTTTGAAGATGCCTAGCGTGATATTGGTATTGCCAATATCGATTGTCAACAACATTTCAAATTGCCTTTATCACGTACCTAAAGTTCCTTGCGCTAAAGTGGAGCAGGCCGAAAGCTATGCCCCGGCTTTTTTCGCATTGATTTCTTTCAGAAGATTTTCGAGCATTTCCTTGGTCAGACCGGCATCCTTTGCCTGCGGGATATCAAGGAGTGACTCCAGGCTTTTCCTTTTAACCAACATCAGCATAGGGTTCTTTGCCAGTCCGGGGACATACTTTTCAATAATCTCAACGGCTTGGGGATCTTTTAGTAAGTCGCCTAATTTGGTCATTAAGTCGTATTTCATTTTTTCTCCTTGAATATTGATCTACATTTTGATAAATTAACCTGCCAAACCGGGTAAATCGCCAAAAGTACGAGCAGAGCGGACGGCGTTTAGAATTGCCTGAGCAACTACTTGTGCAGCGTATGCTCCAACGAGGTTGAAATCCGCAGGCACCATGCGCGTCGAAATCCCAAAGATTGTATCGCCATCGAACATCGTATGTGCCGGCCGCACAGTCATGGCGATACCATCCTGCGCCATTTGGGCGAGTTTATTGACCTCTTCCTTAGTTAGCTTGGCGTTGGTTGCCACAACACCAATAACTGTATTTGCTCCCATGGTTTGGTTGTCTTCTAAATGTCTGGCAAATTCTTCCCTAGCCAAGGCTTGCATAAAGTCCAAGGTGCTGGTGGGTTGACCGGTTTCTGGCGAACGCAAGCCGGCGATTTGTTGCCCATTGGCAGGATCATAAATATCACCCAGCGCGTTAACCACCATCAACGCGGCGATGTATAGACCGGGCACGATCTCCATGCTGGCGGTGCCAACTCCTGATTTCATCGCATGCTCTAAGCCGAGGAGCTTGCCTATAGTAGCACCGGCGCCAGCCCCTACGTTGCCAACCTCACAAAAGTGCCTGGCATTTAAGCAAGCGTTATAACCCATCGCTGCGTTGGGGCGGGTCGCAGGATCAGCCGCACCCAAGTCCAGGATCACAGCTGCTGGGACGATAGGCACAACGCCATTTTCGATTGGAAAACCGCGCCCCATTTCCTCTAGGTAGCGCATCACGCCGCTCGCAGCGTCCAAGCCATAAGCCGAGCCACCGGTGAGCAGGATCGCATCGATGTAGTTGACCATGTGCATAGGGCGGAGCAAATCGGTTTCGCGTGTCCCTGGGGCACCGCCGCGCTGATCTACGCCGGCGATGGCAGGATGCTCAAACAGCAGCACGGTACAACCCGAAAGTCCGCTTGTGTGTTGGGCATGCCCAACCTGGATCCCCCCCACATCAATAAGGGAATTGGTGTTTTCCATAATCCACCTTTCAAAGTCAAATACTTATAGTGAGTATAGCACGTCAAAAACTGTTCGTTTGTTAAATTTGTTGGTTCTATTGATAATTTCTTTGCCACTTTATCCAAAGATAGCGAAATCTAAAGGTGGAAGAATGAGGTCGTCCTTGACTGAAAGTGTGCTTTCACCAAATAAGCGCTGCTTGCCGGGCAGGTTATTTTGCGTGATCACGCGAGCAGAGACCATTTGTTCTTGCTCACTGAAGTTAGCAAAAATCACGAGCCTCAGGGAATCCTGGTAAGCGCGAGAAAAAGCCAGTACGGCAGGGTTACCGCTTTCTATCGTTTCCAATGCACCCCCGGCTAACTCGGGATGTGTTTTGCGAAAGGCGATAATGGCTTGCATTCGTGCGTAAACTTGCCCTTCGATGGTGGTTGGGTCGTGACGCTTAGCATAGCGTTCCCAATCGGCTTTGGGGCGGTGTACCCAGCGGCTGTCATCTTTGTGGGCTGGGTCATCCAAGTAGCTGTAATCATTGAGTGTGCCAATTTCATCCCCTAAGTAAATCAAGGGAATGCCGCCTAAGGTCATAATCATGTCATAAAGCAGAGCAATGCGTTTGATCGCCAACTCGACTTCTTTGGGTCCTTCTTCCCGCAGCGCTTTTTCCAGCCCAGCCAAGGAAGCGCATGTGCTCGAAATGCGGCAGTCGCCGGTTTTAGGGTTCTCTTGGAAGGGCAATCCGCGGGCAAAGCTGCCTGGAAAGCGCCCGCGGTAGAACTCGTTGAGGAATTTTCGGTGGTCAGATCCGTTGATCCCTAGGCGGGCGGCATCGCCATCATCAAAAGTCCAGCCGATGTCATCATGGCAGCGTACGTAATTGACCCATGCTGTAGCTGGGTGGATCTTGAAGCGGGTTGCCAAAGCTTGGTTCAGCAAGTCCACGTTGCGCGTAGCCAATGTATTCCACAGGAGCGCCATTACCAGGGGATTATAAGAAAGTTGACATTCGTCAGGAGAGATGTACTTGACCACTTCATCTGGATGAACGATGGCTTCGGATTTGAACAACATAGAAGGTGCTACAATGCGGGTGAGGGCGTTGAAACCCTGCAAAATCATGTGGGCTTCCGGCAGGTTTTCGCAATTTGTACCGAGCTCTTTCCAAATAAATGCCACAGCATCGAGCCGAAAGATTTCCACACCTTGATTCGCCAGGAAGAACAATTCCTCAGCCATGTGATTGAAGACATCCGGGTTGCCGTAGTCCAAGTCCCACTGATAGGAGTGAAAGGTCGTCCAAACCCAGGCTTTCAAGCTATCAAACCAGGTGAAGGCGCCGGGATGTTCATCCGGGAAAATCTCGCGGAGATTCTTCTCGTAAGCATCCGGAATGGTGCGGTCGGGGTAAATTCCATACATTTCCTGATATTGCGGATCGCCAGCGATGGCACGCTGAGCCCATTCATGCTCATTAGAGGTGTGATTGATAATTAGATCGATGACCAAGCTGATGCCTTCTTTGCGGAGGGCTCGGCTCAACTCTGCTAATTGTTCCATCGTACCCAGCGGCGGATGCACCTCGCGGAAATTACTGACAGCATAACCGCCGTCGTTTTCTTTTTCGGGCATCTTGAAAAGCGGCATCAGGTGCAGATAAGTGAGGCCTAATTCTTTAAAATAAGGGATCTTTTCGTGCATTTTAGTTAAATTGCCGGCAAAGAGATCCACATAACAAACGCCACCGACCATTTGGTTGCTTTGGAACCATAAGGGGTTGTTCTCCCGCTCAGCATCCAACGTGCGAAGGTCTGTTGGGCGATCGAAAGCAGCTTTAGCCAAGCTGATGAGCAGTATCTCTAGGTAATAGAAGAAGTCGTAGTGCCGGGCGTAGAGGTGGTGATAGAGCTTGAAAAGACGCGGGAAGTGCTCTTGTAGGCGCATCTGATG
>DICP01000005.1:4137-6175 GCA_002417685.1 Candidatus Mesolinea sp. UBA5823
GGATCAGCTTCAATTTCGGTTGCAAGTTTTTCTTTCATCCGTGGCAGCAAACGTTCTAAGCTCCAGGCTGCCTCCTGATTAATATCAATTTCACCGTGAATCATGCTTATACCTCCTCTAAGGCTTGCTGGGCTAAGGCTAAGGCGCCCGCTATCCCAGCACGCGATCCTAAATCAGGCGGTACGATATATCTATCCATATTTTCTAAGACTTCCTTTGATTGGATGTAATTAGCCAGCAGAGCAAGCGTCTTTGTCCGCACTAAAGGTATCAGCTGCGGTTGTTGTGGTACGCCACCGCCCAAAATTATCCGTTGTGGCGAAAATGCACAAATAAATCCTTCCATAGCTATGGCAATATAGTCTGCCTCCAACTCCCAAGCAGGGTGATCAGCGGGTAGGGTCTCCGCCCGCTGCCCCCAGCGCTTTTCCAAAGCCGGCCCGCTGGCAAGCCCTTCGAAGCAATCTCCATGGAAGGGGCAAATCCCTGGGAAGGGATCACAGGAAGTGTCATGCGGCAGGAGCACATGCCCCATTTCCGGGTGGATCAAGCCGTGCAACAACCTGCCCTCAACCATTGCGCCGCCGCCGATACCGGTCCCAATGGTGAAGTACAGGAAGGTAGAAAGCCCTTGGGCTGCGCCCCAGCGTGCTTCGCCTAAGGCAGCGCCATTTACATCGGTATCGAAACCGATGGGGATCCCAAGCGCAGCTTGCAGACGTCCGACGACATCGGCGCCGCTCCAGCCGGGCTTGGGGGTTGCGAGAATGTGCCCAAAAGTGGGGGAGGAGGGGTTAGGGTCCAGCGGACCAAAGCAGGCGATACCTAAGCTGGTAAGTGGACCGAGTGCCTGGTTCTGTTCTTGGAAAAAGGCAATTGTACGCGCCAACGTCTCTTTCGGTGTGGTGGTCGGGAAGCGCGTCTCAGATAAGATTTGTCCATCAGCTTTGCCAACTGCGCAAACGAATTTTGTGCCTCCGCCTTCGATTGCTCCAAATAAATCATTCGTCATAGTATTTTCCTTTATGTGGATAAGGATTGTAGGATTGCCAGTCCTCCATTAAGGGAGTTAGCGCAGCCAAATAAACCGATAAGGTTCCAATTGGATATGCGCCTCGGTGAATTGTTGCCCAGTAAGGACGTCCTCGGCTCCCCAAAAATCCTCTGGCAAGCTCAAGCTGATGGTCTGGTCGGACAAATTATTGAAGATAAGCAGGGCTTCTTCTTCAGTTGTCCGCCGATAGGCTGCAATGGCATTGTTACCCGTATCCTCCCAATCAAACGTACCCCAGCCAAAAGCGGGATGCTCCTTGCGGATGGTAAGCATCCGTCGCACGCGATTGAGCAATGAATTAGGGTCAGCTCTTTGAGCTGCCACGTTAACTTGCGCATAGCCATAAATATCATCCGATATTACCGGCGCATAGAGCTTCTCTAGAGGAGCAGAAGAGAAACCGGCATTGAGATTGTTATCCCATTGCATCGGCGTACGCAAGCCATTGCGGTCCTCCAACCAGATGTTATCGCCCATGCCAATCTCATCCCCGTAGTACAAGAAGGGGGATCCGCCCATGGTAAGCAGCAGCGAGTGCATCAGCAAAATCTTACTCTGGTCATTATCCATCAATGGAGTTAAACGCCGGCGAATGCCCAGATTGAGGCGCATGCGCGGCTGCGGGGCATAAGTTTCCCACATCCACTCACGCTCTTCAGGCGTAACCATCTCGAGGGTTAGCTCATCATGGCAACGTAAGAAGGTACCCCATTGGCAGATCTCTGGTAGTTTGGGCGTGCGCGCTAAAATCTCGACGATTGGTGTGCGGTCGGCTTTAGCTAATGCCATGTACAGGCGAGGCATGAGGGGGAAGTGGAAATTCATGTGCATTTCATCGCCATCGCCAAAATACTGGATCACATCTTCTGGCCATTGGTTCGCTTCGGAGAGGAGCATGGTGCCTGGCGCATATGCATCCACAAAAGCACGCAGGCGCTTGAGAAAAGTATGCGTCTCTGGCAAGTTTTCGCAATTGGTGCCCTC
>DICP01000005.1:6186-13400 GCA_002417685.1 Candidatus Mesolinea sp. UBA5823
ATCCAGAATTGAACCACGCGCAGCATTTCGCGTTGCACCTCAGGGTTATCGTAGTTCAAATCGGGTTGATGCGAGAAAAAACGGTGCCAATAAAACTGCTTACGCACGGGATCAAAGGTCCAGTTGGATTTTTCGGTATCCAGGAAAATGATGCGGGCCTCTTTGTAGCGCTGATCGGTATCGCTCCAGACGTAATAGTCTTTATATTTTTGGTGCTCCGGATGGTTAGGATCCCGAGAGGCTTGGAACCAAGGATGCTGGTCAGAAGTATGGTTCGGGACAAGCTCTACGATCATCTTAAGGCTGCGCTCGTGTGCCAGGCGGACAAGCTCACGAAAATCGTCCATGTTCCCATATTGCGGAAGAATTCCGTAGTAATCACTCACATCGTAACCGTCATCTCGCAAGGGGGAAGGCGAGATTGGCAGCAACCAGATTGCATCCACGCCAAGATCTTGCAGGTAATCTAACTTCTCGGTGACGCCTTTTAAGTCTCCCCATCCATCCGCGTTACTATCTTTGAATGCACGCACATAGAGTTCATAAAAAATAGCACTTTTATACCAGTATTGCGATGTATTCATTACCAGCCTTCCTTATCGTATCTTTGCAGATGTAAGAGGTTTTGAAAAGCCGAACCCCGCAGCTTTGCATGAAGTTCGGCTTTTCTAAAGTGCTAATTTCAAAGTAGATTAATTATTACCCCTTGACCGAGCCCGCCATCAATCCACGGACGAAGTACCGTTGCAATGCCAGGAAGACGATCAAAGGCAAAATCATGCTGACGAAGGCAGCAGCGGTCATTAGGTGCCAGTCTTGTCCTTTTTCGCCGACGAGCCGTGCGACAGCGATGGTGACAGTCTGATTCTTTTCGCCTAAGAAAACTAATGCAACCAGATAGTCATTCCACAGCCAGAGGAACTGGAAGATGGCAAAAGAAGCTAATGCTGGCACAGAAAGCGGCAGAATCAAGTTAGTGAAAATCGTGAGGTTAGATGCACCGTCAATGTAGGCGGACTCGAGCAGTTCACGAGGCAATGTACTGATATAGTTAAATAATAGGTAAGTTGCCAAAGGCAATCCAAAGCCAGTGTGGGCAAGCCAGATGCCCAAGAAGGTACCATTCAAACCCAGGCTCACATAGTCTTGTAAGATAGGGACAAGGGCAATCTGTAAGGGTACCACAAGCAAAGCCACAATGATGGTAAAAAATATATTGCGGCCCGGAAATTCCAGCCAGGCGAAACCAAATGCGGCAAATGCAGCGATTAAGATAGGGATAATCGTCCCTGGGATGGAAACTGCCAAGGAATTGAGGAACGCACCACTCAGATCATTACCAACACGCGTAATCGTATTGCCTTGGGCATCCTTATAAGTAATGGTCTTACCCGTCAAAACGTCTTTATAGTTTTCAAGGGTTAGTTTCGTTGTAAATCCAACCCATTGGTTTTGGGAGATGACGAGAGTGCGGGTGCGTTTGTTACCATACCAGGTGGCTTTGGTGCCATCATCTAACTCAATGCCCCTTTGCCATTCTTCGAACATGGCCGTTTTTCCGCCATAGGTTATCGGCCCGTTAACATCTACATCTTCAGGTAAGACCACACGATCAATTTCTATGTCTTCTTTATGTGGGAAGACGGTCCACCAGCCAGTTTTGAATATGTCTTCACTGGGTCGGAAAGATGTAATCAAAATGCCGATAACTGGAACCATCCAAATCACGCAAATTAAGATCAGGACGAAGTTTGTCCAAAAACTCTGGGTTCTCTTTGTTGTTTTCTGTCCCTTAGCCATTTAGAACCCCTTTCTTTGCTCATTAAACGAACGGATGTTATTAACGATGACCGGGGTTACTAGTAATAACAGCACAATCGCGATTGCGGAAGCTTTACCAGCGTCGTTATATGTGAAGCTTTGCAGGTAAAACTCATTAGCAATCACATTCGTACCGTAGTTTCCTCCAGTCATCACCCGTACAATATCGAAGGTTTTAAGGCTGAAAATTACAATCGTGGTTGTAACCGTCAGAAGCGTACCTTTGATATAAGGGATGATGATATTGAAAAACACTCTTGTTTCTGTAGCACCATCAATGCGGGCTGCTTCCAGTAATTCTGCTGGCACACCCTTGATGGCACTTGAAAGAATCACCATCGCGTAACCGGTTTGTAGCCAAATCATTATTACGATTAGGAAAAAGTTGTTCCAAGGAGGAATATTTAGCCATGGTTGTGGCGTTCCTCCTAAAGCAGAAACAAT
Organism: Candidatus Mesolinea sp. UBA5823; assembly: GCA_002417685.1. Taxonomy (GTDB): domain Bacteria; phylum Chloroflexota; class Anaerolineae; order Anaerolineales; family Anaerolineaceae; genus Mesolinea. The sequence continues at coordinate 8,452 of DICP01000005.1, forward strand.
GGCGTTTAAAAGACCAATTTCCTGAATTCCAACGCCGATGCCTTTATAGGTGTAAACGAATTTCCAGATGACGCCGGCACCCACAAAGGAGATAGCCATTGGCGTGAAGATAATCGATTTATAAACCACCTCCGCTTTAGTGCGGTCAGCCAAGAAGGCGATCAGCAAACCTAAACCAACACTGAAACTGGTGCCAAAAACCATCCACAAGGCATTATTCCGGAAGGTTTCCAACATGCGCGGGTTAGTGAAGGCATAGATATAATTATCCAGACCAATCCATTCCGTACCGAGTGCATTGCGAAAACTGGCTATAAGCGAGCGTACAACTGGAATAGCCAAGAACCATCCCATGATAGCAATCGCTGGACCGACAAATACGAAAGGTTGCAGAGTCCGAGCAGCCTTAGCCGGCAACTTCATCACCAGCCAGTTGGTTACCAAATAAAGCAGCGCAACCCCTCCCACACCCCAGACAATTGCGACGATCACCTGTAAAATCTGGGGAGCATTGGCTGCGCTCAAAAAAAGATATCCCTGCCACAAAACGATAAATGTTACAGCAGGTACCAAAATAGAAACAAGGATTTTTCCTAGAGTAGATCCAAACCAGTTAACAATCTTAGCAAACAGATTATTGTTATTTGGAGAAGGAGTGTTAGCTTGGGCTAAGTTCATAATTGCCTCCTTAAGCCGTACGAATAAGGGGTTGGAGAGCAAGCTGTCTTGGCAGCCTGCTCTCCTTTGGGTTAATTTACCCTATCTACACAAGGTTTACCGCGGCCAGGAAGCATCAATAGCGTCCAAGGCTTCTTGGCGCGTAATGGAGCCGCTGACGTAGTCGGTCATGTATTTCCAGAATGTACCGGCACCTACTGCGCCTGGCATCATATCTGACCCGTCAAAGCGGAAGGTCGTTGCATTGCGAATTGTCTCTGCGACGCCGCGGGTTACAGGGTCTGCGTACCAATTGAGATCAGCGTCATTATGAGCTGAAATGGCTCCACCACTTTCGATCCAAACTTTGAGGGATTCACCAGTGGAGAAGTATTGAATGACAGCACGTACTTCGGGGCGGTCATTGAATACTGCATAAATATCCCCGGCACCGAGGACGGGTTTGCCGTATTCTTCGTCGATGGGCGGGAAGTAGAAGAAGCTGTAATCCACACCGGGAACGGCTTCCTCAGGGAAGAAGGTGGTGATGAAGTTACCTTGACGGTTGAACCAGCACTTGGGCGGATCTTCAAACATAGGTTTAGGGGCATCACCAAAGTTGATCGAGGGTATAGCTTTGCGACCGCCATAGACGTAGGCATCGTTAAACCAAATCTGCTCGATGTAGTCTAAGGCTAAGTTAACTTCGGGTGAATTGAATTTCAATTCACCGGCTACCCAGGCGTCATAATTCTCTGGGGAGGTAACCCGCAGCATCACATCTTCGATCCAGTCGGTCATTGTCCAGCCTGTGGCTGCCCCAGATTCAATACCAATGCACCAGGGGGTATCGCCGTCATCAGCAATTTCTTGCGTGAGCGCCATCATCTCATCCCAGGTAGTTGGCACGACGTAACCAGCAGCGTCAAATGCCTTTTTGGGATAGAAGACGAAGGACTTGCCATTGGCACGAGCCCAAATACCAGCCATAATTTCACCATCCGGGCCGGTCATCATAGCCAGTTCTTGCCAGGCATCGCTATAGTTTTGTTTAATCCAGTCAGGATTAATTAAGGTGTTCATATCAATGGCATAACCCTTTTCCACAGCATATTTAAGCAAGCCAGGTTGGGGGTAGTCCACGATATCAGGTCGGTCACCACCATCCAGACGAATGTTAATGTTCGCTTCAAACTCTTTGGAGCCCGTGTATTGAATATCAATACCGGTTTTGTCTTCGAAAGGTTTGATGGAATCATTGAACACAACTTCATCTTGATCAGTGAAAGGACCAGCCATGGTAACCACAGTCCCTTTATACATACCAGCGTATGCATTTGCTAATTCCTGACCTTGTGGCAAGGGAGCAATTGCTTCACCGCCGGTTTCCTCAGGGGCTGACGTCGGGGTAGCACCACCACCGCAAGCTGCCAACACTACACTGGCAACCAGCAGCACAGCGATGCTAGTCCAAATTACACTTTTCTTTGTTTTCATAGTTTCTCCTTTTACTATTTTTTAGGTTAAATACAAAATTGGACGCTTTTCTCTTCAACAGGTCGTGATATGGCTCCTTTCTATCATCCGCGTTGATTCTCGGATGATTAATTGCGTTGGAATGTTGATCGTACGGCTAAAGGGAGTTTCTCCCTTCAACAACTGCATCAGGAGATGGCAACTTTCTTCAGCGATCTCCTTCGCGGGGGTATGCACAGTGGTCAGTTTGGGATAATAAAATGCAGCTTCGGGGATATCATCAAACCCCACAAGCGAGATATCCTCAGGGACTGAAAGCCCTGCATCATGGATGGCAGCTAATGCCCCAAGGGCGACGTTATCACTAGCCACGAAAATCGCAGAAAAACGGGGGTATTCTTTCAAAAGGTCTTTCATTTGGGTATAGCCGCTGGCAGCATCAAAGTCAGCTATGCGGATCAGGCTCTCATCTAAGGCGATGTCAGCCGCTTTAAGTGCATCGCGATAGCCTTCCAACCGCTGGCTTGCAGAACTGTAAGCTGTGGCTGCATTGGTAATACAGGCAATCTGGCGATGACCCAACTCAATGAGATAATCAACTGCCAGCTTTGCGCTTGCACGGTTGTCGATATCTACATAGGGAAGATCACATTCAGGGATTTGCCCCATGAGTACGCATGGGATGTCTATCTGTTCTAGGGCGGTCAACCCCGGGTCATCAAAGCGGGGGGTGAGGATAATCATCCCATCAATGTGCTTTGCACGAGTAAGTTGTAAGTAGGTTTCGATTTGCTGACCGGGTTCAACCCACTCGATTAAAAGTCCGAGTTGCGCTTGATTGACAATATCGAGCAGCCCACCAATAATTTGGGGGAGGAAGTTATCTGAAGCTATATAACGGGGGCTACGCGTCATAATTAGCCCAATGGTATTAGATTGATTTGAAGCTAAGGCTCTTGCGGAAGCGTTGGGATAATAACCCAACTTTTCGGCTGCCTCTCTGACCTTTTGACGTGTCTCTGGACGGATTCGGGATTGCTTGTCCTCGCTGAAGACAAACGACACTGTAGAGCGTGAAACCCCTGCTAATTCTGCGACATCGAAACTAGTTACTCTTTTGTTGTTCACGGAACGCCTTTGTAAAGAGATTATTAACACGCGTTAATCGACAATGAAATTATAACATATTCAAATGAGAGTCAATACCATTTTCTCCGACTATTTACCCATTTTGGGACAATTGTTTAATGAATATGAAAGGAAAAAAACGATTAATCAAGCTTAGAAATTTACACTGCGACTTTTATGCCCTTTTCGGCAGTAACTTCGCCTACTTGCCACAAAGCGATTTTAGCAAGCTGGGCGGCTTCCGGAAAGGCAGCTGCCTTTTCAGGTGGAACTGCTAAAAGCAAGCCGCCACTTGTTTGCGGGTCAAAAAGCAGCATGCGCTCGATCTCACTAATCGCGGGGTCGAAGCTGACATAGTGTTCAAAATAGCTTCGATTGTCAAAAGCGCCACCAGGGAAGGTGCCAGCCTGGGCATATTTATGGGCGCTATGGATAAACGGGAGTGCGTGCCAGTAAAAAGTAATTCCGCAGCCAGAAGCCTCAGCCATTTCTGAAGCATGCCCTAGAAAGCTGAAGCCGGTCACGTCCGTTCCGCCGTGTAAACCAAATTTTATAGCAAGTTCGGAAGCATCGCGATTAAGCCGCTTCATCCAACCAGTGACTTCTTCAAGCTCCTCCGGGGTGAGCAGCTCGCGTTTATGCGCTGTGGTAGCCACACCAAAACCTAATGGCTTTGATAAAAACAGTTGATCCCCTGGTTTCAAGCCGCCCTTCGTAAGCATTGCTTGTGGGTCGACCAAACCAAGAACTACTAAGCCAAATTTTGGCTCTTTATCTTGAATGGTATGGCCGCCAGCGACGACGACGCCAGCTTCTTTTGCTTTTTCGGCTGCGCCGCGTATGATTGCGCTGGATATTTCGACAGGTAGATTAGGGGGCAGGGCAGCAATATTAAGCGCGAGGAAAGGCTTGCCGCCCATGGCGTAAACATCTGAGAGGCTGTTAGCAGCAGCAATAGCGCCGTAGTCATAAGGATTATCCACCACTGGGGTGAAGAAATCCGTGGTTACCACGAGTGCTTGGTGCTCGTTTAAGCGCCAAATGGCGGCATCATCAGCAGAATCTAAACCTACCAGAAGGTCTGGGTAATCTTCTGGTCGGAATATCGAGGCAAGGGGGCGCAGCACCTGCGCCAGCGTCTCCGCGTTCAGCTTAGACGCTCAACCAGCGCAGCTGGAGAGCGCCGTTAGCCGAATCTGTTTGCCCGAGTTGGGCAGGTCAGTTTCAGTCATACTCAAATTTTACCTGAAACTGAGCCTGGAAGTGTAGTTGGTACGCTATCTATGCCTGGGGCTGGTTGGCGGGTCTAACGTAAAGATCCAAAAAGGTAGCAATCTGGCTGTTCCAGAAGTGCCAATCGTGAATCCCAGGTTCCTCCACATAAGCCAACGGGATGCCGAGAGCTCTGGCTTTACTGACAAATGCGCGGTTCGCTTCTAAGAGGAAATCCTGCAATCCGCAGGCGGCATAGAGCTCAGGATAACGTTCAGGGTCTTTGGCAGCCATTTCCGGCCAAGAGAGCGGGTCATTGCTGCTACCAGGAAACTTGTTTAGATCCCCAAACACCAGGCTAAACTCTTTTAACCGCTCTTCATCTACAAATTCACCCTCAAAACTGAGCGCCAGCGCCCCGGAAAAACTGCCCGCCACAGAATAAAGATCGGGGCGCAGAAAAGCCGCTTTGAAGG
>DICP01000031.1:0-1495 GCA_002417685.1 Candidatus Mesolinea sp. UBA5823
CCCTAATACCATAGCCCATGTTTAGTTGGACTGCACCCAAGTTGGCAAACAGGAGCGCGTTAGGTGCTTCTTGGCGGGTGATGCGGAAAGTATCTTCAAGGGATGGGTCTTCGAGCGCGGCGCGCTGTGAACCTACGCCCATTGCTAGTCCAAATTCCTGTGCAGCCCGAGCTAAAAGTTGGTTGAAATGGGCTGCTTTTTGTGTGCCACCAGTCATCGAGGAGATCAAGAGCGGAGCGCGTAAACGCTCGTTAAAAAGCGTCAGGCTGATATCGACTTCATCAAAGTCAATTTCAGGCAGAGCTTGGTGAAGAAATCGATAAGCCTCAAAGCCGTTGGTCAGTGAGGATTTCACCTCATTTTCCAAGTTAATTCGCAAGTGGTCGTCTTTTCGTGAAGCGGTATGTGCATCCATCATACTATTCCTGTGTTATAGTAATGGTATTATAATTTGGCAATCAAAAATGCTAAAATATCCATAATAATGACATGAGGTGAAGGATGGAAAATAGTTTTGAAAAAGTCAAGGAAGTCATTGTTGATGTGCTCAAGATCGATGGGGACGATATCACCATGGACACGCGCTTCATTGAAGATCTCAAAGCTGATTCGATGGACCAGTTTTTCCTTATCGACGGTTTTTGCGAGAAGTTCGATATTACCATTTCTGATGAAACTGCGCGCAGTATTCGCACAGTAGGTGACGCGGTAAAAGTCGTTGATGAGCTTACCAAAAAGTAAGTTTTGTTAATTTCTAGCAAAAGGAGCTTTAAGCTCCTTTTTGTTTTAATACAGCAGCTATCAAGGTGGCAATCTCTTCAGGGAAGGAGACAACTTTGACGCCAGCTTGCTTAAAAGCAGTAATCTTGGACTCTGCTGAACCAGTGTTACCCTCGATGATGGCGCCAGCATGCCCCATCCGGCGGTTTTCAGGGGCGGACTTACCCGCGATATAAGCATAGACTGGCTTTGTCATCTCATTCTGAACAAACTCGGCTGCTTTCTCTTCCTCATTTCCTCCAATTTCACCGACGATGACGACTTGATCTGTGTGGGGGTCCTCCTCAAAGAGCTCCAAACAATCCACAAAGTTCGTGCCAATAACAGGGTCTCCGCCAATGCCCACACAAGTGCTAACGCCAATTCCAGCCCGCTTGAGCGCTAATGACACTTCATAGGTTAGCGTCCCAGAACGGGAAACAATCCCGACTTTACCAGGAATTGCAATATCTCCAGGGATAATGCCAGCTTTAGCTTGGCCAGGGGTGATAATTCCCGGAGAATTGGGACCGACGAGGTAACACTCCTTCCCTGCTAAAACGCGACGCACTTTGAGCATATCCATAATTGGAATGCCCTCTGTAATGCACACAATCAACTGTATGCCTGCGTCAATCGACTCTAAAAGCGCATCAAATGCATAGTAAGCTGGCACAAAAACCACGCTGGTATCAGCTCCGGTAGACGTTTTTGCTTCCTCGACGGTATCAAATAC
>DICP01000031.1:1523-18563 GCA_002417685.1 Candidatus Mesolinea sp. UBA5823
GCAACGACGTTATGCCCATATTCCTGCATGCGTTGAGCATGATAACGCCCTTCACGCCCAGTGATCCCTTGAACCATAATTTTGGACTCTTTAGTTAATAATATGCTCATACCATTGCGCTTTCAGCCGCATGCACAGCCATTTCTGCTGCCTGCATTAAGCTCTCTACGACGATTAAATTAGGTGCCTGTGCAAGCATCCTGCGCCCTTCCTCTGCATTGGTACCTTCTAAGCGGATAATAATGGGGAGGTTACGTGTGTTTTCTGGGAGGATTGAGAGCAAACCCTTAGCGACTTCATCGCAGCGTGTGATGCCGCCAAAAATATTAATCAGGACGGATTGCACATTTTCATCCGAAAGGATAATCCGCAGGGCAGCTTGGACTTTATCAGCGTTGGCACCGCCGCCAATATCCAGAAAGTTTGCTGGTTCGCCGCCAGCCTGCTGGATGCAATCCATGGTTGCCATCGCCAAACCAGCCCCATTCACCAGGCAGCCTATATGCCCCGAAAGCTGAACGTAAGATAAGCAAAACTTGCGAGCCTCTTGTTCAGCTGGCGTCTCAACCGCTTGATCAGCCAATTCCAAAAAATCTTGTTGGCGGAAGAGAGCGTTATCGTCAATTGTCATTTTCCCATCTAAGGCAACCAATTCTTTCTCTGTCGTGATTACTAATGGGTTGATTTCAACGAGGGTCGCATCCAATTGATTAAACAAGTTCCATAATGAGAGGGCAATCTGCAGTAGCGGCTTCCATAAGACGTAATCTAAACCAATCTGCGAAGCCATCGCCCGAACCATATAAGGCTGTAAGCCTAGCAGAGGATCAATTGCTGTTCTGATAATTCGATTAGGATGGCGGATGGCTAACTCTTCAATTTCTACGCCGCCCGAGGCTGAGAGGATAATAACCGGTTGGGCTAAAGCGCGATCAACTGTGATGCCAAGGTAAATTTCCTGGGTGAAATTCACCGCCTTTTCGACCAAAATCCGCTGGACTGAAATGCCTTTGATCTTGCTGTTTAGGATGGCATTGGCAGCCGGATCGAGATCGTTTTCGTCTTTGACCAAAAGGATACCCCCAGCCTTACCTCGACCCCCTACCAAAACCTGGGCTTTAAGCACAACAGGATAGCCAATTTCAGCAGCAATTTGTTTGGCTTCAGCAGGTGTGGTTGCTAATCTTGAACGAGGAACGGGGATACCTTCACGGGAGAAATAGGATTTAGCCTGATATTCGTGAAGTTTCATAAAGCTCCATGAGATGGTGATACTTAATTTTACTCCATTTAAACAAAAAGCCCGGCATAAAAACCGGGCTGAATGCTTTCTTCTCGATTATCCCTTGAGGAAGTCCTGTAAGGCTTCCTTGCTGATACGATATGCGCTCCCAATTTTCCGAGCTTTGAGTTCACCTGCATTAATGGCTGCAATAACGTCTTCCTCAGACACTTTGAGGAAACCAGCCGCTTCAGAAGGCGTCATCACATCAGGGAGCTTTGCTGCCGCCGCAGCTGCGCCAGCAGCTCCTGCTTGATCCTGACCAGCCTGCTGCATACCAGCAAGCGTACCGCCAAGCACATTCCCGATGCCCATTCCAGCACCAATGCCGGCAGTTAATCCTGCACCGCCGGCTGGATTTTGGGCTGCTTCGCGCATGGCGTCGGCAGCTTGCAGTTGGGTATAGGTTTGCATATCCAACACGCCCATTTGGCGAAGTTCTTCTGCGGATTTATCAGAGGGTTTCAGGTTCCCTATATAGAATGACTTGAGCAGAAGCCCGAGGGCTAAGAAATCATCTTGGGCTTTTGCTCTAATGGCAGCCCCTAACTCCTCAGTAAGCCCAATCAAATCTAAAATATTGCTTTGGGTTGTTGTTTCTCCGAGCACGTCTTGCAATTTGGAAAGCAGCATGGTGCGCAATCGGGTTTCGATATCGGACATGTGGTATGCGCCTTGAGCACCAACTAATTGGGTAACAAATTGCTGCGGATCACTAACTTGGAAGCTGTACGTGCCAAAGCCTTGCAGCAGAGCAATCCCTAAGCCCACACCAGTATTGCGGACAATAATTGGCTGGGGGGTACCCCATTTGCGGTCTGGAAATTCACGCATGGAGACGTAATAGACTTCAGCCGTGAAAGGAGTACGATTACCAAATGGGATTCCAATCAAATTTACCAACAGCGGAATATTCGCAGTGGTGATGGTATGCCTGCCTGGACCTAATACATCGAGTGCTTTTCCATCACGAAAGAAAACCACATTTTGCGATTCGCGTACAATCACCTGTGAGCCCAGGCGTAGGTCTGCAACACCAGTCTCGGGAAAGCGATGTACGATTTCATCGGTCATCTCACTGGGGTATTCAACAACATCAAAAATTCTAGCCATTTTTATTCCTCCGAATATAGTCAATTTTTACAATTATCAACTGGCAGCTATGCCCTTGAGCGCTTCGGAGCGTTTGTTGAAGGTATCTATACACTCCTGCGCAGTTGTGATCAGGTTTTGTAAAGCAGCAGGTAACCCATCAGTACCAATGGATACTTCCACATTCTCAATCGCACGCTGGACAGTTTCCTCTAGGTTCAGCAACTCGAGATCGAATTGATAAATCCGAGCGAGGTCGTCCGCCTTGACCTTGACAGCGTCAAAGACGCCAGCGTAGCCATAGCTCGCTGTTCGCACACGGTCAATGAATTGGCGGAGCTTAATTGCCGCTGCTTCTAATTCATCGATGTAGGTCAAGCCACCTTGTGAAATCAACTGGCGTTGCAAGCTGGAAATACGTTGGTAAAGCGGTTCAAACGTATTAGCCACCTGCTCGCGTAACAACTTATCAGACATACGCCGGTCAGCGCGCTCAACATAGCCACTAAACCCAGGAATTTTGGCAATAATTTTTGTCACGGCGTCCTGCTCACCGACGACCCTATCGTATATATCACTCATAATTCTCCTTTAATTTATTAATTATCAATACTTTTAAATTATACTACAAGCAAACCGTGATGACCACAGATTATCTATAGAATTTTCCCTAATCTGATTGAAAGGCTGTTTTGCTCTGTAGGTATTATAATGGGAAAAAGCAATGTTAATTGGCGGAGTGTCTGAATGAATTCTCATTCCAATCGAGGTTGGGGACCTCTGGAATATGTTTTACTGATAATTTTGATTTTTCTATTGCTGTTCACCCTGTTTTCCTTATTTTGGCCGGCGATACAGCTATTTTTTAACGCCAACATCTCGTAAAAGCTAATTATTGAGTTGATGGATAAATTTGCACTTCAAGCAGGGGCTTATCGTTTTTTCTGGAATAGCATAGATTGGCTGTTCCCTCCAGAATGTATTGGCTGCGGCAAGGAAGGTCTCTTAATTTGTTCGGATTGCTGGCATGGTATGGTGCGTGCCAACTTAGATAGCTGTATTTATTGTGGTGCAAAACTGCCTCAAAGGGGTGTTTGTGGACGATGTGAACATCTGCAACATGCTATTCATGAACTTCGTTACTTGGCTGCCTATCAAGGCGTGATGCGCACTGCCATCCACCGCCTGAAATACGAACGGGACTTGGGTATCGCGCTGGAATTAGCGGATATGTTAGCCCAGATTGTGCAAGCGACCAACTGGCAAATAGATTTGATCATGCCTGTACCGCTCAGCGAGAAGCGTAAAGCTCAGCGCGGTTACAATCAAGCCGCGTTATTAGCCTACCCTCTATCTCTACAATTACATCTCCCCGAAAACACAAAGGGCTTGGTGCGAGTTCATGAGACCAGATCCCAGGTAAACCTCAACTTTCAAGAGCGCCAGGAAAACGTACAAGGCGCTTTCTGCGCTGATCCAGCCATTGTGAAAGATAAAACAATACTTCTGGTTGATGACGTCTTCACCACAGGCGCGACTATAAACGCAGCAGCTGCTGCCCTTAGAGAAGCTGGGAGTAAACGCGTTTATGCACTTACGGTTGCAAAAGCCTTAGGAAGACAAGTAGCGATTGAAAATGCCCCTGCAATCGATGTATAATTTCAACAAGAGAACCCGAGGTGTAAAAAGTCAGGGAAGAGATCACTTTGGGTAAAACCTACAATTGACAATGGAGGCAAGTATGGCGCTCGAGATTGATGTTTTCACGAAAGACCTGGACCTTACCGATAAAATCCACGAGTATGCAATCAAGAAAGTATCGAAATTAGAAAGATTTTTAAGTGGTATTGATGATTGCCGTGTGGACTTAGCTTATGTCAAAACAGCTAGGAAAGCGAGTGATCGGTTTATTTCGCAAATCACGCTGCGAGGTAAAGGTTTTATCCTGCGCGTAGAAGAACGAGCTGATTCAATCGATGCGGCTATCGATAAATCTGTGGATAAAATGACCCGACAAATTGAACGGTACAAGGGGAAACATTGGGATCATCGGGCTGAAGGTGTGGCGACTAAGACGATTGAAAAGTTAGCTGAAGAAACCGAAGAAGAAGAGCAGCCAATCATTGTGCGCCGAAAAAGCTTTGTGCTTGTGCCCATGACGGAAGAAGACGCTTTGGAAGAAATGCAACTCCTAGGTCATGAAGATTTTTTCGTGTTTTATAATGCGACGACTAACAAAATCAACGTGCTCTACAAACGACGCGATGGGAGTTATGGTTTGATCGATCCCATCTTAGCTTAAGATTATACAAACTATATACAGCCCCTTTGGGGGCTGCTTTTTTGTTAGAATACCTGTGGAGGTACGATAATGGACTGTGAAAAACCCTTATTCAAAGCAGCAGACTTATTCTGTGAATCCGAAATGGATCTCAATACGATCGAAAAAGCGACTACCAAGATTCTTGAGGCGATTGGAGAAGACCCTCAACGAGAAGGTTTGTTGAAGACGCCTTCACGCGTGGCGCAAGCTTATGAAGAGATCTTAGCCGGCTATCGCATCAATCCTGAAGAATTAATCAACGATGCTTTTTTTACTGTCGCCTATGATGAACTCGTCATTATTAAGAACATCGAGTTTTATAGTTTGTGCGAGCATCACATGCTGCCTTTTTATGGTGTGGTGCATGTCGGCTATATCCCCGATGGCAAAGTCATCGGACTTTCCAAGATTCCCCGAATCGTCGACATGTTTGCACGCCGCTTGCAGGTTCAGGAACATATGACCCAGCAGATTGCTGATTTCTTACAAGAAAGTATGCACCCTCAGGGTGTTGGTGTGGTTGTTGAAGGCAAGCACTTGTGCATGATGATGCGCGGAATTAAAAAACAAGAAGCGTCCATGACCACATCAGCAATGCTGGGCGTTTTTCGCTCCCAGCCCTCAACGCGCATGGAATTTTTAAATCGGATTGCCTCTGACGAGAAGATTTAAACACTGCCTTTGCGGCGGAAAATTTCGACGCCAACACGCGCTGTATTAGAAACTTTTTTGGGTTTCTCCACGCGAATGCGAACAGCTTCAAGCGGGTAATTCTGCAAAAGGAAACGGGAAAGGTGGCTGGCTAAAGCCTCCACGGTATGAAATTGCGTTTGAGAAACCTCCGCTGCAACCGCTTTAGAAATCGTGGAATAATTGATGGTGTCAAGGATGTTGTCACTCTCACCGGCGGTACGTAGATCCCGGTAGAGGGTGAGATTTATTAGAAGGATTTGGGGCTTATCGCGTTCCGGATGCTTAACACCGATGATGCCTGTCGCTTGCAGGTCTGTAATGATGATTTTATCCATGGGTACCTCTTGGGCTAATTTTACGACAAAAGGAACTGAGCATTGAAAATCGTTTGCTTTTCGATTAATCCTATTTTTGCCAATCAGGTTACAGGCGGCGCTTCTAAGCACTTCATGAATATTTGCCAATACTTGGAGCAGCAAGGACACGAGGTTGTAGTGCTTTGCGCTCAAGCGGATTCCAACCATAAATCTTTCACCTTCGGCAATAATATTCACGTTAAACCCGAGCTGCCATTTCACTTGCCTTTCCCTCAGCCTTATCAGGTTCCACCCGGAGACTTAGCTCTGATTTGTGAGCTGGTTGCCCAAGAGTTAAGCACAGCTGATCGGTTTTACATGCATGATGGTGAATTATTGCTTCCCTTTCTTTATAACGACGTTCCTACGGTGAGTTCGTTTCGCGATAATCATTATCCTGAATCCATCTTGGGCTCTTTTCTGACGCAAGCAGATGCGGTTATTGCGGTTTCGGACTTTTCAGTTGAGGTAATCAAAGCTTCTGCAGGTAGAGTTTTACCTGAACTAAAGAAACGTATTCATACCGTTTTAAATGGGATTGATACGCAACTTTATCATGCGGTGGATCCTACCCCGGTTTTTCAGCAGTATGCGTTGGATCCAGCCGTTAGCCAGATTATTCTGCACCCTCACCGGCCAGAAGCTGGAAAAGGATTAATGCAAACAATTTTGGTCATAGAAAAGTTAGTAAAAATTTATGGTTTTACAAATGTGCGCGTGCTCGTTCCCCAGTGGTTAGGCGAGATGAACGGGCAAAGTGAAAGCGAATTCCATGCTCAAATATCTGCAGAGCTCCAGCGCCGCGGCTTAGAGGAACATTTCATCTTTCACCAGTGGCTCAGCCAAGACGAAATGCCAGCATACTACTCAGCAGCCAGCCTGACGCTTTGCCTTGGGAGTGTTGTGGAGGCTTTCGGAAATGTGGCGTACGAATCTTTAGCTTGTGGGACGCCCAGCATCGTAGCAAAGGTCGGAGTGCACCGCAGCCAGCTGCCCGATACGCTAATAGACAAAGTAGAGTATGGCGACGTTGATGCAGCCGCTCAGATTGCAGCGACGATTCTGCGCGAACATACTCGCGTTCGAGGGGAGCGTTTAGAGCGCATACTGAGTTACTTTTCCCTCGAGCGTCAATTGGAGGCTTACGCACGAATCATTACACAAGCTGAAAAACTTCCCCAGCTGGAATCAAAAACCATTGTAATTTCCCAAGAAACTAAATTTCATTTAGCTCCTTGGTGCTATCTCGCCACGCGGGGGATATATCACGATTACCTCGCAAAATACTATCCCATCCCCAAGCTTGAAGCTTGGCTAGCCGAGAATGATACGCTTACTTTTACTGAAAAAGAAGGTCGGTCTATTCTCTGGGATGAAATGCAGCAATGGTACCGGATGGGGATCTTAGTTCCGCTGACTGATTAAGCCCACTCACCACCATCAATGCGAATCACTGTACCGGTCATAAAATCCTGGTGCAGGATGTGAAGCACATTTTCTGCAATGATTTCAGGGCTCCCGATGCGTTTGAGAGGGATGCGTTTTTCCGCCAGATCTTGCAGGTCGGCATCTTCATGACCAGCCAGCGGGAGCATAACTCCAGGCGCGATTGCATTTACGGTGATGTTAGGGGCTAGTTCCAAAGCAAAGAGAGCGGTCATCTCGTTGATATTGCTCTTGGTAAGGCGGTACGCGAAATGGTCTGGTTGATGACGGAAGACTTTAGCATCAGAAATATTGATAACTTTTCCCTCAAAGCCTTCTGGCAGCTGCTGGGCAAAGGCGCGGGTTAATAGTAAAGGGGCAAAAAGATTAATCCTGAAGACCTGCTCTAGGATTTCGGGAGTTGTCTCCATGCCCTTACCTTTGAGATAAACCCCAGCGTTATTGATGAGAATATCAATATGGCCAAAAGCAGTTGTTACAGCTTGCATTAACTGTTGCAGTTGTTCCGGATTGGATAAATCTGCTTGGAAAATCGCTGCTTGCACACCCATGTTGAGCGCAGCTGTTTGCACTTCTTTTACCTCTTCTGCAGAGTGGTGGTAGTGTAGCGCTAAGTTGCAGCCCTCAGCTGCTAAGGCAAGCGCAATTGCTCTGCCTAGGCGAATGCCGCTGCCGGTTATTAATGCTTTTTTTCCTTTGAGATCCATTCGGTCTCCTTTTGGTGATCGTGATAATTGCTGCCTAAATTGAAAGTATTGTATAATTTTTAGAAGTTGCTTTCAAGAAACTGTGGAGACTTTGCAGTGAAATTCCTTTGTGTTGATCCAGGAGAGGTGCGAATTGGTGTGGCAATCAGCGATGAAACTGGCACATTAGCCCGTCCGCTCGCTATTCTCGGTCATGTTTCCAGATTAATTGATGCTAAGGGGATTATGCAATTGGCGCATGAAAACCAAGCAGATGCTATTGTGATCGGTCAAGCTTTAGATAGTGACGGCAAACCTGGGCTTAAAGCGCGCTCTGCAGCGAGGTTAGTAGAAGCTTTACAAGAACTCGAGGAGATGCCCATTTACCTTTGGGACGAGAGCCACTCCTCTCAAAAAGCAGCCGAGCTGCGCATAGCAAAAGGTATATCGCGAAAGAAGCGGAGCCAACCGATAGACGATTTAGCGGCAGCGGTTATCTTACAGGATTTCTTAGAGAACTACCATGAGACTATGGAAATAAATGATACAAAACAATAGACCTTCTTTTTTTCCTAGACTTTTAGTTATCGTATTGGTGATTTTGCTTGTGGCACTTATCGGCACGCTAATCGGGGCACCAGCAATTGCCGCGAGGTCATTTGGTCTAGCGGATCGTAGTTTGAACCCTATTTTGCGGGCGCATTACGCTATCACGCTATTACGGGCTAAAGATGAGTTGCTCACCGGTGCACAAGATTCCAACTTTCCGCGTAAATTTAGGATTGAACCAGACGAATCCGTCGAAGCACTGTGCCGAAGGCTCGAAGATGAGGCCTATACATCGTCTGGATCGCTGTTCTGTACATACTTAGTTTACTCTGGGCTGGATCGCAAGATTCAATCGGGGACGTTTACACTCAAGCCAGAATTAAACAGTATCGAAATCGCACTTACGATTACAAATCCAGAAGCGCGGGATATTGCTTTTTATATCTATCCCGGCTGGCGCTTAGAAGAGATTGCCGCGAGCATCGACCTAAGCGGTTTTGAGTTTAGCGACGAAGAATTTTTAGCTTATACCTTCGCGCCTCCAGATAGTATACGCGCTCAGCTTCAATTGCCGGCACAAGCTTCTTTAGAAGGTTACCTGTACCCAGGTGAATACAGCCTTGAACCGCATATTGACTTGGAAAGCACCATAGAAGTTTTCCTGTCCAATTTCCGTGCGCACATGCAGTCTCCAGAGTTACTGGAGGGTATTTCAGCGCAACAGCTCACATTTCACGAAGCGCTAACCTTGGCATCGATTATCGAACGTGAAACCCGCGCTGATGAAGAAAAATCCACAATAGCATCGGTTTTCTATAACCGCTTAGCTGAAGGGATGCGTCTACAGACCGATCCAACAGTCCAATATGCCCTCGGTTTTGACGAAACAGAACAAACTTGGTGGAAAACCCAACTTACAGAAGCTGATATGCAAGTTTATTCACCCTATAATACATACCTCTATGCTGGTTTACCCCCTGGACCCATTTCAAATCCAAGCCTTGCTTCGCTTGAAGCGGTTGCCTTCCCAGCACAAACACCTTACTTTTATTTCCGCGCGAAATGTGACGGGAGTGGAACCCATGCTTTTTCCGTCACGTATGAAGAGCATTTAAACAACGCTTGCCCTTAAGCATCAAAAGGAGGAATTATGATTACATTAGGTATTGATATCGGCGGATCTGCTATCAAAGGTGCACTTGTGGACCTTGATCAGGGGAAGTTAGTTTCCGAGCGGGTGCGCTACGAAACAGAACCTTTGTTCAAACCACGGGTTGCGGCTGAATTGGTGGAAAAAATCCGAAAAAAGTTGGATTACCATGGTGTAATTGGGGTTGGTTACCCTGGAGTCGTTAAAAAAGGCATTGCTTATACAGCAGCCAATCTGCATAAAAACTGGATCGGCACAGATATCGCCCAATTACTCTCTAATCAAACGGGGCAGCCCATAACGGTTATAAATGATGCTGATGCTGCCGGCTTAGCGGAAATGCGTTTTGGTGTTGAGGATGCGCACCTCTATAAGACTGTGTTCTTCCTAACTGTGGGGACTGGGATTGGTTCAGCAATTTTCGTTGACGGGCACCTTTTGCCAAATACCGAGCTCGGACACCTCGAGGTACGTGGTAAAGAGGCTGAACATCGTGCTTCGGATGCGGTCCGAAGACAGAAAAAACTCAGTTGGAAGCGCTGGGGCAAACGCTTTACCGAAGTGTTAAACACTTACGAAAGTTTAATCAACCCTGATCTCTTCATTATTGGCGGGGGGATCAGCTCTAAGTTTGAAAATTATGCGGAGTATCTTAAAATCCAGACGAAAATTCTGCCGGCAGAGTTGGAGAACTTAGCCGGCATTATTGGCGCAGCGATGGCTGCCAAAGAAGCCGAATTGCCTTAAATGGATTAGAGCAGCGCTTCGTAGCCGGGGCCTTTTTCGAAAAAGTCACGATTGGCTTGGATCGCTGGGGTAAGGTCGACAACCTCACCTTCTGCAAGTACACAGGTAGCAGGAATATGGACAGGGTCGCCTTCGTAGGTGGTTGTATCCAACGGCTGATTGTAACCTGGTGTTCCTACGGGCGCACTAAGCACTTCGCCACCCCGAGCAACATAAGCTGAGGGTACATCTTGCAGCGTAAAAATTGCGCCATAAGGGCATTCAGGAATACACGCTCCACAATCAATGCATGTATTCGGGTCGATGTAGTAGAGTGGCCATTCTGTTTCGGGTTTACCTGGAACAATGCAAGAAACCGGGCAGACCGCCATACATCCGCCATCACGAAGACATAAACTGGTGATTACAAACGCCATTTTCTACTCCAAAGGTAAAATTAATGACGTAAGTTTATCATAATAAACAGGCGCCGAAGTTGAAACCTAAGAAACCGATTAACCCTTATCTCCTGCTTCTTATTGGGATTTTAGCGGTTTCCACTGCTGCCATATTGATCCGCTTAATTTTGCTCGAAGCAAGCGCATTAGTCATTGCAGCTTACCGCCTGGCACTTTCAGCCCTCATCAGCGGGCTCCTTCTGCTCATTTTTCATAAAGGCGAACGCGCTCAACTTAATAGTAAAGATATTGGCTTGTTAGTCCTTTCGGGCGTGTTTCTATCAGCGCATTTTGCCGCTTGGATCACCTCTTTGGAATTTATCAGCGTGAGCAGCTCTGTGATCTTAGTAACGACGACACCGCTTTGGGTGGCGCTGCTTTCACCAGTTGTGCTCAAAGAAAAAGTTAGCTCGCGCTTTTACTGGGGGATGGCTGTAGCAATCATCGGAGGAATTTGCATTGCCATAAGTGGCCCATGCCGCCTTAACGCAGTTGGGCTGAGCTGCTCAGGCAGCGTTTTTGAACGCGGCAGCCAAACCCTTTGGGGTATGGCTTTAGCGCTCTTTGGCGCTTGGATGGCTTCAGGTTATATGTTGATTGGTCGAAAAATGCGCCTCAAAATGGATAATTTAAGCTATACGACAGCTGTTTATACCGTTTCTGCAATAGTTCTGATTTTGGTGGTTATTTTGCGCAGAGAAAAGCTTTTGGGTTATTCGCCACAAATTTATGCGCTTTTTGTAGCGTTAGCAGTCGTCCCCCAGCTACTCGGTCATTCCGTTTTAAATTACTCCCTAGAAGTTTTACCGGCAACGGTTGTTTCCATGGCGCTATTAGGCGAGCCGATCGGTTCTACTATTTTGGCGGTTATTTTCTTAAACGAAATACCGTCGACTTTAGAAATCATCGGCGGTATTTTTATTCTGCTCGGTATTGTGATTTCGGTGCTGCCCGAAAGCAAGATTAATGCGGCTTGACTGTTCCGGATAACTCGGCATTCAGCTTAGCGCTATAACGCGCTTTCTCTTCCGGCGGTAGCCGGCTGTAGAGCAGATTGAGCTCCCACATACGCTGGCGTAAAGGCTCGGTGATAGCATCGGGAAGCATGCGCCAAGCCCAGTTGCTGCCCTGAGAACCAGGTAAATTCATGCGTGCTTCAGCGCCCAAGGAGAGCAAATCTTGCATAGGCGCAACAACATCATTTGCCACCGATTGCCAGATAGCGCGCATCATAGACCAAGAGATATCATCTCCAGAAACATTGAGATAACGCCGGCAAAAGTCCTGCTCGCGTGCCGAAGCTTGCTCATACCAACCCCGTGAGGTGTTATTATCGTGCGAGCCAGTATATGCGAAACAGTTCACCGGGTAGTGGTGGGGAAGGAAGTCGTCCTCGGGATCGCCTGTAAAGGCAAACTGGAGGATTTTCATCCCTGGGAGGTTGAAGCTATCCCGCATATCTTCCACGTCTGGAGTAATAACGCCTAAGTCTTCAGCGATAATGGGCATAGTTGGGAACTTCTGTTGGAAAGCAGTAAAAATCTCCTTACCTGGTCCAGGTACCCATTCACCTTTGCGCGCTGTGGTCTCTCCAAAGGGTACATGCCAAGCCGCTGCAAAACCGCGGAAATGATCCAAGCGGACGAGGTCAACTAATTTCAGCACAGCTGCCATACGGTCGAGCCACCATTGGTAGCCTTGCGCACGAAGCACGTCCCAGTTATAAAGCGGATTACCCCACAACTGGCCATCCCGGGAGAAATAATCCGGCGGCACGCCCGCAACAAAGGTAGGATTGAGCTCTGCATCCATCAAAAATAAGTTCGGATTTACCCAAACATCTGCGCTATCCAGGGCAATCACAAAAGGCACATCGCCAATAATAAGGATGCCATTTTGTTTAGCATAAGCATGGAGTTTTTCCCATTGGCTGAAGAAAAGAAACTGATTAAACTGCTGCTTTTCTATACTTTCAGCATGTTTTTCAGAGAAATCCGCCAAAGCTTGAGGATCACGATATTTCAAAGGTTCTGGCCAGAGACTCCATTGCTGTCCGTTTTGGCTTTCTTTTATCGCCATGAACAAGCTGAAATTTGCAAGCCACGCCTGGTTTTCTTCGCAAAAACGGTCGAAGGCAGTTTTTATCGCGTTAGATCGCAGTGCCTGAAAACGGGAATAAGCGCGGTCTAAAAGCCTATTTTTCCAGATAATGACCGGCCCAAAGTCGACGCGATCTGCAGGAAAGTTTGGACGGTCGGCTATATCTGAGATTTCTAACAAGCCATCTTCGATGAGAAGCAGGGGGCTGACCAATAAGGGATTACCAGCAAAAGCCGAAAAACACTGATAAGGAGAATCACCATAGCCAGTTGGTCCGAGGGGTAGAATCTG
The DNA here is from genome assembly GCA_002417685.1 of Candidatus Mesolinea sp. UBA5823. GTDB lineage: Bacteria > Chloroflexota > Anaerolineae > Anaerolineales > Anaerolineaceae > Mesolinea. The sequence goes on from DICP01000031.1 coordinate 14,676, forward strand.
CCACATCTGGCAGCCTGAGCCTTTCAGGAAGTCGATCCAGCGGTAAGCTTCGGGACCTAAATCGCCGATACCGTCGGGACCTGGGAAACTGGTTGGGTGAAGTAAAATTCCGGATGCACGCGCAGTAAGCATAAGTTTTTCCTCGCTTATTTCAAATTTGACTTAATTCTTGATAAATTTGCAGGTATTGGAGTGCAGACTGTTTCCAGGAGAAATCCATAGACATAGCATTGCGCTGCAGCCGATACCAGATTTGTTTATTCTTAAAAACATTAAGCGCCATTTCGAGGGTAGTTTTTAGCCCCTCAGTTGTTTTTTCTTCGAACAAGAACCCGGTTGCCCTTTCGGGTGAGGCATGAAAATCGATGATCGTGTTTTTCAAACCTCCGGTTGCTCTGGCTACTGGGATGTTCCCATAGCGCATAGCGATCATTTGAGAGAGTCCGCAGGGCTCATAGAGAGAAGGCATCAGAAATATATCCCCGCTTGCGTATAGTTTGTGGGACAAAGCATTATCGTACTTTAAGATGCTGACGACTTTATCCGGAAATGCCGCGGCAAATTCCTGAGCGCGTTGTTCCAATTCTTTTGCGCCTGTTCCAAGGATCACCAGTTGCCAAGCCTGATCAGCTAAGTCTGGTAATGCGTCGAAGATCAAGCCTAGACCTTTCTGAAAATCAAGGCGGCTGACAACGGTGAGCATAGGGATTTCTGGATTCATTTCCAAGCCTATTTCCCGCTGAAAGTCGAGCTTGTTTAGCTGCTTGTTGTGTAAACGATCGATAGAGTAAGGATGCCCGATGTATACATCTGTCTCCGGGTTCCATTTCTCGAGGTCGATGCCATTCACAATCCCGCTGAGCTTGTCCAAATGCAACCTTAGGTATCCATCCAAACCACAACCATAATCGGGGGTTAGAATTTCCTCTGCGTATCCAGGAGAAACGGCGATAATGCGGTCCGCAGTTGCTAAACCCACGGGTAATGGGGTCAGGCGAGCCCAATCAGGGAGATCTGGGTCACTGCAAGGCGAAAAACCTAAATCTGTCATCGCTGCATCAGCACCATATCCGTTATAAGGGAGATTGTGAATGGTAAGGATGGTTTTTGTCTGACTGAAGAAGGGATCGTTCTTATATAAGTCTTTAAGTGCATAGACTGCTAAAGCAGTGTGCCAGTCATTAGCATGTAAAACATCTATCGGCCAGTCGATAAAGCGCATGGCTTCCAGAAGGGCGAGAGAAAAGTGAGCATATTTACGCCCATCTAATGTTGCATCCCCATAATAAATAGGCGAGTTGTGGTTGATTCCATCGCTATCTAATAAGTATGTTATGACCCCATCAAGATCAGTAACATAGAGGTCGCAAATTGATTGACCCGTTTTAGTCTTTATAGGGAATGACCCGATCAAGCCAACCGGCGGATTCTTTTCTTTGATGACCGCATGAAAGGGAATAATCAAGCGGATATCCACGTGATCCTCGGCAATACGGTTAATCTCAGCTGGCAGTGCCCCTGCCACATCCCCCAAACCACCAACCTTTGCTAATGGCTCTGCCTCAGAACTAGCAAAAAGGACATGGAGTTTTTCTGCGGTACTCATGGCTACTCTTCCCCTTCTTCAACGAGATAAATATAATCTTTAGTAACCAAGGGTTGTGAAGCTAAGCCTAATGTCTCCAATAATTTTTGCATCAGTTTAACTTTAAGTTGAGCATCTTGGCGGCTCCAAGTGCGGCTCTTAATTTCTACAAATTTGCCCAAGTTAGGTTTGGTCACATCATCTAAGTTTACGAAGAATTCTGTACCCTCGAACTTAATTAAGAAACGGCGGCGGTCTTTTACGATTTCCTCGATTGCCACAGGTTTGAAGTATTCTCGATAAAAGCGTAAGCTCTGTGTTGCCGGAGCCAAATAGCGGCTGCGCGAAAGCATAATCTCCTCGCCATTCAGCTGGGATTTCTCTCCGCTTTCTCCGATCAGAGTCAATCGGGAACGTACATTGGTAATCTCTCCATTTTCGCCAATAAATTCATCCTCACGGTAACGCAAGCGGCCTTGGCTTGGATCTGCCTGCCGGAAGTATGTATCGTATTCGTGGTAATGGCGCTTCCGCACAATCTCAATCCCGGGCTGGTTGAGGGCTTTCAACACTGGCTCTAAATCGTCCACACGCACCTTTGCTTGTACTTCAAAGCTCTCTTCTTGCATCGTTCCGCCGATAGCAACCAGCTTTGAAAGCACCGACTCCTCTCGATCTTTCAGGAATAGATCGATTTCCTTTGCAATACCTTGTGCTTCTGCAATCAGGGCTTGTTCATCGAGTGTAAGCAGGATTTGATCGCGCATAAGCCATTCACCGTTGACCATCACGTCGGTGATATCTGTTGATTTGCTGGCGTAAATAATCTGAGCATAGATGTTGTCGCTATTATTCTGGAAACGAGGTTGATTATGCAGCGGCGAAATATCCATCAAGATCATATCTGCGCGCTTTCCCGGCTCCAAACTGCCTGTAATTTCTCCGATGTGTAACGCCCGGGCACCCATGCTGGTAGCCATCGCGAGCGAAATCTTAGCAGGCAAAGCGGTTGGATCCTCACTCACTGCTTTGGAAACTAAGCTTGCCAACCGAATTTCATCAATCATATCCAGGTCATTATTGGAGGCTGGACCATCAGTGCCGATACCCACATTGACGCCGAGCTCGATCATACGCTGCACGGGTGCAAAACCGGAAGCGAGCTTAAGATTAGAGGAAGGGTTATGGGCAATCCCAGCGCCAGCATGTTGCAGGGAGCGGATTTCACCTTCATCTAAGTGCACACAATGGGCAGCGATCAACTTCGTATCCAGCATCCCAAATTTACGAATATAAGGCACTTCAGGCATGCCCTCTTCCGCGCGCAGAGCTTCCACCTCAGAAGACACCTCAGCCACATGAAAATGCACCGGAACATCATACTTTTTAGCCATCTCAGTTACCGCCGTAAGGATTTCCGGGGTGGTAGTGTAAACGGAATGGGGCGCAATGGCAGGGACGATCAGCGGATGCCCTTTCCATTTTTGGATAAGAGCTTCAGCCAATTCTAAAGACACCTCGTAAGAGCTCGAATCTGGGGCAGGATATTTCATTACAGTCTGACCGACGACAGCACGTAAGCCAACTTCTGCAGTCGTTTCGGCAATTGCATCTTCGAAATAATACATATCATTGAAGCAGGTTACCCCAGAGCGGATAAATTCGGCACAAGCAAGCTTCGTACCCAAACGAACGAAATCTGGTGATACGAACTCTCGTTCAACCGGCATTATATAACCCATCAACCACACATCTAGGCGTAAATCATCCGCCAAGCCTCGTAGAAGTGTCATTGGGACGTGCGTATGCGCATTGACCAAGCCTGGCATAAGTACTTTACCTTGGCAATCGAACATTGATTCGCTTTGATACGCCTCTAAGACCTCTTTTTGGCTCCCGACTGCGGTAATGTTTTGACCAGAAATGGCAATTGCTCCGGGTTCATAGATGCTATAGACATCATCCATCGTGAGGAGAATGGCGTTATATAGGATTTGATCAGCGTGATTTTTCATAAGCTCCTTTCTTCATTCTGCGTTATCTAATTTTCAATCAAATAGCGGCGGAGGTAATCCAAGGCAGAGTTCACTGCCCAGATTTGACCGTCACCAGGAGGGCCTCCATAAGAACGCTCGCCCTCTTTGATAATTTCTTCACCTCGTAAAACCAGGAGAAGGTCCTGCTTATCCCCATTGGAAACCAAGCGAACGCCGAGCGCTAAGTCAGCGTTTTGCTGCGCTTGGGATTCCTTGAGCAGGGTTTTCAGGGTCTCATTAGAGACGTAAGAGTCGATAAACTCTCCG
>DICP01000049.1:0-159 GCA_002417685.1 Candidatus Mesolinea sp. UBA5823
GATCGTTATAAACTAAGCGATTTAAAAACTGATAATCAGGGCATTCTTATCGCTCTTTTTCGAGCTAATTCCTTACTTATCATTTCGATTAGGCATTACAATTCGTGTGTCCATTTCATAGCTCCTAATCCTAATTGGGACATCTTGGATTCAACTCGC
>DICP01000049.1:175-1720 GCA_002417685.1 Candidatus Mesolinea sp. UBA5823
ATTTTGCTACTTTAGGACATTATCACTTTGCTCTTACACTTTTTATTGCAAAAGCGAAAATAACCGTTAGGAAATGGTAAAATTCAACATTCTTTAATCAGGGATTTTTATTTCAGACTATATCGATAGAAAAGTAGAGGCGAAGATGAACATTGATGAACAGGTCAAATACTTAATGCAAGGAGTCGATTATGGCGATCCAGCTTTGGCTGAGGCGATGGCAGCAGAACTGCGCGAGCGCCTGATTGAGGCTGAAAAAGAAGGCAGACCGCTCAAGGTTTATTGCGGCTACGATCCAACATCCACCGACTTGCATTTGGGGCATACTGTCACAATGCGCAAACTGCGCCAGTTCCAAGAGCTAGGTCATGATGTTACTTTTCTCATTGGGACTTTCACCTCATTGATTGGTGATCCTTCGGATAAAGATAAATTGCGCCCAAAGCTTAGCACAGATACCGTAATGAAAAATGCAGAAACCTATGCCCAGCAGGCTTTCCGTGTTCTAGACCCCCAAAAAACGCATGTGCGCTATAACTCGGAGTGGCTTTCCAAGCTGATGCTCTCAGACCTCTTCGAGTTAGCTTCCAACTTCACAGTGCAACAATTCTTGGCGCGCGATAATTTCCGCAAGCGTTGGGACGCAAATGAACCCATTTACTTGCACGAGTTCTTCTATTCGTTGATGCAAGGGTACGATGCCCACATTCTTGAAGCCGATGTGCAGGTGGGTGGCTCTGACCAGCTCTTTAACATTATGACCGCAGCGCGCAAAGTAATGGCTTTTTATGGCCAGAAGCCCAATATTGGCATCATCCTGGGCATTTTGCCCGGCACCGATGGAGAAGTTCGCATGAGCAAGTCCTTAGGCAATCACATTCCGCTGAACACCACTGCCGAAGACATGTACGGTAAGGTGATGAGCCTCCCGGATAAGGTCATGCCAGTGTATGCGCGTTTAGCGACAGACTGGACGCCTGAAAAAGTGAATGCCTTTGTGGAAGGGTTGGAAAATGGCAGCCTGCACCCGCGTGATGCCAAAATGAAATTAGCCCATGCGATTACGGCTGTGTTTTATGGGCAAGAAGCCGCCGATAAGGCTCAAGATAACTTCATTGTGATGTTCCAGAAAGGCGATATGCCTGAAGATATGCCCGAATATCACCTCAGCGAACCGGAAAACATTGTGGATATTCTCGTCAAGAATAATTTGGCTAAAAGCCGCAGCCAGGCTCGTCGGCTGATCGAGCAGCAGGGCGTGAAAATCAATGGAGAAACGGTTGAGGACAGCGCTTTGGTAATCGATCAGCCTTGCATTTTGCAATGCGGCAAGCGCCATTATCTGCGCATCAAGATGTAAGGTATTTACGGCGCTGCAGGGTTAAGCAGTGCGCTGCCAATTTGTAAGGCAAGGGCTGGCTGGCTGCCTTCGATGGCGATAGCAATGGCAAGCGGTGTACCAGTCCATTCTGGGGTCGTCCCGCCGATATACCAGGTGAGAGGCTCATCATCCGCTATGTTTGCATGCCCAACTTGGTACCAGAT
>DICP01000049.1:1727-6475 GCA_002417685.1 Candidatus Mesolinea sp. UBA5823
GCTATCCAATTTCCGTTTTCATCTTGATAACTGTTGGCTAATTTCGGTGCGGGCTGATTGCCGTTATTCGTGAGTGTGGCAGCGACCAAAGCCATCTGCAGCGGGCTGACCGTTGTCTCCTCAGGGGCTTGGAACCAGGTATCTAAGGTTCCTGCGGCGATAGGGTCTTCTGCAGCAGGAGCAACCTCAAGCGCCAAGCTTGGGGCGCTGAAGAGACCGAAAGCTCGCACAGTTTCGACTAACTGCAAATCCGTAAGGGAGCTCCGTAAGGTTATAGCGGCACTTTCACAGCCATAGCGCACTGTATCAAGGGTACTAGCGCCGGCTTGGATTGCGCGATAGCATTCGCGGTCCAAGTGGAAAGGCAACTCTGGTTCAGTGCTCAGCGGCGTTTGTTCGCTCCATAAGGCACTCAATTCGAACAAGTTCATCAACGTACCCACGGGATAGGCAGCTTGGGTGGTGCGGTTCAACAAAGATGCATCGGGGCTTGCCATAAGGCTTTCCCACTGCTCTTCGAGCGTATTCGCATCGAAGTTTGGGTGACTGGCTAGGGCATAAATCTCACCCGTTTGTGCATTCATCAGTACGATTGCACCTTTTTGGTCGCCGAGCAGCTCATCTGCAGCAATTTGTAGGTTGAGATTCAGGTTGACCCGTACGTCCGAGCCGGGCGGAGGTTGGTTATACAGCAGCTCATGCTGCCAATAGGTGGAAAAAGGCTTGCCATAGCCGCGCAGGTAAGGGTAGAGGCTTTGTTCCAAGCCGGTTTGTCCAAACAAGCCATTCGTATACCCAATCACATTGCTCAGCGGCGGGTAGAGCACCAAACGCTCATATTTGCCTGGCGTGCCAGTGGTGATTGCCAATTCCGTATCACTCAGCGTAACGATATCTCCACGGGGAGAGTATTGATCATATACAGCCCAGCGTAAATTTTCTGGCTTTGAGATGAGCTCTTCTTGATTGACCACGGAAATAATGAAATTCTTGGCAAACAGAGGGATGAAAAGCAAAATTAGAACACTTGCTAGATATTGATAAGGTCGGCGAGAGTATGCCGGCAAAGGCTGCCTGCTCTTCTCAGCGCTTAATAAGAGCAGCAAAAGGATGCTCGTCATACTTGTCAGTAAACTGGAGCCACCATAAGATAGGAACGGCAGCGTAATGCCAGTGAGGGGCACCAGGCTTAAGTTTCCTCCGACGATAAAAAAGGTTTGGATGGTGAAGTAAATCGAAATGCCAAATGCGAGGTAGCGTCCAAAGGTTGTCTTGGTGGTAAGGGCAATATGTACCCCGCGCACGACCAAAAACAGAAAGAGCAATAATAACGCTGAGGTGCCCAGCAAACCGCTTTCCTCAGCAATGGCGGAAAAGATAAAATCAGAGACTGCCACAGGGATAAATCCGGGATTGCCTAAGCCTGGACCAGTGCCGAAAATTTTTCCGGCAGCTATGGCAATTTGGGCTTGTATAAGCTGGTAAGAAGCTCCAGCGGGTTGCAGCCAGGGGTTTAGCCAGGTATCCACGCGCACACGCACTACGTCAAATAGGAAATAGCCGGCTACGCCCGCAGCTAAAACAACCAGAGGGAAAATCCATAAAAAACGCCGCTTTCGGGTGGTGAGCACGAGCATAAAAACGTAAATACACACGAATAACGCAGCAGTTCCTAAATCTTGCTGGAAAACAAGCAAGACAGCAATCAACGCTGTAATAACCACGGTTGGTAGGATGGAAGCCATCAAAGAGATGTTAGGGCGGATCTGATCGGCAAAGAAGGCAGCTAAATACACGATCATCAGCAATTTTAGAGGCTCTGAAGGCTGCAGATAAACACCAAATAGATTAAGCCAGAGCTTTGGTCCACTCCCGCTGGGATGCACACCAAAGAAAAAGGTGAGCATAACGAGCAGAATGCCAGCGACCAGCCAGACTGTGCTGTAGCGTTTGAGCGCAGCAATCAAATTGCGCATATACAAACCCGAGACGATAACCAAGCAGCCTACTAAGTACCAAACGAGCTGCTTTTGGCCCAAAGCTGGAGAAAGCCTCCATACGGTGAGTAAACCCCAACCAGTGAGCATGCCCATAATTGGCAAAAGCCAAGGGTCCGCTGCTGGCAGGCGCTTTTTGAGAATCAGCCTGACCAAAAGCATTCCTACCAGCCAGCCGGCGAAAGGCAGCAGATAGCTTAGCTCCAAGTTGAAGGCATCTGCATGGATGCGCACGGCTGGTGCTAACGCTAAGGCAAAGGCATAAAGAAATACGAAAATGCCAGCGAGGATTAGCGCATCAAAACGTGGTGCGGGTTTGGCGGGCGAGATAGTATCGTTCAAGAGGATTTCGTATATTTTCCGATGAGGAGATCCAGCTTTTCCCGCGTCTCCGGTTTTACCTTTGCCATATCAGTTATGAATGCATCTTTGAGGGCTTCGTCGCATTGGCATCTCATTGACTGGAACTCAGGCTCATCCAAGATATCTACCAAGCGAATCAATGCTCTCTGTGCCAGAGCGGTGTTTTGACTCAGGGTGCGCACCACCATTTCCACACTGACAGGTGCTTCAGTTACATGCCAAACATCATAATCGGTGACATGCGCCATGGTAGCATAGCAAATTTCTGCTTCCCGCGCTAAGAAGACTTCTGGGGAGGCGGTCATGCCTACGATAGACATACCCAAACTGCGGTAGATATTGGATTCAGCTTTTGTGGAAAAGCGCGGACCCTCGATGGTGATGTATGTGCCGCCTGTGTGGAATGTGGCATTTTCCTCTTGGAGAGCTTTGGTTAGGGCTGCACTGAGCACGGGGCAGAAAGGATCCGCTGAGCTGATGTGGACGACCAAACCTTCGCCAAAAAAGCTGCGTTCGCGTTTATGTGTGAAGTCAAAAATCTGATCGGGCACGACCACATGTCCAGGCGCATAATCCTCACGTAAGGAACCGCAGGCGCTGACGCTAATCAACTTTTGGACGCCCAATTGTTTCATGGCGTAGATATTGGCGCGGTAATTGACTTCCGAAGGGGAGATTGTATGCCCAATTCCATGTCGCGCTAAAAAAGCTAACTGTTTACCATGAACCTCGCCGAGGATTACTGGGGAAGAAGGCAAACCAAAGGGTGTATCCACGATGACCGTTCGGCGATTTTCCAAGCCTTCAAAGGAGTACAGCCCAGAGCCGCCAATAATCCCCAATGCAACTTTATTTTCAGACATAACCACCTCACTCTAAATTTAAGTTAAGACTTTCCTTGAATATTGATGCTGACATCCACCTCACTGCAAAAAATGACATCACCATCTTTGACTACAATAGGTTCCTCAATGCGTAGATCCTCTAAGTAAGAGCCGTTGGTCGATTTGAGGTCTTCATACCACCACTGATTCTGATGAAAGCTAAAGCGACCGTGGCGGGCGGAAACTAACTCATGTGGCAGGATAAAATCACAGCTCAGGTCGCGCCCAATAATAACTTCAGGCAGGGTAAAGGTTTTTGCGCCCTGATCACCTAAAAGCGTGGAAGAAAGCCTGAGCGGGGGAACGACCTCGCTGCTTCTTGCTTCCTGCTGACTGCCGATGCTTTTCCAAAGGAGCCATACAGCCCTGCCCAAGAAGACATAAAGAACCACAACAATCAAGATTCTTAGGGCAAACAGGATAACAGCGTTCATTCTTTGGGCTCCGACGGGATCACGGCGGCTTTGGTTGCGTCCGATACGCCGCTAATCTCCTGATTATAGACCAGAATGGTTTTACCCATGCGGATCACATCACCTGGCTTAAGGGTGGCGGTATGGATGCGATGATTATTAATTGTGGTACCGCCAGTGGAGCTGAGATCAAAAAGGAGGTAATAGCCTTGTTGTGCGCGAAGCTGGGCGTGATCTCGCGAGACCATAGGGTCTTGGAGGATAATATCGCTTGTAGAGCGCCTGCCAATATTGATAACTGCTTTTTGCAAGGGGACTTGCTCCTTGCCGTTGATAATCAGATAGGCGTTTATGGGAACAGACTCCTCCGAGGGCTGCCATGGCACCGGTTGAAGGGCAGTCTTTTCGAGTGGAGAAGCGTCTTGGGTGTAGCCGATTTTTATTTCTATCGCATCGACGTCAAGCCTTGGGTTCATTAATACGTTAAATTGCGGTTGATGCTTGAAGCGGAAGCCTTCCGCAGAAAGGCTATTTTCCAATGCCAAAGCAGCTTTGGTGAGTGTATCATGTGCTGATTGCCAGGCATCCCATTTCTCTGGGGAGACGAAAATTTGAATTTGGTCTGGGGCTTTCTTTTTGCCTTCTGGCTGGGCTTCGATCTGTTCCATGATGAGTGCCACAAGTTGGCTGCTAAGAGTGCGCGAAACCCCAGGATAAAGCAACCGATCTAAGGTATCTTCAAAGATGGAGCGGAGTTTGTTCTCAATTGTTTCCAACCACATAAGCGGGTAGCTCCTTCCAAGAATTATACCAAGTAACGGTAGGGCGTCACTCACAGGATTTACCAAGCTGTAATGGGATAAAGTTGTTTAGAGCGCGTAAATCGGATTACTGAAGATCCAGCCGCGATGCCTGCCGAGATAATCTATATACACTTCTGCGCGATAAATCCCCGGCTCTTTGGTGATGTGGGTGAGCACTTCGCGGTCCCAATGTTCCTGGATGACTTTGCCATCTTTAATTAACCGGACATGCGTGCGCATGGGCAGGCGCACCTGAAAAGTTAGTCCGGAATCTGCTGGTACACGGTC
>DICP01000046.1:0-3812 GCA_002417685.1 Candidatus Mesolinea sp. UBA5823
CGCCAACCGAGACGCCGACCCCCACGGAGACTCCAACACCGACCCTCACGCCAACACCAACACTTATGCCAACGCTCACCCCAACCGAGATTCCTACGTTGACCCCTACTCCTTTGCCAGAGCCAACGAATACGCCAATTCCAACCCCAACTCAAGAAACGCCGACGCAAATTAATATTAGCACTCCAACCGAATTTTTGCCTTCAGCACCGCCCGAACCTACATAAGCTTGTTCTCCCCAGTCTATCTTGTTCTCGCCGGTCTCTGAGTGCGTAGCCTACCCGTAGGGAACCGTGCGAGTGGTTTTGACCTACATCGTTCTCGCTGGTGTCCTCACCAGCGAGTGGTTTTGACCGTAGGTCTCACAAACCTTGCATGGTCGGGAGACCATGCTAAAACAAGGAGACCTAATGGTCACAGGCTTTGCATGGTCAGGAGAGTGCGCAGCCTATCCGCAGGGTACCATGCCAAAACAGATTTGTTTGAAAAACTGACAATTTAAAAAAGTGGCAGCTGTGAGCGCTGGTATTCTGGAGGATCTTCGAGAATTTTGCGAGGGAAGGCTTCACGCGTCAGCAGCGGTTCAGCCCCGAGGATGCGCACTTGGCGGAATTTAATAAAATGCCAGCTCGCTTCGCAGAGTTCCTGCAGATGCGGATCCCGCCTGAGCTTATAAGTGAGCAAGTTGGATCGGCTGGCTGGAAGAACGATATATTTCTCTCCGGGAAAGCTGTTATACGTATAGATCAATGGCGTGATAACGGTGGTGAGCAGTAGGAAAAAGCTATAGATGAGATTCCTACTCTGATCATGCCAGGTGATCACTTCTCCTTGCCGCTTTATATTGTAATTTAAGCGCTTAGCGATAATTTCGAGCAAAGTGGCCATTTCTTTTAAATCCCGCTGGCGGGCGCTAGCCTTTTCTCTGGCGCGCAGCTGCCAAGTGAGAATTTCACCTTCGACTTTATCAGCATAGGCGCTCAGCACTGTTTCGATCAACTCCGATGGCGGGGTAAGCAGCCCAGGGAAGCTAAGATAAGCTTTCTGTAAAACCTCATGATCCCTTGGGTAAGGATTCTCAGCCAAAAGCGCGAGCAGGTCTGTCTCTAGCTTTTCTGCTAACGGCATTAACTGTTTTGGTGACCCAGCTAACCAGTAAAGACCGCTCTCAATCGTAGCACCGGGGTTGTAGCGCGTCAGCAAAGTTGTATCCAAAAAAACGCGCTCAAGCTCAGCTTGTAATTCGTTTAGCGTGTGGTTTGGCTGTGCTTGGGGTTGGTTAGCCAATAACCCCTTAGCATGTGCCTGAAGAGCAATCTGCGTAAGGAGCACTAAATGGGTGGCAGGTTCTCCTTTTTGGGTAAGCAAATCCTGAACCGCCTGTTGAGCGCAAAGCTGCAGGCTTTGCCCGATGGGCTTTGGCGGTGCAGAGGATAGCCTCCAGACGGTTTGCAAGGTGCTTTCTTCGCCATCCAGAGCGTAAGTCTGCATCTGCAAGCCGGCTTCTTGTGCACCCAATAGCCCAGAGAGCATGAAGAGTGGGTCCAGCTCGCCGATTTGCAATAAAATTGGTTTTTCCGCTTGAAGCATCTTGGGCAAGTGCGAGAGCACCTTCGTGAGGGCGTAGGTATGCCATGTCCAGTCATAACGCTGGCGCAGCAGGCTATGCCGTAGAGGCGAAAGTGCTTCCTTCCCCCATAACCAACCAGTCCATAAGCCAGAAAGATGCCAATAAGCCTGATTCCTGCGCGGCAAAGCAGAAGTCGCCAGGCTGAACATGTGAGGGTCGGGAAGGGGATCTAACTCCCGTAACCGGCCGCGAAAGAGGCTGATACCACCTTTTTGTGGAGGTATTCCAGGCCAGGGCTTAAGCACAATTTCTGGCTCCTGTGCTTGCCAAATATTGAGGGAACGAAGCAGAGCATGCCACAAGTTAGTTTCCTGATAGGCGGGCGGTCGGATAAGCTGATGCGGCCGGTTGCGCCCGAGGGGATAAGCCCACAACTGATTCATTTGGTCAGCTGTGGTGAGGAAAAGCGCCTGCAAGAGTGTTCGTTGACGCTCTGTGAACGATGGATCACTTATTTTGTTGAGCAAAGCCTGCAGCAAGATTAGCGCGCGAGGGGAGTAAAAGCGGATCACCTCATCCATTACCGAGCGCAAAGGATCATCAGGGCTAGCGGCAAGCTCCATAGCGCGCGAGCGGTGGAGAGCATAGGACGGCAGCGTCTTTAGCGATTGCAGTAATTGAGCTGTGGCAGGCAAATCAGCCGAAAAACCGCAGTGGGGGCAGGTTATCTGGAGGATTTGAGGTTCACTATGGTTTTCGTCCCAAATAAAGTTGGTAACCTCGGCAATTTGGTCACAATTGGGGCAAGGGAGCTGGTAAAAACTGCAGATGTAATCTTCAAAGCGTTCACCATCACTCATGCGCAAGCCTGCCAAGGCTTGGAGAGCATCACCAAGCTCTGTGGCGGAAGGGGCAGAAGCTAGAACTTCCAAGATGAATGCAGCAACGGGGTTGTTGGCTGTCACCAACACGCGGTAGCCTGAACGCGCTAACTCCAGGTCGGTAAAAGGATCCGCGCAAAATGGATCTAGAATCCAACTGCCAGGTTCAGCGAACTGTCCAACCCAATTTGTCGCCATACCGGGGAAATGCGGCGGAAGGAAACGCTCCAGCGGCAAGCTGGTTTGTGCCTGCCCTTGCCCGGGCACAAAAGGCGCAGGTTTACATGTGGTTAGAGATGAGGTACTCAGCTTTCCGCCTTTCCCTGATTTCATCAGGCGATCAAAATTGCCAACCCGTAAGCAGGCAATTGCACATGGTTCTCAGTTAATGCACTCTGGATTGCATCATTGCCACCAAAAAGCAGCTGCCAGGCTTGGTTTTCAGATTTAGTGCCATTCGCTGCTGCTAAGGGGATAGATACTTTCTGCTCGCGGTTAGAGAAATTAAGCGCGATGAGCGCTTGCTGCTCTGCGGCCGTGCGCTTATAAACTAAGACGGATTCTTTTTCCAACGGGAGAAGATCAAGAGCTCCAGCGTAGAGCGCTGGATTATCACGGCGCAGCTGGATGAGCTGCTTGTAGAAATGATAGAGGGAATGCGGATCCTCGCTTTGCGCTTGAACATTGCGCAGCGGATAATCCGGATTGGTGCGTAGCCAGGGCTGCACAGAGCTAAAACCCGCATAAAGGCTGGCATCCCATTGCATTGGCGAGCGGCAGCCATCCCGCCCCTTATTAAAGGGCCAATAACGCTTACCCACTGGGTCCTGCAGCTCGCTGCGGCGGTAGCGCGTATCGCGCATACCGATTTCCTCGCCGTAGTAGAGGTAAGGCGTGCCGCGCACCGTAAGGTGCATGCCTGCCAGTAATTTTAGCCGGGCATCATTCTCGCCAGTGACGTAGCGAACCGAGGAACGCGGGGTATCGTGGTTGTTGAGGAAATAATTTGGCCAAGCTTCCTCGCCATGGAGGGCATCCCAGAAAGCGATCGCATTTCCAAAACTGCGCGCGCCCCAAGGGGATTTGGCATAACCGTAATCAAAGCCGGCATGCAGCAGATCTGGTCCGATATAGAGGCGGGCATGCACAGCGTCTGCTAAGAAGGTCTCACCAACCACATACCGCTCGGAATAGCTATCCACGATACCGCGGATTTCTTTCAGGAGGGGGAACATTTCCGGCTGTGATGTGTCGTAGATATGCTCATAACGGTCAAAGGGCAGCAGGTGAAAGCCTGGCTTACGCGGATTATTGCGGAAGTCTTTATCCTTGAAATATTCATTGAAAACGTCTAAGCGGAA
>DICP01000046.1:3831-4511 GCA_002417685.1 Candidatus Mesolinea sp. UBA5823
CACTTGTGGGTTGCGCCAGTTGAGGTCTGGCTGTTGGGGTGTGAACATGTGGTAATAGTATTGGTTGAGTTCCCGGTTGTATTCCCAAGCTGGCCCGCCAAAGATAGAGACCCAGTTGTTGGGGTAGTCACCATCAGGTGCAGGGTCATGCCAAAGGTACCAGTCGTGGTATGGGTTTTCGCGGGATTTAAGCGACTCCTGGAACCAAGGGTGCAGGTCGGAGGTATGGTTGAGAACGAGATCGAGGATGATATGGATGCCGCGCTGGTGCGCTTCGGTGAGCAAGGTGTCGAAATCTTGCATCGTGCCGAACTTGGGGTCGATGGCGTTGTAATCGGAGACGTCATAGCCAAAGTCGCGATCGGGCGAAGGATTGATTGGGGAGAGCCAGATGCCGTCGACGCCTAAGTCTTGCAGGTAATCGAGGTGCTGGATGATGCCAGGCAGGTCGCCGATGCCATCAACGTTGGTATCCTGAAAGGAACGCGGGTAGATCTGATAAATAATGCCATGCTGCCACCAAAGTTTTTCCTGTGCCATGCTCACCTCCTGGGAAGTCTGCTTCGATTATACACTTCGGGTATTATGCATTTTGAATATTATAACCTGCGATAAATTAATGATGGGAAGGGTGTTGAAAAACATTGGTTAATCGTTTACATCCAAATTATTCAAAGTTA
>DICP01000079.1 GCA_002417685.1 Candidatus Mesolinea sp. UBA5823
GAGCCGCCATCGATGACGATGTATTCCAGGTTGGGATAATCCTGCTCCAGCACCGAGCGCAGAGTCTGCTCAAGGAAAGGCGCCTGGTTGAAGGAAGGCGTCACGATGCTGACTTTAGGGAAAGCGTTTTGGCTCATCTTGGTTCTATTTTACTTGCGATGTGCCTGTTGGTAACGCTGGCGGCTTGCGCTGCGCAAGCTTTCAGCTGGTTTGCGTAACCCCAGCACACTGGCGATGGCTGCGAGGATGCGCTTCCAATCCTGTAGGGCGATGCCTGGAGCACGCCAAAAGCTACGCGCATAGCTGCCGAGTGCCTTGCCTGGCTGCCCGCTCTCCATTAGGTAAAAGCCGGCTAAGCGGTAAGCCCCCGCCCAAATCTGGCGCTCCATCTGGCTGGATAGAGGCTCGAAGCGCGGGTCCTGAGTGATCCACGCGGCTAGCTGCAATGCTTCCGGGGCAAAGCCAGCCGCCTGAGCCATATTCTTAGCGCCGGCATGCATGCGCGCCGCTGCCCAAGGCTCTCCCTGCACGTACACCGGCTCGGCCAGCGCAGCTAACCGCAGCCAGAGGTGATGGTCAAGTAGATAGTGATAGCTTGGGTCGAGCAAGCCGGTTTTCGCGAGGAACGCACGCCGGATGAAAACCGCCGGCTGCCCGATGATGCGAAAGCGCATCAAATCCGCCAAGCCCCAGTGCCCATAGTGCATGCGGTGAAACGGCTTGCCAGCCTCATCGATGGACTCAACATCGCTAAATACGAACGATGCTCGTGGGTTGGCGGCTAAGACTTCAACTGCTGCCTCAATAGCGTCAGGGTAATACAGGTCATCCGAATTGAGCCAAGCCACCACCTCGCCCGTGGCGCGCGCCAGCCCTTTGTTGATCCCCTCAGCTTGGCCTCGGTCTGGCTCCGAAACCCAGCCGGCCAGCTGCCCGGCATATTTCCGGATAATCTCCACGCTGCCATCCGTCGAGCCGCCGTCGATCACCCAATATTCGAGGTTTGGATAACCCTGCGATAAGACCGAGAGGATGGTCTGCTCAAGGAATTGGGCTTGGTTATACGAAGGCGTGATGATGGAGACGCGCGGCAAATCCATAGAGCTGATTCTACCTGATAATCGCGATGAGCCTGGCGCAATCTTTTCTGAGCCTGCTCAAGCTGCTCAAGCATGCCTTAGAACGGGTGCTGGGCTTGGCAGCTTTGCACTAAGGCTAGGTATAGCGCCGGCTCCCGCACCGCAAAGATGTTGCCCCAGGCGTGCGGGCTCTTCAGCCGGCACGGGTATTCGGCAAATCGCCGCCAGCTATGCTGCACGCCATATTTCTCGATGGGGTACCATTCCGAGATCAGCAGGTTATAGCCTTTTGCGGACAGGTACTGCGCCAGGGCTTGAAAATCATAGCCCAGTGGCTTGGTCTTGAAATCATCAAATTCACACAAGATCAGGCGTGGCTGCCCCGCCGCCCAAGGCCAACCCTGCAACACCATCAGGTCATAGCCTTCGGTATCAACCTTGAGAAAGTCAACCGCTTCTGCCTGCAAACCGGCTTCAGCAAGGAAGTTTTCCAAAGTGGTAACGTCCACGCTTGCGCTGGCTTGATGGCTGGGCAAAAAGCTCGTGAGGGAACTCGCACCACTCGATTGGCTGCTCTGGAAGAATGCCGCGCCCTGTTCGGTATGGTCGGAGAGTGCGCGCGGGTCAATATGGACATTGGGCAGGTCTGCGGTGTTAGCCTCCAGCAATGCGCGGTTTTGCGGGTCGGGCTCAAAAGCATAAACCTGCCAGCCAGCCCGGGCAAAAGGCAGCAGCGAGGTGCCATAATGCGCGCCTACGTCCAGCATGATGCCAGTTTGAGCGAGCTTCGTAAAAGCAATCAGGACCAGCGCTGGCTCATCTGGCGCGAAAGGGTGCAAGAGCCGTGAACGGGCGGTAAGCAGGGCATCGCCCAAACCCTTTTCGGCGCTAATCTTGGTAAACGTGTGCACTTTACTCTTCAAGCCCATCTTGATCTCACTTGCAGTGAAAGTTGAGGAAATCTAAAGATATTTTATCCTGTTATAGGTCAAATTGGGGGTTAAATTTCATACTAAGGTCAGGTTCTCGCATTGTCCACTGACCATGAAAGACCATTGACCTTTAGGTCTCAAAGAGTGAGACCTGCGGTCAAATTTCTCGCTCGGTACCCTACGGGTAGGCTTCGCACTCTGGAGACCGGCGAGAGCGAGTCTCAAAAAATACAGGAGACCGGCGGAAACAAAAATTAACTGAAGACTAAATCAATCAAACAGGCTGGTGTACTCAACTTTAGGGAAAACGGTCAGCTTGCCGCCAATGGTAGCATCCAGCACTTGCCTGCCAGCGCGCGCGTAAGCTTCCCGCGCCATGCGGTAAGCCAACTCCGAGGTCTCCAGGTCGGGCAGCTGCCAACGGAAACCTTTGCCAAAGTAGGCACTGGAAAAATGGTTGGGGTCATCACCCTCGGATTGCACTGTGGTGTTGGGCTTTCCTTGTGTAACAAAGCTGTGATCCACCCCCACCAGGATAACCGTGGAAAAGCCCAGGTGATAAGCCAGCTGCAGCGCCACATAAGTGACAGTGGCGCCTTCCCACACCCTGCCGCGCACGTCGGTGGCAAACTTAGGCGAAGTATAGGTGGTGTAGAGGTAGGTGATATCCTCTGCCATGCCTATGTAGCGCCTGGCACGCCAGGAGAAGAACTTGGGCAGCTGCAGCGCGCGGAATTCCTGAGCGGATTGCTCGATCACGAGATCGTTGATGGAAACAAGGCAGGAAGGTGTGAAATGCAGCTCCTCCGCCGCAAGAAAGATGCGGTTGAAACCGAAAGTGAACTCATTCTTGAGCAGCGTTAGATCCGTTTGGCGCAGGCTGGGTCCGTTGCCAATCAGAAAACAGCGCTCGCCTTTGTGGCTATCTTTCAGCGCTGCCAATTTCCGGTTGGACTCCCGCCGCCAAGGGTGCAAATACGCCGAAGGGAGTTCTGGCAGGCGGCGTAAGCCATCATAAGCTTGGCGCGCAAATTTCATCAAGCTCGAATCACGTTGGGGCTGCTCCTCCACGCTCATCCAGCCTCACTCGGTGCTCAGGCGTGCGGAAGCGCCGCCATCCACTATCACTGACTGACCAGTCATGTAACCGGATTGGGTGCTATCAGCCAGGAAGTAGATCACCGAGGCGATCTCATGCGGCTGCCCGATGCGCCCATTGACGGTTTTACGTGCCAGCTCCGCTTTCTGCTGCTCGACGCTTCCCTGGGCTAAGTGCCCGCGGTTGAAGCCCGCCAGGAGCATGGGGGTATCCACTGCGCCCGGCAGGATAGCGTTCACGCGAATGTTTGCTGGGGCAAACTCGATCGCCATGGCGCGGG
>DICP01000113.1:0-4708 GCA_002417685.1 Candidatus Mesolinea sp. UBA5823
AAAGATTTCACAGATTACATCTTAAAAGTGCTAGAGCACTTGAAGTTGGATGCGTTAATCACGATTGGCGGTGATGACACCCTCAGTTACAGCGCGAGATTGCACAAAGAACACTTCCCCATCGTTGGAATCCCTAAAACGATGGACAACGATGTCTTTGGCACTGAATATTGTATCGGTTTTTCCACCTCAATAACTCAGGCTGTCTCATTAATCACTAACTTCCGCTCGTCGGTGGGATCGCATGAACGTATTGGTATTGTTGAGTTGTTTGGCCGCAATTCTGGCGAAACCAGTTTAGTCACCGGTTACCTGAGCTTTGTGGATCGCACCATTATTTGTGAGGTTCCTTTTAACTTCGAAAAAGTTGCAAATTTGCTATTAGAGGACAAACTGAATAGCCCTTCCAATTATGCGATTGCCGTTATTTCTGAAGGGGCGGTTTCAGATGGCGGACTGCTGGTTGAGAGTGGCGAAGAAGATGCCTTCGGACATAAAAAGTTGGGCGGAATTGGCGAAGTATTGGGCGAGCAAATCAAGATTCTTACGGACCAGGACATTATGTATCAGAAATTAGCCTATCTTGTGCGCAGCGGCCCAGCAGATATGCTTGATCGTATGGTCGCAATGAATTACGGCACGATGGCAACCCAGCTGGTTGGGCATGGAGATTTTGGTAAGATGGTAGCTATCCAAAAAGGTGTGTATACCTCAGTTCCACTTGAGTTGGTCACCACTGGAAAACGACAAGTTGACGTGGATAGATATTACGATAAAGAAAATTACAAGCCAAGAATAAAAGACATCGAAAAAATGCCAATGTTCCTGGTGTAAATAAACAAAGGAAATGACAGCTCATAAGGCTTTTTCTCTTATGAGCTGTCATTTTGAGAGGTTGATGTGGGCGTCAGAGCACAAGGCGTTTCCCAGGATCGTTACACGGTCATCCCCAGAGTGTTAATTTTCCCCTTTGCTAGCGATGGTAAAGTCCTACTGCTGAAAGGTTCAGCACATAAACGCATCTGGGCTGGCTTATGGAATGGGATCGGCGGTCATGTGGAAGCAGGAGAGAGCATTATTCAAGCTGCTCAGCGTGAGCTGCAGGAAGAAACTGGGTTGCTAGCGGAAAGGCTGCTTTTTTGTGGGGCAGTGATTGTGGAAACACAGACGCGCCCAGGAATTGTTTTTTTTGTTTTTAAGGCAGAAGGATTAAACGGCAATCAGCACGATTCGCCAGAGGGCAACTTGCGGTGGTTTGCGCTTGATGAGATCCACCAGGTCCCGTTAGTTGAAGATGTTCCCACGCTGGTAGGTAAAGTCAGCCGCTTTCAGGCTGGATCGCAGCCATTTTGGGGGTTATATCGTTATGATGCTGACAATCAGTTGGTGATGTCTTTTGAAGGCTGAGACTTCTCGAAAAAGACAAGCAGCGTATCGCCATACTTGCGCCGGTCGAACTCGTTAAAATGCACATAACGCTCGTCCACCCATTCCAGCGGATTGATTTGGACGATAATTTGACCGTTGTCACTCAGCAGCTTTGGATTTTGATCTATGAGAAGCATGGCTTTTTGCCACATCGCTTTGTATTGGGGTGGAGCGATGTAGATGAGGTCAAAGCTTTCAGGTTGCGAGGAGGTGAGGAATTTGAAGGCGTCCTGATGCAATACCACAGCTTTATCGCTAAGATGGGTAGCCTCCAAATTTTGCTGAATAACTCTCACGGCTTGCCAATTTATCTCTAAGAAAGTAGCAGCAGCAGCGCCCCGGCTGAGTGCTTCGATCCCGACTGCACCAGTTCCGCCAAATAAATCCAATATACGAATATCCAATACTTCATTCCCTAGGATATTGAAAAGGGATTCTTTCACCAGGTCGGTAATCGGGCGCGTGGACTTGCCGGGAACAGTTTTTAGCCGGATCCCTTTGGCGCTACCCGAGATAACCCGAAGTGTTCCCATGGCTGTCTCTTAGGGTTTCTTTGTATGCGAACGTGGTACATCCCCAAAGGTCCAAAAGCGGTTTGCCAGGAAATTGAGGATAAGGATCAAGGCGCCAACGACGATTAAAGCCAAATTGTGACTCAGAATAGTGGAGCTCAAGGAACCTACTTTAATTTGCTGGGTTTCAAGGACGGAATAAAACCAGCGGTCAAGCGGGGAAATCGTTACCGTCCGCAGCGTCAAACCGGCGATGTTAATGATCACAAATTTGCTAAACTGATTCGCGATGGATTTTTCGGTGGTTTCTGGGTAAACCCATTTGCGGTTGAGGATGTAGCTATTGATTACGGCAACTGCAAAGGAGAGCGCTTGCGAGGGTACCAATTGCCAGCCGAACCCGGCGGTAAAGAGATTCATCAAGCCGAAATCAATCAGCGTGTTGAGCGTCCCCACTAACGCAAATTTACCGAAGCGCACGGCTTCGCTGGTTGGAGTTACCGGTGTTTCAGCCAATTTTTGTTTGGAAGTATGCAATTGTTTCCCTCAATCCGCTGCGCAAGTCAACTTGAGGCTCCCAATTTAAAAGCTCTCGCGCGCGGGTGATATCAGGCTGGCGTTTTTGCGGGTCATCGCCTAAACCCTCAGCAAAGAGAGTAACTGTGCCGGCTTCATTACCGGTGAGTTCATTGATCAGCAGAGCGAAATCTCTGATAGTCGTTTCATTTGGATTACCAATGTTGACGGGATCGTGCATATCTGTCCACATCAAACGAAAGATACCTTCGACTAAATCGGTAACGAAACAAAAACTGCGGGTTTGCTCTCCGCTGCCATAGATGGTAAGCGCTTGGTGATGCAATGCTTGGAGAATGAAATTAGGCACCACGCGGCCATCATCCAAACGCATGCGCGGCCCAAAGGTATTAAAGATGCGCACGATGTGAGTATCCACGCCGTGAAAACGATGGTAAGCCATAGTAAGTGCTTCTGCGAAGCGTTTAGCTTCGTCATAAACTGAGCGCGGTCCAATGGGGTCACAATTGCCCCAGTAGGTTTCAGGCTGGGGATGAATCTGTGGATCACCGTAGACTTCGCTGGTGGAGGCGAGCAGATATTTTGCTTGATGGGCTTTTGCCAGCCCAAGGGTGTTGAGCGTCCCTAAAGCGCCGGCTTTGAGCGTTTGAATCGGCAAGTTAGGGTAACCCAAAGGAGAAGCAGGGTTAGGGCTGGCAGGCGAAGCAAAGTGCATCACGTAGTCAATTTGCCCTGGAATGTCAATATAGGTGGAAACGTCCTGGCGGATGAGCTGGAAAGCTGGGTTGTTGAACAAGTGCGCGATGTTGGCTTCATCGCCGGTGATGAAATTATCCAGACCTATGACCTGGTGACCTTCTTGAATGAGGCGGTCTGTCAGGTGAGATCCTAAAAACCCAGCTGCACCCGTTAGGACAATGCGCATATACTTTTCCTTGTACAATAATTCTCTAGGTCTTAGAGTATAATCAGCTCTTCAAAGCGAGATAATTATAGCATGAGCCATGAAACGAACTTCCCGGAAAAAGATTTCCAAGCCTTAGCCCAATTAGAGGCTTTGCTTTTTGCTGCGCCTGGTCCTTGTGGGTTAGAGCAGTTAGCCCGAACCTTGCAAATCAGTAAAAACGACGTTTTGCATTTAGCGGATTTGCTGGCAGAGCATTATCAAGCTTGGCATGGCATTCGTATACAACGCATTAAGGACAAGCTCCAGCTGACCACCGCTCCAGAGCATGCTGAGCTCATTGAGCAGCTTTTGGGGCTTGAGGTTGACACGCGTCTATCGCAGCCGGCACTGGAGGTGCTCGCTATCATCGCGTATAAACGCATGACCACGCGGCCAGAAATTGAGAATATCCGCGGTGTGAACAGTGACTCGGTAGTGAAAAGTTTATTGGCAAAAGGTTTAATTGAAGAATTAGGCCGTTCTGATTCTCCCGGCAGGCCAATTTTATATGGGGTGACGCCAGAATTTTTGCAATATTTTGGGCTCGAGTCCCTCGATCAGCTTCCACCAATTGACTTGGAAGCACTTTCGGGTTCTGGGAGACCTGAAGAAAATCGCGAAATGAGGGTATTAAAAGACTAATGGCAAAAGAGCGTGTTCAAAAACTTTTAGCTGCCGCAGGAATAGGTTCTCGCAGAGCTTGTGAAGCTCTGATTGAGGCTGGGCGTGTGAAGGTCAACGGCCAGGTGATTCATTTGGGTGATAAGGCTGACCCCGAAAAAGATACAATCGTGGTAGACGGGAAGGTGATCCGCCCACCAAAGCAGAAGATATACATTGCACTGAACAAACCCAAAGGCTATTTATCGGATATTGATGAGACCCACCCTAAACCGACCGTGTTTGACCTGGTGGATATTCCCGAGCCGCTTTTTTCAGTAGGTCGGTTAGATTTGGATAGCGAAGGCTTAATCCTCTTGACCAACGATGGCGAGTTAGCCAATCGATTGACACATCCCCGTTACCGCCACGAAAAGGAATATGAGGTGTTTGTAATAAAACAGCCTGATGAGGAACAGTTGGCGATTTGGCGGCGAGGGGTGGTGCTCGAGGATGGCTACCGTACTTTGCCAGCCAAAGTGGAAGTGATCAAGCGCGCGAATAATGGCGCTTGGCTGCGTATCATTATGCGCGAAGGGAAGAAGCGGCAAATTCGGAAAACTGGTGCGCGGATTGGCTTACCTGTAGGTCAAATCAAGCGTGTCCGCATCGGTACGCTTAAATT
>DICP01000113.1:4717-9214 GCA_002417685.1 Candidatus Mesolinea sp. UBA5823
ATCGGAAAGCGGTGTTTCGCAACTCTCGCGATCAACGCGGCGGATGTAACGTTTGATTTCCGGAAGCTCAACGACTGGGATGGGTGCTTCACTTATATCGCCAATCTTCGTGTTCTTCAGCAGCACAACCAGAACGTGGTTAATGGGCGGTTGCGATTCCTCTGGAATTCCCTTGGAAGCTAAATAACTGCGGATGGCTTCTTCATCAGCTAAGGCTTCGCGATCGGGCTTGCCTAAGCCTTCTTGGCCAAAAACCTTCATCATAAAGTTGCCGCCTTCCTGTTTCCATTTGCCATCGATATATGAAATCTTTCCGCTGGCAGTCACTGGGATGGGAACCCAAATGTGGCAAGGGCCAATCAAAAGCAATGGAACTGGACTGGAGTATACGTAAAAGGTGTAATCGCTGCGCAGCTTTTCGAAGGCTGTTGCAAAGATTTCATCAAAACGCGGATTACGACCGAAACGGTTGGTGAAATACATGCCAATTTGGGAAAGTACGAAACCAACGAGTAGGGCAGCGTAGGACCACAAAATCCGGGAAATATCCCCTCCAAAGGCAAACACCAACCCAATAATAAGAATTATCAAGCTGCCATAAGTACAAATTTGACCGATGGTTTTATTACGTTTAATAAGTTTATCGTTGCGGATGATGTTCATGAATTTGACTCTTTCGTGTTATTAAAGGTGATAGCCTTACGTAATGATTCTAACAAATTTAATTCTATTGCAATACGCGCTTGATTGATGGCACTGACCATTGCTTTTGCGTCTGAACGGCCATGCCCGACAAAAACGAGGCCGTCTAAGCCCAAGAGCGGTGCAGCCCCAACTTCAGATGGATCAATCAGTTTTCTTACAGAATCGAAAGCGGGTTTGGCTAAAAGAGCACCTAACTTTGTGCGCGTATTGCGCATCAGTTCTTCTTTGAGGGTTTCAAACAGAAGTTTGCCCAAAGCTTCACTAGACTTCATCAGCACGTTCCCAGTAAATCCATCGGTAACTGCCACATCCACCTTACCGCCAAAGAACTCTTTGCCTTCGATATTTCCAATGAATCCAGGCACTTGTTGGCGCATTAACGGGCCGGCTTCGCGGACGAGGTCGTTTCCTTTGCCTTCCTCTTCTCCATTGGAAAGCAGCCCGACAGTTGGGTTCGTGCGGTTGATCATAATTCTGGCATAAACTTGACCCATCTGCCCAAATTGCACCAGGAATTCAGGGCGACATTCTGCGTTCGCACCGACATCTAAAATAACCGCTTTGCCACCCTTCACTGGAAAAGTTGTGCTCAAGCATGGGCGGATTACGCCAGGCATGAGACCAAAGATTTTGGTGCCAAAGTACATTGCCATGCCAGTATTGCCAGCGGTGACAAAAGCTTGAGCTTCACCTTGCTTGACCAGTTCCATGCCAACTTGCATGGTGTTTTGTTTTTTAGCGCGGGCTTCCTGAATGTGGTCAGTCATGTCAATAGCTTCAGGGGCATGCGCAATGCGGATGTGGGATTTATCGCCAGGTTGGGCGGCTAAACCGGAGGAGAGGGTTTGTTCATCCCCAACAAGGATCAAGTCAATATCATAAGTTTGTGTGCTGAGCACGGCTGCAGCTAACTCGGGTTTAGGGCGTTCATCGCTGCCCATCGCATCTAGAACAATAGTTGTTCTCATTTATAACCTCTCAATTATGATTGCTTGACATATAAGCCAGTCAAGTTATAATTTTTTTATCGCGCTGGTGCTGGAACTGGCAGACAGGCATGGTTGAGGGCCATGTGGCGCAAGCCGTGGGGGTTCAATTCCCCCCCAGCGCATCAGGCAGGTTCAACCCTGCCTTTTTTATTTTAAGGAAACTCTCGGTTAAACCAAGTCCACGGGTTTACCGGCGTGCCGTTAATGTCAATCTCAAAATGCAAATGCGGGCCGGTTGAGCGCCCTGTGTTACCCAAAATGGCAATCCGTTGCCCTGGCTGGACGACTTCACCGACCTCCACTAAGATCTCAGATAAGTGCATATAAATCGAATAAACACCTAAACCGTGATCGATAATCAGTAAATTCCCGCGAACCAACTGGTTAGGTAAGATGGCAGCTACCGTGCCCGTTGCGGGGGCAAAAACATCTGTACCTTCACAATAACCGAGGTCAATACCGGTATGGTAATACACTTTATCGCTGCCGTTATAGGTTCGTCGGCTGCCAAAATCTGCATTTACACAGTCTGAACCAGCAATAGGGTATTTAAATGCGCCGTTCCACTGTTTTATAGGGGTTACTTTTGTAACAATCTCCCTAACGCGGGCATCTTCCTCAGCAATTTCTGGGGAATCAATAGTCTCCGGATCGACCATCAAGTCTATACTGGATTGAAAATACCCTGGTTTAATAATCACCCACTGGTCAAAGTTGTAGGTGATGTTTTCTGCAGTGGTCACTGTTATTTTGAGAGGATAAGCACCGTGTGCCTGCAAGGCGTTAATTCCGCCAAAAGCTACGAGCTCTCCATTTTCATACGGGAAAAAGACTGCTGAGTTACCTGCTAACTCTGCGCTAATTGAGACATTCTCGGCAGTCTCAGCCTTCAACACGTAAGTCTCCCCTTGCATTAGGGGTAGATTATCGATGCTCATCGAACGAACGCCAGGGATAGCTAATACTTCGGTAGCTTCTTGACCAGAATGGTAGAAATAGGGGTCGAGTGGAAGAGCCAAATTGGGTGAACTCAGTTGGTTAAGGCGGGCTAACGCCCATGGGTTTTGACCGGATAACAAAGCTAACTCTAACCATGATTGCCCAGGCGTGAGGGCAGGAAGCATTTGCAAATCCTGCGTAGCTTCTAAGGTGGTCAGGGCAATCCGCCTGCCAACAAACAGTTCTGATTGGCTGGTGAATTTATTCAGTTTGGCAAGGCTTGCTGGATCTGATTGTGTTCGTCGGCTGAGGCTGCGCAAGTTTGCACCGAGCGGGATGATTTCTGTTGTAAGCGTTCCTTGCATCCCTTCCAAGCCGGGGATCAGCAGGCGGTCGCCCACTAGGAGCGTATCTCCATTGCTGAGCCCATTGACAGCCAAAATTTCGTCCACCGTTGTGTAGAACTGGTTGGCGATGTCGAAAAGCGTATCCCCAGATTGCACGATATATACTGGTAGGGTCTCATCTTGAGCGGATACAGGCTCAGCCAAGATGGGAGTGTGTATAATTGAGAGAACAAGCAAGGCTAAAAAGATTTTTTGTGCTATTTTAAGTAAATAGTTTTGTCTGCACATTACTAACACCAGCTGTAAAGTTTACCATAGGATGGAAAAATTCAAATCTTATGGAGGATGTTGATGAAGATAACGACTTGGAACGTCAACGGGTATCGCGCAGTCCTGAAAAAACAGGCGTTAGATTGGGTTAAGGATTACCAGCCGGATGTGCTTTGCTTGCAAGAAATTAAAGGCAGACCAGAGCAATTCCCTGAAGAGCAGCGTGAAATTCCAGGCTACCAATCCTTTTGGAACCCTGCAACGCGCCCTGGTTATAGCGGCACAGCCGTTTTTTATCGCGTAGAACCGCAGGAAATCACGACGGGTATTGGGGTAGAAGAATTTGATGCCGAGGGCCGCGTGATCCGCTTACGTTACCCTGATTATTTTCTTTACAACGTTTACTTCCCGAATGGCGGCGAAGAAAATCAGCGCGTACCCTTCAAATTGGAGTTCTATGCCCGGTTGCTAGATATTATTGATGAGCACCATCAAAAGGGCGAAAACGTCATCATCACTGGAGACTTTAACACTGCCCACAACGAGATCGACCTTGCCAGACCAAAGGAAAACGAAAAAAACACAGGATTTTTACCCGAAGAACGCGTATGGATAGATAAATACCTCGCGCATGGTTTAGTAGATGTTTTCAGGCATCTTTACCCGAATGCTGTGCGCTACACATGGTGGACCTACCGCATGCATGCCCGCGAGAAGAATATTGGTTGGCGCTTAGATTATTTTTTGGTCAGTGAGAGCCTGGTTCCGCGGGTTGATGATGTGATCATCATGGATGAAATCATGGGCTCGGATCATTGCCCGGTA
The DNA here is from genome assembly GCA_002417685.1 of Candidatus Mesolinea sp. UBA5823. GTDB lineage: Bacteria > Chloroflexota > Anaerolineae > Anaerolineales > Anaerolineaceae > Mesolinea. The sequence goes on from DICP01000113.1 coordinate 8,793, forward strand.
ACGCTCATAATTCATTAAGGTTAATAAGTACAAAACTACAAAGAAAAAAGCCGGAGGTTTGCTCCGGCTTAGTAGTTTGTTTAACCTTAAGCGTTTATTTTTGGCCCTGTGCGAAGAATTAACTGCTTGGCTGCAAGTACTTCATCGCAACGACGCACGGGGCTGTGATGCGGGGCTTCGTGCAGTAACTCTGGCTGAGTGTGCGCCTCCTCAGCGATCTTCAGGAGCGCATCCGCGAAATAATCCAGCGATTCAAGCGATTCCGTCTCGGTTGGCTCGATCATTAAGGCTTCGTGCACGATGAGCGGGAAGTAATTCGTCGGCGGGTGGACGTTGTAGTCAATCAGCCGTTTAGAGACATCCAAAGCGCGCACACCGGGGGCATCCTTCCAGACGCCTTCGACGACGAACTCGTGCATACA
>DICP01000113.1:9240-28889 GCA_002417685.1 Candidatus Mesolinea sp. UBA5823
CGCAACCCTTGGCTGCCATGCATGGCAATATAAGCATAGGCACGCACAAGGATGCCGAAATGCCCTTGAAAAGACTTAACCGGACCAATAGTTTTGGCAGGGTGCGCGTAGCCGTATAATGGCGGAGTCTCTTCATCACCAGGGTCAACAATCGTGACGACCGGATCGGGCAGGTAGTCAACAAGTTTCTCGCAAACAGCCACGGGTCCCGAACCTGGTCCTCCGCCGCCATGCGGGGTAGAGAAGGTTTTATGTAGGTTGAAGTGCATGATATCAAAACCTAAATCACCAGGGCGCACAATGCCGAGGAGGGCATTCATATTCGCGCCGTCGCCATACACTAAGCCGCCAGCAGCATGGACGGTTTCGATGACTTCTACCACATGTTCATCAAACAATCCCAATGTATTAGGGTTAGTGAGCATCAAGCCGGCTAAGTTTTCATCGCAAAGCCCCTTCAGCGCGTCTAAATCCACATTCCCACGGTCATCCGAGGGGAGTGAAACCACTTCAAACCCGCTCATCGAGGAAGTGGCGGGATTGGTACCGTGAGCAGAATCGGGGATGAGAATACGCTTGCGCTTCGTATCCCCGCGATCGGCATGATATTTTTGGATGATGAGCACGCCGGTGAGTTCACCTTGGGCGCCAGCAGCAGGCTGTAAAGTGACGCCGGCAAATCCACTGATTTCCATCAGCCACTCTTGCAGGGTATACATGAGGTAGAGGTTTCCTTGCACCGTTTCCTCAGGCTGAAGGGGATGGGTGAATGCGAAACCAGGCAGCCGTGCGGCAACTTCATTAATTTTGGGGTTGTACTTCATCGTGCATGATCCTAATGGATAGATGCCAAGATCAACCCCGTAATTCTTCTGGGATAGGCGTGTAAAGTGACGTACCACATCCACTTCAGAAACTTCCGGAAGAGGTAAGTCTTTGCGCCGGAATTCTGTAGGAAGTGGACTTTGGGGAACATCTGGCTCAGGGAACCTTACGCCCTGACGACCAGGAGAAGAAAGTTCATAAATGGTAGGCTCAGTCATGGGTCACCCCCAAAAGTGCATCATGGAACAGGTCAATATCGTCCTTACGGATTTTTTCAGTAACTGCCATGAGCAGGCAATTTTCCAGCTCGGGGTAATCTTTGCTTAAGTCATACCCGCCGAGGATGTCATAAGCGCGCAAATGGTCAAGCAAATGGTCGACCGGCATAGGGCTGCTTATGACAAACTCGTGGAAGAATGGCGTTTCAGAAAAAGCCAAATTATATCCAGGGATGCTTTCGATTTGGTTTGCTGCGTAATGCGCCTTTTGGTAGCAGAGATTTGCTACTTGTTCAAAACCATGCTTGCCCAATAAGCTGAGGTAAACTGTTGACGCTAATGCCATCAGTCCTTGGTTGGTGCAAATATTGGAGGTGGCTTTTTCGCGGCGGATGTGCTGCTCGCGGGCAGTAAGGGTCATCACATAGGCTAACTCGCCGGCTGCATCTACCGTCTGACCGATCAGCCTGCCAGATATCTTGCGCAGCAGCTCGTTGGTAACGGCAAAAATGCCTAAGTATGGTCCACCGTATGAGAGCGGGATGCCTAAAGGTTGGCCTTCGCCCGTAACGATATCAGCACCAAACTCTCCAGGCGGGGTGAGTACACCCAGTGCGGTTGGGTTGACCGAAACAGCGAGTAAAGCTCCAGCGGCATGTACCGCCTCAGCTAAAGGTTTGTAGTCGATGATACGGCCAAAGAAATCGGGATATTGCACCATAACTAAAGCGGTATTCGTGTCGATTTGAGCGATGAGTTTCTCCATCGAAGCGTCGATGCCGGTTTTCTCGTCGTCTCCCAGGATACTAATCTCGCTATTACCGCGCATATAAGTGCGGATGACCCGGCGGTATTGTGGGTTAACTGCGCGGGAGATGAGAAACTTTGTGCGCTTGCCCTTAAAGTGGTGATAAGCCAAAATAACTGCTTCAGCGGCAGCGGTAGCGCCGTCATAATGGGAGGCATTGGCTACATCCATACCTGTCAGATTGCAAATCAGGCTTTGATATTCGAAGGTGGCTTGCAAAGTGCCTTGGGAGATTTCTGGCTGGTAGGGGGTATAAGCGGTGTAGAACTCGCCACGGCGCAGGAGCATGTCTACCGCAGCCGGAACATAATGGTCGTATGCGCCGGCGCCTAAGAAGCTAATCAGCTCAGAAGTATTGCCATTAGCGCGGGCAATGCTTTCAAGGTCTTGGTTGACTTCCATCTCGGAAAGTGCCGGTGGAAGGTTAAGCTCTGGGAAGCGATACTGCTCAGGAATTTCCTGGAAGAGGTCCTCGAGTTTACTTAGCCCAATGGCTTTGAGCATCGCCTCCACATCCTGAGGTGTGTGAGGAGTAAACATGGCTACCTGCTTTCGCAATAAGCTTCGTAGGCTTCTGCATCCATCAGCTCAGCGAGTTCGGCAGGGTCTGAGATTTTAATCTTTACCAGCCAGCCTTTTCCATAAGGGTCCTGGTTGAGGACTTCAACGTCATCTGTGATACTCTCATTGATTTCTAGCACGGTGCCGCTCACAGGGAAGTTAACTTCGGCTGTGGCTTTAGCAGAATCGACACTCCCTAAGGTTTGGCTAGCTTTAACTTCTTCGTCAGGCTCCACAGCAAACTCAAAGTAGACAATGTCGCCCAGCTGGCTCTGCGCATAGTCGGAGATGCCAATGGTTGCAATATCGCCTTCAACTTTTACCCATTCATCGGTTTTTGCGTATTTTAGGTCTTTGGGAAAATTCATTTTAGCTCCTTTTTTTAGTGGTCATAAAGTAAATCGGCTTTATGATGGTCAAATATAATGGCGTTTGCATTCTCGGTAGAAAGTTCAATTACGCTATCTGAGCGAGAACTTTACAAAAATTTGCCTCTTATAATTTTCGTAAATTAATTTTAGCAAGATAGAAATTAAAGTCAAGCAGAAGCACGATCTTGGCTGGATAAAAAATCATTTTGATTGGAATGGAAAATTTTGCCAACTTTTTCCACATATTCCAGGCTTTGGTGGCGGAAGTATGTATTGTAAAGGTCGGCATAATAGCCACCGCTCTTAAGCAGCTGCTCATGATTACCCTCCTCGAGGATGACGCCCTCGTCCAATACGATAATGCGATCCGCAGATTGCACGGTCGAGAGGCGATGGGCGATGAGCACACTCGTGGATTGCTTGAGGATGAGGTTCAGCGCTGTTTGGATTTGTTTTTCGGTGAAGGGGTCGATGCTGGCGGTGGCTTCATCCAAAATAAAAACCGAGGGTCTCTGCGCTAATACGCGCATTAATGCCACCAATTGGCGCTGCCCCATCGAAATTTGAGCGCCACGCTCTCCAACCAGTGTATCTAAGCCATCCCGAAAAGTCTCCAGCCATTCACCTTCGCCAATTTGGTTCGCTAGGGCTAAGATTTCTTCCCGGTTTATTTCTGGGCGCGCAAAGCGGATATTTTCCTCAACGGTGCCTTCAAAGAGGAAGGGCACCTGCGTCACCAAACCCATGTGTTGGCGTAAGGCATGCAGGTCGTAAGTGCGGATATCGCGGTCATCGATGAGCAGCTCACCGCCCTGGAATTCGTAAAAACGCGCAATCAACCGTGCGATGGAGGATTTCCCTGCGCCCGTATGCCCAACAATCGCAACATTTTCGCCTTCTTGAATATGCAGATCAAAATCTTTGAGCACTTCTTTGCCGGTGTTATATCTAAACGTGAGCTTGTTAAAATCGATTTTCCCTCGCAGCTGCGTGGGGACGTAGTTCCCTGTCTGGATGACGGTATGCTCGGCATCAATCAGGGCAAAAATACGCTCCGCTGCGGAAAGTCCTGTTTGTACCTGGGTCCAGTAGGACGTGATGGCCAATACCGGCTGCAAGAAGCGGTCGATGCTCAGCACGAACATATACCAAGCGCCAGCGCTGATCAGGCCTGAGATGACCGAGCCAGAGCCAAGATAAACTACCAACGCCGTGGCGATGCCACCCAAAGCACGAGTAGTTGGAAAAACGATCGAAAGCACCAAGCCGCGCTTCACATTCATCTTGTAGGAAACCGCATTGGAATCCTTAAAATCCTCATAAATGCTCGCTTCCTGGCGGAAGTTTTTGGCAATGGCGATGCCACTGATGGTTTCTTTAATAGTAGCGTTGACGTTTGCCATAGCGCGCATACCTTGGCGAGTCAGCTTGCGGGCCATGCTGCGGTAAAACGAGACGATAATGATTACCACTGGCACAATGGCAAATAGCGCCAAAGCCAAATGCCATTCGGTATTGAGCAGTATGATAGCCGTGACCAGCGATTGCAGAGCATTGTTGGCTACGTCCATTGTAATGGTAATGAAAGTGGAAAAATCCCGCGTATCCGTCGTGATGCGGGAGAGAATCCTGCCAGAGGAATAAGCGTCATGGAACGCCATATCCTGGTGCATTGAAGACGCGAAGGCATCAGTGGAAAGGTCACGGTTCACGTCGGCAATCACCCGAGCTAAGAGCCGGTGATTAATGTAATAGAACACAAAGCCCAGGACTTCCACGAGAATAACCATGCCAGCTAGCAGGTAAAAGGCTGTGCGGTCCGGAATGCCGGCAATGCCTTGATCCAACACCTTGGAGATGAGCACGGGCGGCAAGGCACCGATGCTGCCTTGCAAGATTAAGGCGATCAGAATTGTGTAGATGAGTTTCTTATATGTTTTGGCATAACTCCAGATACGGCCGAGAAGCGCTTTATTGCTGTACTGCCGGTCGTATGTTTCGCTATCCAATCCTGCGTAAAACGCCATTGTAACTAAACCTCAATAAATAAATTACGGTAAGCGCGGGAAATGCGCATTAATTCTTCATGGGTGCCAATTTCAGAGATAGTGCCTTTGCGCATCACGATAATGAGATCGGCCCAGCGAATTTGGGAAAGGCGGTGCGTGATAATAAAAGTTGTCCGCCCTTCAGAGGCAATTTTGATTGCTTTTTGGATCTCATCTTCAGTTTTGCTATCAATGGCGCTGGTGGAATCGTCTAAGATCAGGATTTTGGGGTCCGTCAAGAACGCACGCGCTAAGGCAATTCTTTGCCTTTGCCCACCCGAAAGAGTGGCACCGCGCTCGCCAATGACTGTATCATAGCCATTCTCCAGCTCCATAATAAACTCATGAGCTTGGGCGCTCTTGGCCGCATTCTCGACCTCTTCGCGGGTGGCACCAGGCTTGCCGAAGGCAATATTTTCGTAGATAGACTTGGAGAAGAGGAATATATCTTGTTCGATGATGGAGATCTGACTACGCAGGGCATCCAGCTTCCAATCACGCAGGTCACGGCCATCGATCAACACTTGGCCTTCGGTAGGGTCATAAGTGCGATTAATCAATCGCACTAAGCTGGTCTTTCCAGAGCCCGTTTGCCCGACGATGGCTACGGTTTGGCCGGGATGAACATGAAAGGAAATGTTTTTTAGGGCCGCCTTCTGGCCTGCATAAGCAAAGCTCACGTTATTAAAAGCCACTTCGCCACGCATGGTGCCGGCAAACCCGTTTTCGTTCTGATCCAGGTTGTTTTCGGTGTTCATAATGGAGAGCAAGCGCCTGGCGCCTGCTAACCCAAGTGAAATTTGTGAATAGGAGTGAATCGAGGTATTGGTCGGAAAACCCAGCAAGGAAAGCGCACTGAAATAGGAAATTACACTGCTCAGCTCAATTATGCCAGCCTGGAAGAGCATTAGGGCATGCAGCAAACCCAAGCCTAAAGTGAGCGCCAACATCAGGAGCGGGATGAAGCGGGCCTCAACCTCGCCTTGTTCTACAGAAGCATCACGATAGGCTTTAATATTTTTGCGGAACAGCTGGATTTCATTTTCTTCCTGTGCCGCCGCTTTTACTGTTTCGGCACCGTCGATAGCCTCAGCTAAGCGGCTGTTCATGATGCCAAAGGTGGCTCTCACTCTGCTGGTAATGGGCTCCAATATATGAAGATAATAAGCAATGTAAATGAAATAGGCAACGATGAAGATCGAGGGAGCCAGTAATAAGACCGGATTGATTTGTGCGCCGATGACGAGGGGAATGAAGAGAAAATTGAGCGAACCCAGAACCTGGTTGATGCCAGGGCTAAAAAGGAAGTTGACCTCGCGGATGTCGTTGGTGGCGCGGGCCATCAGATCGCCGACCGATTGAAGCGAGTGAAAAGTCATGCTCTTGCCGAGCAAGGAGATGTAGAACTCCTCGCGCACATCACGCTCCATACGTTGAGCCATCACTTCAAAACCAAAATTACGAGAAAATTGGAACAAGCCGCGAACAAGCTGTGAGACTAAGATAATGATTACTGCTTGGCGAATGACAGCATTATCCGGAGCAGCGCTCGTGAGAGTATTAAATACAACCCCAAATTGAACCGCGGGAATGGCAGCTAAGGCTGCATTGCCGATGGTGCCGATGACTGCGACCAAAAAAATAAACCAATGATGAATGGTATGAGAAAACAGCCATCGAACAGGGCTGGTTCTATCGGTTTTATAGCGGAAGGGAATGGCAAATTCGCTTATACTCATCATTAACAATCTCTTTGATCTGCTGAGAATTGTACCCGATGGATGCATTTAATGGAGAAAATGCGTAAAAATGCGGGTAATTGCGATTACTTGTCCTTTTACATGCCCAGGTTGAAAAGCTAAATCTCCCTTGACGATAAGTGAGAGGAAGGTATAATCAGATTAATATTATTAATCTGATAATTAGAACATGGAAATCTCCACACGATCCGACCTCTTAGATTACTTAGCTGAAGCCAATCGTAATGGTGCATCCATACCAACGATTGCAGAGTTGAGTGAGGAATTAGGAATCAGCATAACCAGTTTACGCGAGCAATTAGAAGTTGCGCGCCGCTTAGGTTTCGTCTCAATCAAACCCAAAACTGGCATTCAACCCTGCGGTTTTTCACTCTCCCCGGCACTGATGCTAAGTTTGCAATATGGAATAAAAGTGCAGCCGGAGCTTTTTGAAGCATTTCGCGATTTACGCAAGCATATCGAAGCCAGCTATTGGTATGAAGCAGCGCCTTTATTAACCAGTGGAGAAGTGAGTGCTTTAGGGGAAATTGTTCGTAAAGCGCAACTCAAAATTGAAAACCAACCTATCGAAATGCCCGAAAAAGAACATCGTGCGTTTCACTTAGCGATATTCCAACATTTGGAAAATCCCCTTGCTAAAAGCGTTCTGGAGACTTTTTGGGAGTTGAATGCGGGGAATGAGCGCAATTATTACCTCGATCAGACCTACTTAGTTACTGTCTGGAATTATCATCAGCGCATCGTTGAAGCCCTGGCTGCGCGGGATTTTGACCGCGGTTATCAAGCTCTGATAGCGCACATGGACTTGGTGGTGCAGCGAAAAAAAGTGGAATTATCTCAGCGTTTTGAGTGATAAAAGGAGAATAAGACCTCATGACCCACCCCGAGAAAGATGAACTGATCGCCCTCCCCCAACAAGTAAATGATTTTTGCATGACTGTTTGCACTGTCAATGGTTCTGGCAGTGCCACGTCTAACAATGTGCTCTATCATGCTTTGTTTCACATGGGCATCCCGACCTCTGGGAAAAACATATTCCCCTCAAATATTAAAGGCTTGCCCACGTGGTTTGTCATTCGAGTTTCGGAGAAGGGCTACTTAGGTAGAGTGCCGTATGATGACATTCTCGTTGCAATGAACCCGGAAACGTTCCTGGATGATTTAACTTATTTGCCCGAAGGCGGCGTGATTTTTTATGCAGACCACATCCGCTTGCCGGAAAACCCACGGCCTGACCTAATTTTCTACCCAATGCCCATTCGCCGGCTGGTCAAGGAGGCGGAAGTCCCGCGCAACCTGCGGGAATACATGGAGAATATGGCTTACGTCGGTATTGTGGGTGAAGTTCTGGGCATCAATATGGAAAGCCTCTTATATGCTTTGAAACGTCACTTTGGCAATAAGGCTACCGCGCTCGAATCGAACCTAAAAATGGTCAAAACTGGTTATGACTGGGCGGCAGCGAATATCGTCAAAAGAGACCGCTATTCCGTGAAGCCGCTGCCCCCGATGAAGGATTGCATATTAACTGATGGGAATAATGCTGCAGCTTTAGGTTCGCTTTTCGGAGGTGTTGAGTTTTGTGCTTGGTATCCGATCACGCCAGCGAGCAGCTTAGTTGAATCGATGATAGAGCATAACCCCAAGTTACGCAAAGATCCCGTAACAGGTAAGAACACCTGTGTGATCCTACAAGTGGAAGATGAGCTGGCTGCTGCCGGTTGCGCGATTGGAGCGGGTTGGGCTGGCTTGCGTGCGATGACCGCTACCTCAGGCCCAGGCTTGAGCTTGATGACCGAAAATGTGGGCTTGGCGTACTTTACAGAAACACCTATCGTGATTTGGGATGTTCAGCGCGTTGGACCCAGCACTGGGTTACCCACGCGAACGGCACAAGGGGATCTGACTTTTGTTTACTTCCTGGGGCATGGGGATATCAATCACATCATCCTACTGCCCGGTTCGGTGAATGAGTGTTTTGAGTTTGGCTGGAAAGCCTTGGACCTGGCAGAGCATTATCAGACTCCGATTTTTGTACTCAGCGATCTGGACTTGGGGATGAACCAGTGGATTACGTCTAAGTTTGCGTATCCTGACCGTCCTATTGATCGTGGGAAAATCCTATGGGAAGAAGATTTGGATCGTTTTGGCGGGCAATGGGGTCGTTATAAGGACATCGATGGTGATGGTATTCCTTACCGTACGGTGATGGGCAATCAGAATCCAGCTGCAGCTTACTTCACGCGCGGCACAGGCCATAATGAGTATGGAAATTATAGTGAAGACCCAATAAATTGGGCAAATATGATCCGCAGGATTAAAAAGAAACTGATGAATATGTGCGAGGTGCTGCCGAAACCAATTTTGCGTGCCAAACCCGGCGCCAAAATCGGCATCATCGGCTGGGGGTCAACCGACCCAGCGCTAATTGAGGCCCAAGATATGCTGGAGCAAGCGGGCGTTCCGGTGGATTATCTTCGGATCCGAGCTTTGCCCAGTTGCAGGGATGTGCACGATTTTATCGCTGCGCATGACCATACTTATGTGTTGGAGCTTAATCGTGATGGTCAGATGTGCTCAATTTTGAAGTTAGAGGTCTCTGAATGTTCTGAGAAGCTGTCTTCGCTAACGGATATTGGCGGCTTACCGATGACGGCGCTTTGGGCGACTGAACAAGTTTTAGCAAAGGAGATGGAGAGAAATGGATAACGCACAGACGCAAAAAGTGGAGCGGAATTTAATTGGGCTTTCCCCTGTCGATTATAAAGGGAAGCCTTCTACTCTTTGCCCAGGCTGTGGTCATAACACCATTGCTAACCAAATTCAAGCCGCGCTCTTTGAGCTGGGCGTCGTTCCGGAAATGGTTGCCAAGTTTAGCGGGATTGGATGCTCCAGCAAGAGCCCGAACTATTTTTTGGACCGCTCTTTTGGGTTCAATGGGGTTCATGGGCGCATGCCAACTTTGGCTACGGGGGCTTGCTTCGCAGACCGACGGATCAAACTAATTGGCATCTCGGGTGATGGGGACTCGGCGAGCATTGGCATGGGGCATTTTAAACACGTCATCCGCCGGAATATTCCGATGGTTTACATTATTGAGAATAACGGTGTTTATGGACTTACCAAAGGGCAATTTTCCGCGACATCGGATTTGGGCCTCGAACTGCGGCATCAGGGTAAGAATTATCTGCCCCCCTTAGATTTGTGCTTGGAGGCTTTGATAAGCGGGGCGAAATTTGTTGCCCGAGCGTTTGCTGGAGATGTTAAACAGATGCGAGAGCTCTTTAAAGCCGCTTTTGTACATGATGGAATTGCGGTGATCGATGTGATTAGTCCATGTGTGACTTTTAACAATCAGGATCAGGCAATGCAATCTTATACGTGGGGGCGCGAGAATGAAAGCCCTATTCAGGATATTACCTTTATTCCGAAAGCTCAAGAAATATTTGTTGAAGACTTTCAAGAAGGTACCTACCGCGAAGTAAAACTCCATGATGGTTCCATCCTGTTGCTTAAAAAGATCGATAGAGATTACGATCCAACAAGTAAAACCGCAGCTTTAGATTTGTTAACGGAGTCTTACGAAAAGCGTTACCTCACCACCGGCTTGTTCTACATCGAAAAAGCCGAACAGTCCATTATTGATATCTTCGATTTAGGAAGGGAGCCGCTTAACCGCCTCCCAGCCGAGCGAATCCGCCCAGATCTGGCTGCCTTGGAGCAGATTAATGCTGCGTTAGAATAAGCAAGCTGCACGGAGAATCAAAACGGGACCAGATTGCTGGTCCCGTTTTTGGTCCTGTTCAAGTTTTACCAACGCAAAGAATAAAGCAATATCAAGTTTGGTTTAACCATTTCTCCTACCGGAAAGCCCGAAATTACAACGACTTTATCCCCGGCTGAGAGATTAGTTGATGCATACACCCCAGTCTCTACGTGCTTGACCATTGTTTCGAGCGTGTCTGCATGCGGCACGAGCAACGGCGTGACGCCCCAAGCAATCCCTAACCAATGATAAGTCTTCATCTCTGGGGTGAAGGCGTAAATTGGCACGTTGGGTTTGGTTTTAGACATCCACATCGCCGTAGCGCCCGAAATGGTAAACACCACAATTGCTTTGACCTTGGCTGCAATAGAAAGTTCTTTGGCTGACCGTGCAATCGATACCGTTGGATTGTCAGCTTCGTAGGCGATCAAGCTATCCAGATGACCCCACTCGCTGAGGTGCTTTTCGGATTCCTTAATAATGGCATCCATCATGCGCACACTTTGGACTGGGTACTTCCCCGCGGCTGTTTCAGCGGAAAGCATAACAGCATCGGTGCCATCAAAAATGGCGTTAGCGACATCGGCTGCTTCTGCTCTGGTAGGGCGCGGGTTGTTGATCATCGATTCCAACATTTGCGTGGCGGTGATGACGAACTTTCCTTTTTGATTGGCGGTTTTGATGATTGCTTTTTGCACCACAGGTACTTCAGCGGGGGACATTTCCACACCTAAGTCCCCTCTGGCAACCATCACACCATCGGTAGCATCAATGATAGCGTCCAAGTTGGTAATTGCTTCAGGACGCTCTAACTTGGCAATTATGGGAGGAACTCTCTCTGAGCCAGACATCTCCTGCATGGTTTTCCGAACCGTGAGAATATCGGACGCTTGGCGCACAAAAGATATGGCTACCAGGTCAACTCCTAAAGAAATGCCAAACGCTAAATCCTCCAGGTCTTTAGGCGTCAGGCAGGCGATATCCAGCTTTGATCCGGGAAGGTTAACGCCTTTATGGGATTTGAGTTTACCTCCGAGGATGACCTTGGCGTAGATAGTCTCGCCATCCAGCTCGAGAACCTCAAACTCAAGCTGGCCATCATCCAGGAGAATGTGATTACCAGGAGAGAGTGCTTCATGCAAATTAGGCACGTCGAAGGGAATGAATATGGCGCCTTCACGCAAGTTTTTCGGGTTCTCGGATGAACTTAATGCAACCGTATCTCCTGATTTCAGCTCAACAAAATCAGTTTTTAGGTTGCCGATGCGCAGCTTTGGCCCTTGCAGGTCCATCAAGATAGAAACAGGTTTGCCAAGCTCTTCAGAAAGCCTGCGTAATATTTTGTACCGATCGGCATGTTCTTCATGGGTGCCGTGCGAGAAATTGAGGCGGGCAACATCCATGCCGGCTTCAATCAAGGCGCGCAGCGTAGCTTCATCAGAACTGCTCGGACCTAAGGTGGCAACAATTTTGGCAAACCTGTTCATAAATGCTCCTTACTTTAGGGCATCTGTAAAACCTTAGCAATCCTAGGTAAAGCCCAGTCTAAGGTTTCTTGCTCAATAATGAGGGGTGGCGCAAAGCGGATAACGTGATCATGCGTTTCCTTGGCAAGAATACCTTCACCCTGCAAAGCCTCACAGAAACGCCGTGCACCGCCTGCTTCTGGTTTTAGTTCCACACCGATCAGCAAACCGCGTCCACGCACCTCTTTGATATGTGCGCTTGGGATTTCACTCAATCGGTCTATAAAGTAATTACCCAAGGTGAAAGCTCGCTCGGGGAGATTCTCTTCCTCGATGACGTCGAGGGCAGCGATGCCAACAGCGCAAGCTAATGGGCTGCCACCAAAGGTCGAACCATGCTCGGAAGGTTGATATAAACCTAAAATAGGCTCATCAGCCAGTACAGCTGAGATTGGCAGCATCCCGCCAGAGAGCGCCTTCCCAATTATGGTGATATCGGGGCGCACCTTTTCATAATCTGAGGCGAAGAGTTTGCCAGTGCGGCCCAAGCCGGTCTGAATCTCATCAGCAATAAAGAGTACCTGATTTTGTTTGCAAAGGTCAGCTACTCCGCGCAGATACCCTTCGGGGGGAATAATCACGCCGTTTTCACCTTGGATTGGTTCAAGCATGACCGCGGCTGTGTTTGGATTAATAGCAGCTCGAACAGCTTCGAGATCTCCAAAAGGCACAATCTTAAAGCCTGGGGTAAAGGGACCGAAGGCGTCTTTATACAAGGGTTCAGAGGAAAAGGAAATGATGGTGATCGTGCGGCCATGGAAATTCCCGGCTGCAACGATGATTTCCGCTTCATACTTGGGGATGCCTTTGACGGCATATCCCCATTTGCGGGCAACTTTAAGGGCTGTTTCTACTGCTTCGGCACCGCTGTTCATTGGCAGGCTCATTTGATAGCCGGTCATGTCAGATAGTTTTTTGTAAAAAAGACCTAATTGATCGTTGCGAAAAGCACGGGAGGTTAATGTAATTCGTTCAAGCTGATCTTGCAAAGCTTTGACAATTTTTGGATGGCGGTGCCCCTGATTGAGGGCGGAATATGCGCTTAGGAAGTCTAAATAGCGATTTCCATCAATATCTTCGACCCAAACGCCTTCACCTTTTGTCAAGACGACATCGAGCGGTTTGTAGTTATGGGCACCATATTTATCTTCAAGGTCAATATAATATTGGGAATTCAAGTTAATCTCCTTTCATGAGTGTGTATACGACCGCTTTTTGAGCATGTAAGCGATTATGCGCTTGGGGGAAAAGCCGTGAATGAGGTCCATCGGCAACGCTATCTGTAATCTCCTGCCCTCGGTGAGCTGGCAGACAGTGCATGACAATCACATCGGGAGCAGCTTCTGAAACCAATTGATCATTGACCTGATAAGGCGGGAAAACCTTTTCGCGCTGCTTGGCTTCATCTTCATGACCCATGCTCGTCCAAGTGTCGGTATAAATTACATCGGCAAATTGCACAGCTTCGTGCGGGTCACGTAGGAAGGTCAGTTTGGCACCGCTTTCACGAGCTACATTTATGGCAGTTTGAACTGCATCGGCGGGCATATCATAACCTTCAGGATTGGCAATCGTAAAGTTTGCGCCTAATTTAGCGCAAATTTGCATCAAGGAAACAGCAACGTTATTGCCGTCACCGACATACGTGACGTTGATACCCTGAATGCGGCCAAAGTTTTCATAGATAGTTAGTGCATCGGCTAGAGCCTGGCAGGGGTGGCTGTAATCGCTCAATCCGTTAATCACTGGGATATTCGCCCAACGGGCTAACTCCAGTACGTGTTCATGTGCAAATACGCGTGCCATGATGCCTTGCACATAACCCTCGAGTACGCGGGCAATATCAGCAATTGATTCCCTTTGCCCCAGACCGATCTCATTAGGAGAAAGGTAAAGGGCATCGCCGCCTAAATGGCGCATCGCCATATCGAAGCTGACCCGGGTGCGTAGCGAGGGTTTTTGGAAAATCATCGCGAGCACCTTGCCCTTGAGGACGGGTTCATTGCCACCATGCGCATATTCTTTTTTGAGCCGGATAGCAAGATCAAGCAAGTTTAGTAATTCCTGGGGTCTGTAATCGATGATATCTAAGAAATCTTTATGCATACGCTCTCCTTAATCGTTTTAATATTAGTCAGGCGAAGCTACGGTTTTAGCTTTGCCTGTTACATTGGGATTTTATCAGACTTCGTCTTAAATTGGGATATGAAGAAGTCTTGTGTAAGGGCAAAGTGATAATGTCCTANNTTGATAGAGGGCGCCGCCCTCTATCAAACTAATTTCCCTTCCCCAGCGGTTTGACCGAGGTAAAAAAGAGCCGCTTGCCGCTGGGGAAGGGTTAGGGTTAGGGCAACTGTGAACCAGTATAGACAAGAAGTAATAAGGTGTTGAATTATGCGAAAAAACCCATCCTGATGACTTAGTCCACTGATTAGGACATTTCTATTTAGCCTTGACACTTGCAGGAACATTTCTAAATGCCAGCATTAGAACATTTCTAATCAGCCTTGACAATATGAAAAAGTCTTACTCGTGAACCGCCCTGTAAAAACTAATCTCTATTACTTAAGCAGGGGGAGAAATGCTGCCTAAAAGAGGATTATTCATCTCTTTTAGGATTTCGTCTTGCAAGCAGCTCATTTCTGCATACTCGTCCTCTTCAGCATGGTCATAGCCGCAAAGATGCAGCACGCCGTGCACAAAGAGCATTTCCACTTCTTGCTGTAACGGATGCCCATTGTTTGCAGCTTGCTCTTGAGCTTTTTCGATGGAGATGACGATATCTCCTAAGTAATGCAAGCCGCTTTCAGGATCAAGATAATCATTTTCAAAGGAAAGCACATCTGTAGGAGCATCAACGTTCCGGTAGGTCTTATTAAGCTTGTGAATGGTTCTATTATCGGTCAATTTCAGGGTGACCGCCTCATCCTGCGCATAGCCGAGCTTTTCCAACGAGGCCTGAAGGCAAGCTTCCAGGCGGATGAGATCCACTTGAGTGCGGTATTTTTGGGGAGATGAAAAATCAATCATTCCAATCTTGAAGGTTGAAGGTGGGATTTATTCCTCATTAACGCCACTATCAGCTTGCTTTTTGAATTTCTTTTGAACTTGCGGATATTTTATGCGCGGGTGATAGGAACGCTGTAAAGTTTCAAAGAAAGAATCTTCGATTGTCTTCAGGTCCTTAAGGGTCAGGTCGGTTTCTTCTAACTGGTTTGCGTCCTTATACATGGCAATGCTTTTTTGGATTAATTCGCGTAATTCTTCGTCGGTATGCGGGGCATCAGCGCGGGCTCTGGCTTCGGTTCCATCCGCTAACATCAGAATGGCTGTTTCTCGCGATTGCGGTTTAGGCCCTGGGTAAGTGAATAAAGATTTGTCGACTTCTTCGGGATTCTCAGCCATTGCAATGGCTTGGGAGTATTGATACACCGTTACCATCGTGCCATGGTGTTCGCGAATGAAATCTATAATTCGTGAGGGCAAACGATACTTTTTCGCTAAGGTTACGCCGTCAGGTACGTGCTGGATGATTGTGGCAGCCGCTGTTGCGGGATCGAGATCGTCATGAGCATCAATTTTATCCTTAATTTGATTCTCGACGAAAAATTGCGGGTTGTTGGCTTTGCCGCAATCGTGGAAAAGCGCGCCGACGCGGATGAGGAGACGGTCTGCGCCAATTGCCCCGGCGGCTTGTTCGCAAAGGTTCGCAACCAGCAAGCTATGTTGATAGGTACCTGGGGCATTCTGTAAAATGTATTGAAGCAGTGGATGATCCGGGCGGGAAATATCAATAAGCTGTAGTGTTGTGGGAATATCCAATACCTGAGCAAAGATAAATTGGAGCAGCAAAGCGAAGCTGCCCGATAATAAACCATTCACCAGGGAAGCAATTACCAATGTGGAAAGACCGACCATGTCGGTATACACATCGCCTAAACGGAAGGCAGCCACCACAGCCATTCCAAGTAAACCCGTAACAAAACCCGAGCCGATAAACGTGCCGATGTGGCGCGCTCGACCAATTGTCAACATGCCGACCAGCGTGGGTAAAAGATAGAATAAGGCTAATTCTGCTTCACGGTTTTTTCCGAAGGCAAGCAAAATACTGAGGAAAAGGCTAATAAGCGTGCCGAACTCAAAATTGTAAATGATGGAGAGCGTCAGCCCAAAGGCAGCCACTGGATATAGATAAGGGACGATAGTTCGATCGACCACCAAAAAGCGCCCCAAACCTAAGAAGACGACAAATGTGATCGCGATTATGGCAAGGTGCTTCGGATTATAAAACTCTTGTTCTTGCCGGCGGTTGAAGTATAAGATGCTTAACGTGGCGAGCACACCGACCATAATTGCATTCGTAATATATTGATCAGTTTGATTGCTGGGTTTGGCTAAACCAAAGATGTTTAGAGCTTCTAAGTCTTCTTCGCGAATAATCTGGCCGCGGCGCACGATAACCTCGCCGGCGATAATCTGGCGAGAGATAGGCTCAATTGTGGCACGGGCTTGTTCGCGGGCGAGATTTGTTTGTTCTTCACTATAGAGACTGTTGGGAACGATAAGGGGTGAGACTAGCGCGATGATCACCTGTGCTTGCTCTGTTGGGAAGGAAAAGTCAATGACCGCTGGAAGGTTGCTACGGATTTGGGCAACATTCTCATTGCGAATCGTATCGCGCATCACCAGTTCCAACACGCGCCGAGCTTCTTTATCAATGTTTTGCCAGGTTTGATCGTCTAAATTCAGAATTTGAGCAGATATGCTAGGGTTTAATTTGATCTCAGAAAGTGCTTCTAAGTCCTCTAACTTTTGTTCGCGAGTGGCATAAGGATCATTTCTCACAGTGGAAATATAGTATAGGATGCTATTGAGCGTCTCGAGCTGACGGCGGGCTATGCTGGGATCAGGGGGGAGATAAACTGGTGGGACTGCCGCAGCCGCTTCCATACGAGCACGTTCGGTATAGACTTTGCTTTCATAAGTAATTGAATAAGGCGCCAGAATATCCTGATTTGCAACCTCGCCGACTGCCACGGGCATATTGGCTTGGTTGATGACATCAGGTAACACCAAACACAAGTACACCAAGATGCAGGTGATGATGAGAATGAGAATGCGGGCGGCACCTTGGGTAAAACCCGAAGAAGGACGGGAAGCTGGCTGTTTTTTAGTCATTTCAGCTAAGTTTGGTAAGGCAATCCTTTACCACGCGGCTGGCATCTTGGTTGGTTGCGCGGCCAGCGAGCTTAGGAATAAGCACTTTGAGCACTTTTCCCATATCTTTTGGGGAGGTAGCGCCGGTTTCTTGGATAACTTCTTCTGCCAGTTGCACCAGTTCGGCTTCACTTAATTGCTTGGGCAAGTAGGCTTCCAAGACTTTTATTTCCTCTCGCTGTTCCTTGACCATTTCTGGGCGGTTAGCCTTTTCAGCATCCACGATAGTGTCGTTCTTGGTTTTGATTTCCTTTTGGACTAGTGCGATAAATTCGCTATCGTTTAATTTCGAGCCTTTAGCTACTTCTGCCAATTCAATCGAGGATATCAGTAAGCGGATGACCCGCTTGCGCAAGGTATCGTTAGCGCGCATAGCTGTATAAAGGTCATTTTTTAGTATTGTTTCGTAATCCATAAAAGATATTATACCTGCCTTATTTAAGCTTTCTAATTCTACGGACCTAATGTGATATGTTCCCGCAAACCTTCAAGGGTGGATTGACCGATCCCTTTGACGTTGAGCAACGCCTCGATGCTGGTAAAGGGACCGTACGTCTCGCGATAGGCGATGATTGCCGCCGCTTTGACTTCTCCAATCCCTGGTAAGCTCATTAGCGCGTCTGCATCTGCTGTGTTGATATTGACCAGCGTGGGCTCCGTTGGAGTTAGGCTGATGGTGCTTGATCTTTCTGAAGTCGAAATCGGTTGACCTTTATAGGGCACATAAACGCGCTGCCCGTCTCTAATAAACTCGGAAAGATTGATGCGTTCAAGGTCGGCTTCTGAGGTGGCGCCACCGGCAGCGGTGATCGCATCTATATTACGAGCATTCTCGGGTAGAACGTAAACTCCTGGGTTTTTCACAGCACCAGCCACGTGGACTTGGACTGTGGAGGAAGTGCGTGTGGTTAAGGTGGCAGACATGGGCGTTGCCGTCACCAGTTGAATGGGTTCCCCACGCTGGGGTAAAAAGAACAAGAGGATTATTCCTCCTATAAGCAATCCTCCTAAAAACCCAATTAAGACGTTTTGCCAGGCTTTCATACGGTTGGTTCAGGTGGAATTTCTCCAGCAGTTTCCATCGCGTACATGCGCTTGAAAGCCGCTAGGGCTACTTCAATCATATCCAAGGTGGGTTCGCGGGTTGTCAGGCTTTGCAGCCAAAGGTTAGGTTGTATCAGAGCCCGCACAAAACCGGATTTCTGCATGTTTTGTGCTGCCCAACGGATATATTCATACGAAAGCCCGGCAACAACTGGCAGCAAGAGAATCCGCGAAATCAGGCGCCAAAGCAGCGGTTGAGGACCAAGCAGCGTAAACACGAGAATCGAGATGAACACCATCGAGAGAATAAAAGAAGTCCCGCAGCGCGGATGCACGCGCGTTTGCTGTGCCACACTTTGTGGTTCTAATTCAATTCCAGCTTCGAATGCGTTAATAGTCTTGTGTTCAGCGCCGTGATACATAAAAGTGCGCTGGATTTCCGGCATTTTGCCAATCAATACCATATAAACAACCAAGATTATGAGGCGAAGCAAGCCTTCGAGCAGGTTGCTGACCCAAGCGGTCGTTTGTAAGCCGCTCTCTAACCAGCCGGCAAGCAATGCTGGCAAGAGAAAAAACAAACCGACTCCAACGAGGATGGAAAATAGCATGGTAAAAACCAGCTCTTTCCCTTCGATTTTCTCTTCTTCTCCAGTTTGTACGTTGGCGGACTTCGTCAGGTATTCCATCCCCATACTCAATGAATCCCACAGGCTGACAATACCACGGAAAAATGGTGCACGCGCCCACCAGGATCGGTAGAGGGTCGGCAGCTGTTCATCAAAGAGGACTATTTCGCCTTTAGGATCACGCACTGCCATAGCCAGCGCCCGCTTCCCGCGCATTAGGACGCCCTCAATCACTGCCTGTCCGCCATAAGCCGGCAGGCGAAGCTCTGCGCTCTCAGCTTTCATGCTCAAAACCGGTGATAAAACGGATAAGTGCTTGAGCACCTTTTTTCCAGGTTGGAAGGTGTTGGCGTTCATTAGGCGAGTGAATGTGGTCATCCGGTAAGCCAAAACCGGTCAACAGAGACTTGACACCTAAATAGTTTTGCATGGTTGTTGCCACTGGAATGCTGCCGCCTTCGCGCTTGAAAATAACGGGTTTGCCCCAAGTCTCGGAAAGCGCAGCAGCTAAATTTTGCAACCCAGGGGCATCATCAGCTAAGTAGGCTGGTGCACCGGAGTGTTTGACCATCGTCAGGCGTACCGTAGGCGGAACCTGACTTTCAATGTGGGTCTTGATAGCGTCATAAACTAGATCTGGATCTTGATTAGGAACCAGCCGGCAAGAGATTTTGGCATTGGCGTACGCCGGAATGATCGTTTTGCTGCCTTCTCCAATAAAGCCGGAATATAGCCCATTCACATCCAAGGTTGGGCGTGCGCCGATACGTTCTATGGGGGTATAACCTGCCTCACCATAAAGCGCAGGCGCGCCCGTTATGGCGAGTAAATCCGATTCACGGGTTGGGTTAGCAGCTATGCGGGCTCTCTCTTCTG
>DICP01000113.1:28923-34265 GCA_002417685.1 Candidatus Mesolinea sp. UBA5823
GATAATTTCGGAAAGTACAATAGCAGGGTTAGCAACTACGCCGCCAAAAAGCCCAGAGTGTAAATCTGCTTTAGGCCCATCGATGCGAACCTCAAAGTAGACCAATCCACGTAAGCCGTAGACGATTGTAGGCAAATCAGGTCCAACCATGCCGGCATCAGGGTTGAGCACCATGCTGCAAGCCAGCAATTCTCGGTGTGAAGCGATAAATGCTTCCAAAGAAGGTGAACCGATTTCCTCTTCACCTTCGAAGAGAAACTTGAGGTTGAGTGGCAGCTCTGTAGTTTTAACGATGCTATCAACCGCGCTTAGAACTGCCATCACCTGCCCTTTCATATCAGACGCCCCTCTGGCAATGAGATAATCGCCTTCGAGGGTAGGCTCAAAAGGCGGGCTTTTCCATTCATCCAGTGGAGCTACAGGCTGTACGTCATAGTGCCCATAGATCAACAAAGTAGGTGCATTAGGCTTCGAAGAGCGTTTTTCCGCGAACAAAATCGGGTGCATCGGGGTAGGAAAGACCTCAACACGGTCTGTGCCGAGGTTTTTTAATTGGTCCACCAGAAAATCACAGGCGCGCTGCATATCCGCTTTATGGTCAGGATCGGTAGAAACCGAGGGAATGCGAAGGAAATCCTTGTATCGAGAGAGATATTCATCAAAATGGGCTTGAAAAAATTCCAAAGGAAACGATAGTGTTTGCATGGTTAATCCTTGTACGAAAGTTGTTCCTGATTATATGCGATTTAGGGGTGAATTGTGATAGCATAGATATGTACTCATAAAAGGAGCGGTAGATGGAAACGGACGATTTTTTGGCGCGGTCGCTTAAGCACAACTTTTGGACATGGTCTGCACAGCGCAACCCGGATGTAATTCCTGTTGAAAAAGCCGATGGCGTGTATTTCTGGGAACCTTCCGGAAAGCGTTACTTAGATTTCAACTCGATGGTAATGTGTGTCAATATCGGGCACGGCAATCGTACGGTGCAAGAGGCAATGATCCGCCAAATTCGTGAGCTTACTTTTGCAGGTCCGCATATGGCGACTAAAGTACGCGCTGAGTTAGGAGAAAAATTAGCGACTCTGCTGCCAACTGGCTTGGACCGATTTCTCTACACCCTCGGTGGCTCAGAAGCAAATGAAAACGCTATCAAATTAGCACGGGATTACCGCGGCAAGTTCAAGATATTGACCCGCTACCGCTCCTATCACGGCGCTACGATGGGTTCGATGGCGCTAAGCGGCGATTACCGCCGCCTGCATTGGGAACCCCTGACCATGCCAGGCGTGGTACATTTTGAAGACCCTTATCCTTACCGCTCACCATTCTTCCCAGATGGTCAGGCGGTAGATGAACAGTATTTTAGCCAGGTTTACCTAGACCATCTTGAAGATATTATCCGCGGAGAAGGACCAGAAACGATTGCCGCTGTGCTAATCGAGACGGTTACAGGCACGAATGGCATCTTGGTGCCACCGCAAGGCTACCTGAAGGGTTTACGCGCCCTTTGTGACCACTATGGCATTCTGCTGATTACTGATGAAGTTATGGCAGGCTTTGGACGCACCGGCAGGTGGTTTGCATTCCAAAACTGGGATATCGTTCCGGATATCGTCACGATGGCAAAAGGACTCACCTCAGGTTATGCCCCTTTGGGGGCGGTTGCAATGAAATCCGAAATTGCGGATTCTTTCAATGACAAAATGTATTTCGGTGGTCTGACTTATAACGGACATCCGGTTTCGCTGGCGGCAGCCTTGGCGAACATTGAGGTTATTGAACAAGAAGGCTTACTGGAAAACACCCAGAAACGCGGAGAAACATTGAAAAACCTGCTTGCTGAAATGAAGGCAAAGCACATATGTGTGGGAGATGTCCGCTCCATCGGGCTTTTTGGCGCAATTGAGCTGGTGCGCGACCGCCAGACGAGAGAGCCGCTTACGCCCACAGCTCAACCCCTGACCGCAACGATGAAAAAGGTTAAGGACTATTTACGTGCGCATGGGCTGTATATTAACAACACTTTCCATATATTGCTTATCATCCCTCCTTTGATTATCACTGATGAGCAGCTGCGCGAAGGCTTTGCTATCATTGATGAAGCTTTAACCTTAGCCGATGCCGACCTGTAAGCATAGAAACAAAACAGAGGAATGCCAAATACATGGATGCAACTGAACATGAAAAGATAATCATTATTGGGGGAGGACCAGCTGGCTTGACTGCTGCTTTATACGCTGCCAGGGCAGAGCTCCAGCCGCTGGTCTTCACCGGGATGACGCTTTACGGTCAAGTTTCTCAAACTGATTTAATCGAAAATTATCCTGGTTTTCCGGAAGGAATAACCGGGATGGAGATAGGAGAGCAATTTGAGAAACAAGCTGTTCGTTTTGGTGCGCGCGTCCTCCTTGAACCAGTTGAGTCAGTGGATCTTCTCCAAAGCCCCTTTTTGGTTAAAACTTACACTAAGACCTATGAAGCTGAAACGCTCATCTTGGCGATGGGTTCTGATCACAAAAAATTGGAAGTGCCCGGAGAAGCTGAGTTTGCTGGCAAAGGTGTCTCTTATTGTGCCACCTGTGATGGTTTTTTTTATCGAGGGAAGGATATACACGTTGTCGGTGGGGGTGATAGCGCAATAGAAGAAGCCCTATTTCTGACCAGGTTTGCCAACAGCGTCACCATCATTCACCGCCGCGATGCGCTCCGGGCAAGTCCACTTTTGGAAAGGCGTGCCAGAGGGAATCCTAAAATACGCTTTTTGTGGGATACCGTGGTTGAAGAAATTAAGGGCCAGGAAAAAGTGCAGAGCCTAAGTTTGCGCAACGTAAAAACTGCCCGTCAATTCGAAGTTTCAACCGATGGTGTTTTTATCTCCATCGGTCATGTGCCTAACAACGCCTTGATTGCAGACCAAGTGGAGCTGGATGACAATGGTTATGTGCGCGTAGATTGGCTGATGCGCACTAGTGTTCCCGGTGTGTTTGCCGCTGGCGAGATTGCTGATCCGTACTATCGTCAGATTATCACATCAGCCGCTATGGGAGCAGCCGCTGCGCTCCAGGCAGATTGTTACCTAAACGAACAAAATCCGTAGGAGTCTGAGCTTATTAAGGCGTTGGCGTAATGACAGTGCCGGTACCCATCCAGCTGAAAACGCGCTTTTCGCTCTCGTAACCCGCAAGCTCATAAATAGGATTACTGCCACCAGAATTGATCTGACGCGCTACCGTTACGGACCATTGGAAAATATGGGGAGTGGCATCCAACGGTCTATATGTGCTGGGGAGGATGTATTTGGTATCCTGCACGTATTCGACAACAACGATGCCATTTCCAGCGGTAAGGTCTTCTACGGTCACGCGGTAGAGCTCATTCTCTCGTAAATCTGCTACCGAAGCCCATTGGAGGGTGATTGCATTAGTAGCAGCGTTGAAAGCGGCACCAGAGCGTGGCAGCAACAAATTGGGGGCTGGATACGGCGGCGCTGGGGTTGCTGTGGGCGTCGGTCCAGCGGTCGGTTTACGCTCACACAAAGGGATTATCAGCGGCATGCCCTCATAGACAACATCGTTGCTCATGCGGTTATATTCGCGGATTGCAGCCATCGTCACGTTGTAGTTCATCGCAATGCTACTCAGTGTCCAGCCAGCTTCCACTGTGATCGTAATCGTTTGGCAGTCCGATTCAGCGGTTTCGGCTGCTGTGGATGTGGGTTGGGGTGAGGGGGTCGGGGTGGGCTGCGGAATTTTGAGCACATCCCCTTCTTTGATGGTACAGTTGGCATCCAAGTTGTTTTCCCTGATGATACTTTGCACGGAGACTCCAAATAGTGCTGCAATGGAAGAACAATAATCCGTATTCTTTACCACGTATTCTAGCGGCGGAAGAGGCGTCCATGTCGGCATTGGTGTGGGGGTCAGCGTAGTTGTTGGGGTCAGCGTGATAGTTGCGGTTGATGTCGGTGTGTTTTCTTCGGGGGCTGCTGCCCCAAGTGTCTCCGTTGGCGTTTGCAAAAGTACGAAAACCAACACACCTAGTAAAGCGACAAAAACTAGCCCAAGGGCAATTGCCACCGGCAGCTTCAGGCGGATTTCAGGCGTTTGTTTACTAGCAGAAAGAGTATCTGCTTTTTTTGTTGAAGCCGTGGCGCTCAGCTGGGCTCCACAAACCAGGCAACGGGTTGCATTTTCGCTCACGCGTGTACCGCAAACGGGGCAGATTTTTGTGTTTTTAGTTTCTTTATCTTGTTTCATCATGATCTTTCCAGAAAAGTGAGTATACACAGCGACGGTTAAACTGGCAAGCCAAATGCGCTCAGGTCACCAGGCTGATAAAATAAAACTGTGCTCAGTGTGTATATTCATGTTCCGTTTTGTGTTCGTAGGTGTCTTTATTGTGATTTTATCACGTATGATGGGCAGCAAGCTTGGCTGCCGGCATACGTCGAAGCCGCTATTAAAGAAGTCCACTGGTTAGGCAGTTCTCGCGGAGAACTCAACGAGCCAGCTCAAACTGTTTATTTTGGCGGTGGGACGCCATCGCTGCTCTCGATTGAGCAGATAAAAGGTCTACTTACTGCGGTGGAGAGGAGCTTTTTGTTAGCGGAAAACGCTGAAATTACCTTAGAAGCTAACCCTGGCACGCTCACCTTAGATTATTTACGGGAATTACGTGCAACCGGTGTCAATCGGTTGAGCTTAGGTGTGCAATCCTTCTGTGATGCAGAACTTGCCCAATTAGGAAGAATTCACACCCGCGAGGAAGCACTGGAAAGCATCCTGTGGGCAAAGCGGGCGGGGTTTGAAAACCTAAGTTTGGATCTCATTTTTGGCTTACCCAAGCAGAGTTTAAAAGCTTGGGAATATAACTTACAAGAAGCTATAAAAATCCATCCAGAGCATCTCTCGCTTTATAACCTCATCGTGGAAGATGGCACCCCATTAGCTGAGCAAATTGCCAAAAGGGAGATTCCGGCGCCTGATGATGACGTAGCTGCGGATATGTACGAGCTGACGATGGATTTTTTGAAATCGGCTGGCTATGAGCAGTACGAAATTTCCAGCTGGGCGACCTCTCCAGAGTTTGAATCACGGCATAATAAAGCATACTGGCAAATGACTCCATACTTAGGCGTAGGTGCAGCAGCCGCTGGATTCGCCGAAAACGTGCGCACGCTAAATACCCCCAGCATCCCGGAATACGTTCAGCGCATCTCTACCCAACGGTCAGCACTGCCTTATCCGCGTTCTGCAGCCAATAGAGAATACACCGAAGTGGATGGCTTTACCCAAATGCAGGAGAGCATGATGCTGGGCTTGCGCCTGACCCGTGAAGGG
>DICP01000113.1:34303-45670 GCA_002417685.1 Candidatus Mesolinea sp. UBA5823
TGCGCCTAACGAGGCGCGGCAAGATGCTGGGCAATCAGGCTTTTATGGAGTTTGTTTAGCTAAGGGGTAATATGAATCGCAGTCCCGTAGCCGCGTTTTTCCCAATCTTCTGGCGCAGCGACGGGTGTCGTCCAGCGGTAAACCCACTTGGCATCTGGGATTGACATATTAATACAGCCAGCGCTCATTGGTGTGCCGAAGTTGGAATGCCAATAAACGCCATGTGTCGCTAAACCGTCCTCCATCTGAAAAAAACAGGTCCATGGCACACCTATAAAACGGTATGCGTAAATGTCGTCGGATAAGTCGGCAACTCCCATGTGCTTAGAAGGTAATTTTGTTTGGATATGAAAATTTCCGGGCACTGTAATGCTACCGGTGGATATTTTTGTTTCGAATACTAGGTTTTCACCTTCATAGGCTTTTAAATTCTGATAGGTGATGGAGATGTCAATATGCTTATCGCCAGGAGGGACATTGGGGGAAATAGGCTCAAAATCTTCATCAGGGATAAAGCGCAAATGCTCCGAAGGGACCGCTATTTCTGAGCTATCGAGTTCGTCTTTGATCTTATACCAAGGCTTTTCATCTGGGCCGGTGATAACGTCCATAATCCAATGGGTGGAGCCATAATAGAGCCGATACACAGGAATCCAGCCCTGAACATTGTTATAAAAGTAGGACTGCGTATAGGGAACGGTGATTTCAGCTAACTGACCCGTTGGACGAATGTTCGGATTGAGCGAATTGAGGATGTATTTGACCTCATATAGGTTACCACTGTGCACGTAGCCGCCCCACACGCGATACCAAATTGGATTCCAGGAAGGACCAGCGGGACCCTCCACTTGATCATAGACATTGATGATGTCATTGTAACCAAGCTGATACATAATGAGGCTTGAGTCATCCGGTAATTTATGCACGCTCACCCCTCTTTGGCTGCCGACTAAAAAGGTGCGCGGTGCTTTTACGCTTGGATTAGGAGAAGGTGAAAATAGAGCATTATTTAAAGTAAGCCTTGGCGAGCGCAGAAAGACTGCGCCCAAACCGAGTGCTCCTAACTTAAAAAACTCTCTGCGGGTATATTTCTCTTTTTTCATCAAGTGGATAGGCTAATCCAATTCTTTCGGGAAAATTTCGGCGACGGACTCAAATATCCAACGTGGACGGTAAGGATAACGCCCTACATCTTCCCGCGCCGTTACTCCAGAAAGTACTAAGGCAGTGTCTAAACCTGATGAAATACCCGAAAGGACATCAGTATCCATCCGATCGCCAATCATGATTGTATCCTCGGAGTGGACATCTAAGTAATTCAAAGCTGAGCGCATCATCAGCGGGTTCGGTTTGCCAACAAAGAACGGGGAGATTTCGGTCGCCCTCTCAATTAATGCTGCCATTGCACCACAAGCCGGCTCGATCCCTTCTGCGGAATTGCCGATAGGGTCTGGATTGGTAGCCACAAAACGTGCACCGGCTTTGACCAAGCGAATAGCTTTGGTAATCTGTTCAATGTTGTAGGCAAAAGTTTCTCCCAGCACCACAAATTCAGGGTCGATTGTTGTTTGGACATAACCAATTTTATGTAGTGCTTCGCTCAAACCCAGCTCGCCAATAACAAAAGCTGTGCCATTAGGGTGTTGTTTTTCAAGGAACGTCGCTGTTGCAAGTGCAGATGTATATATATTTTCCTCTTGAATATTTAAGCCCGTAAGCTGCAAGCGGTGGGCTAAGTCCCGTGTGGTATAACGTGAATTATTGGTTAGGATTAAAAACTTTCTTTTATCCTCAATAAGCCGATTGATGAATGCGTCGGCTCCTGGCACCATGACTGATCCGTGGACCAGGACGCCATCCATATCAATTAAAAAACTCTTTTTTATTTTAGCCATAAAATACCTCAACTTCCTTGCAAATAATTGCATAAAAAAACGGCCACTCTTGATTTTACCAACAGTGGCCGATTTTGTCTTATTCTGTTGGAATTTATTTCTTCGTCAATATGATGCGGGCATCAACAACTTTTACACCCTTTCCGGTTTCGTACAAAATCACAGGGTTAGCATCCGACTCTGCCACCTCATCTTTGAGATCATCAACCATGTAGGCATAAGCTGCTAAAGCTTTTGCCAAAGCAGCTTTATCCCGAGGCAGTTCGCCGCGTGTACCATCCAAAATGGCTGCACTGCGAATCTCATTTTGCATGCGCATGGCTTCTTCAACTGAAATCGGGGCAACGCGGAAGACCACATCTTTCAGAACCTCCACAAAGATGCCGCCTAAACCAAACATGACAGTTGGTCCGAAAGTTTTATCGTTGATCGAGCCGATAATAACTTCGGTCGCCCAAGGTGCCATCTCCTGCACGGCAACCCCTTCGATGAGGGCGTCGGGTTTGTAATTACGGGCATTTTCGAGAATGGTGCGATAAGCTTCACGTACCTGATCAGTGTTTTTGATGTTGACTTTCACGCCGCCAGCATCAGATTTGTGCAAAATATCTGCAGATACAATTTTCATCACGATTGGGAAGCCGATCTTCTCGGCAAGTTCCACTGCTTCCTCTTCGGAAGTTGCTAGATCAGTTGCAGTTACTGGCAAACCATAACACTTGAAAACCTGCTTGGCTTCAATCTCGGTTAATGCGTCCCGTCCGGCTTTACGCGCTACGGCAATGATGGCACGTGCTTTTTCCGAATCGATTTTGCCAGGGTTGTAAGAACCATTATTGTTGATTTCAGAAATCTGTTGCTGTTTACGAAGGTTGATTATGGATTTTACAGCTAAATCAGGTGCATTATAAGCCGGCAGCCCTCGTTCAACTAACCATTCCATAGCATTATCGCATTCTTCGCCACCGACGAAGGAAATCGTAACCGGTTTGTCGGTCACGCCAGCGTCTTTGATTCCGCGGTGGATGGCTTCAGCGATTTCGGCAGGATTGGTAATGGCAGTCTGGCAGTAGAGCACAACCAAGCCATCGACCCATGGGTGGGCAAAAGCACTCTTAGTGGTCTCGTAATACCAGTCGTTGCCAGCCATACCGGTCATATCTACCGGGTTTTTGGCGGAGCCAAAATCAGGCATGTGCTTTTTCATTTCTTCCTGCACTTCGGGTGGCGCAAATTTGAGCGGTAGACCGTATTTTTCAGCTGCATCTGTTGCCAAGACGCCTACACCACCACCGTTAGTCAGGATCAAGAGGTTGTCGCCTTTCATTGTTGGCTGGAGGGAGAGCGCTAAAGTGCTATCGAAAAGGTCATTTAAATCGGTAGCTTGAGTGATGCCAGCTTGTTCTATTGCGGCGCTATAGACTTTGGCTGCACCAGCTAAGGAGCCAGTATGGGAAGCAGCTGCAGCGGCACCATGCTCCGAAACGCCGGCTTTCAGCATGATAATGGGCTTCTTGCAGGCACGGGCTGCGTTGATAAATTCGCGACCGTCATGTAATCCTTCTACGTAAAGCGTAATGCAGCTGGTATCGGGGTCTTCTGATAAATAGCGAATTAGCTCGGCAAAATCAACATCGGACATATTCCCGATGGAAATCATCTTATCAAAGCCGACACGGCGGGTGTAGGTAGCTGCATCCATAGCAATGAGCAAAGCACCACTTTGCGAGACGAGCGATGCCTTACCAGGTAAAGGCAAGAATGGGGCAAAGGAAGCGTTCATGTGATCGGAGTTCGAGAGCGTGCCCACTATGTTTGGACCAAGGACGCGCATGCCGTAGGACTTTGCCACTCTGACGATTTCGCGCTCAAGCTCTACATCTCCAACCTCACCGAAGCCTGAGGTAATGATGATCAAGCCTTTCACACCTTTCTCGCCACATTGCTTGGTAACTTCGAGCACGCCCTTGGCGGGAACGGTAATTACGGCTGCATCCACTACGTAAGGGATATCATTTACGGTAGGATAACACTTTAAGCCAAGAATTTCAGTGGCTGACGGGTTAACGGGATAGATACCGCCTTTATATTGACTTTCAATAAGATTTAGCACGACCTTGTATCCAATTTTGGTTGGATTGGTTGAAGCGCCGATAATTGCGATACTTTTAGGTTTGAGCAAACCAGTTAAGATGGGATCCACATTTTCCTCCGATAATTAATTTTTTACCGCTCAAGTATACCGTATAAAAGGCATTTATTTTTACTGACTTCAGGTCAATTCTGGACCTGCGGAAAGTCATCAAAACAAAAAAACGTAAGGCAGAGACTCCATAACGAAGTCTCTCACTTGGACTTTGTAAACAGCCGGATTAGATTGCAGGCAAAATTTAATTTTTGGAGGCTGAAAATGAAACAACACTATTATGTTGAAAAGACTGGAATCCCTGATGTGTTGGTCGGTGATTACTATCTGCCATGGGGCAATCTCCCCGATGATGACAGCGATGATACGCCAAAAGACGTTTGGGGGCAGCGACGCCTGCGGTATCTTAAGGAGAATCGGACAGGGCTGTATTCTGAACTCTGGATGACTGGAAAGCTGAAAGGCTACCTTGCGGAGCTTGACGGGCAAGCAGAGATGTTTTCTCGGTTGGTAAAGCAAATGGCGAATAGGGAGGGCGTGAAGGAATGACTGGAAGCTGACGATCAGATGGCTTGGGTCGGCAGGATGAACAGCATCCGCGCAAGGGCACGGGAGATCATAAATAACGAGATGATTTACAATTAACGGCGAGGGCAGCGGTGCATTTCGGTGTGCCGCTGCCCTTTTGGTGTTTCCTGCTAATGCAGCAGTAATTATTGTATTGGCAGCGCATAAAGCTCATGGACGCTCATTCCGAAAAGCTCCTGTACCACCTGCTCAAAGTATTCCAGCGGCTTATAGTACACTTCCTTTCCCTGCGAATGGAAGGCGTCGCCCACCATCCGATGTACTGCTTCGATGCTGGGGTCTTCCCATCCTTTTGCATCCGTGGCAGGATAATCGTCATAAGCGCAATAATCGCCGCCCGCCTCCATGTAAACGTGCCATTTACCCTCGTCGGCGTAATATTGCATTACCAAGCTATATCCGTTCACATCGGGATCGTGAAACTCGATATTCCATTCCGCCGGACTTGCGCCCCATTCTGGTTTGTGTATGGCAATTCGCAAGCCTGATTTCTCATACAGGCAAGCCGCCTCGTCTTCGTTAGCGGTAAATCCAAATGGCTCATAGGGCAGCGCGTAAGCCGGAGTCGTCTGCTCTGGCATCTGCTCGGGCATGACCTCGCTTTCTTCAAAGGGCAGAGCATACAGCGCGTCGGCGGTCATCCCGAAGGTTTCCCTGATCGTGTCGTCAAAAACTGGGATGGGCGCAAGCAGCGCGTCCATTTCGCTCGTTTCGCCCAGCGCCTCTGTTATCATCTGCTCAAAGCGTTCCCTGTTGTTGGAATCCACCATGAATGTACTGTCCGCCGCGTTGTAGATGTAGTTCATCTGTTCACCATTGATGTTCATTTGAAAGACATAGGCGCTTATTTCCGGATAGTACAGGACGACCAAGGTATACCCGCTATCCAGCATTAAGTCCATTCTTACGCATTTCGTCATATCTTCAGTCTGCGGAGCGCCCCACTCGGCGTGGTTGATGTACACGCTCAACCCGTCGCGTTGAACGTCCCCATAGTTCGCTTGATTGTTGGCGTCGTTCATGGTAAACCCAAGCTCGGCAAGCGTGAATGCAATGGTGAAATCCTTTTGCTCTAAGTTTTGGTAGATATCCGACAGCGGGAAATAATTGTTTATGGGGCTGCCTGTAAGGTACAGATGCTTGAGTTTTGTGAGCGAGGCCAGCGGCGATACGTCGGCGATCGTCGCATGGTCAAGCATCAGAAAATCCAGGTTGACAAGTTTCGCAAGCGGAGCATAGTCCTGCGCCTTGCAGCCTGTCAAAATCAGCACTTTCAGATTCGTCAACCCGGCAAGCGGCGAAATATCGGTGACAGGGTTATTGCTTAGCGACAGCGAGGTGAGCTTTTTAAGCCCCGCCAGCGGCGTGATGTCGGCAACCGCGTGAAAGGACAGGTCGAGGCTTTCAAGGTTTTTGAAATATTCCAGCCCGCCGATATCCCTAATCGGCGCAGCATCGGGAAGAAGCCGCCGCCATTCAGAAGAGAGAATCAGCACAGACACAGCCTCAGCATCGGTCACGGAGATGTCGCCGTCTGGCTTGCCCATCGCGGCACGTACCATAGCCTCCAGTACAGGGTCAGCGAATGTGATGGTCTGCTCCGGTACAAGTTGTTGCGTTGGAGACGGCTGCGTGTCAACCAGATCGGACGCAGACGGCGAACAGGCCGCCAACGCTATCATGCAAAGCAAGACCTTTGAAAATACAGCAAATACATTCTTCATGTGCTACCTCTCTTTTGTCCATCGCTCCCACCACATCCCGCAGGATGCAGATTGCATTTGAACGGCGCACTATTACCTCAGCACCGATTGAACTAAAAAATGCACGTGGTCTCGTCCTGCTCCTATCCCAATAAACTTTATTTCATACCGCTTTTCTATTTCCAAACACGTCTCTCTAAGAACTTTTTTTACTTCTTTTCCAAAAACATACTCGATATTTCGCTGGACAGACAAAGTGATATATCAATATCGATAAATTTTGGCTCTTCCTCAGTGTTTCACTCATTTATCTATCTATCTTACTCTGTTTTTCGCAGCAAGCTGCGGGAAAATGCCCAGTTTTGATTATAGACAAGAAGAAATAAGGTGTTGAATTATGCGAAACTTAGTCCACTGATTAGGACATTTCTATTTAGCCTTGACATAGTTTGATAGTTTGGTTGACGAAACTGCTGGTTAAAGTATAATACTCGCCAGAAAGTTATTTGTTTTCATTCATGGAGGATGCGTTGAACACACCTATTAACATTGCAATTATTGTCACCTCAATAGCTCTTATCGCGAGTATCTTGCTCCAGAGTAAGGGTATCGGCTTGGGCAGCCTTTCAGGCGGAGATACCGGCGGTGTCTATACCAAACGCCGTGGTGTTGACCGGATTTTGTTTTTTATCACCATTGGGATGGCAGTACTTTTTGTCATCTTAGCTTTAATTAGCGTCGTTATTACTGGATAAGCGCTTTTTGGATAGCCTTAAGGTCCTTCAGAAACATCAAACGGAGGTTAAAGACAACTCGCCATTTCTGGGGGTTGTCTTTTTTAAACCATGAAAAAGTTTCGCTGGCAGCTACTTATTATTTTGATCACTGGCTTGGTAGTTGGGCTTTTGCTCTTGCTGCAGCAAGACAGCACTGCGCCGGAAGTTGAGAGCACCATTAGCCCCATTTCCGGTGGAATTTACACTGAGGCATTAGTTGGCAATTTCTTGCGCTTCAACCCAATCCTCGATCGCTACAATCAGCCCGACCAGGACGTAGACAGGCTGATTTTCAGCAGCCTCGTAAAGTTCGATGCCAATGGTTTCCCTCAACCTGATTTAGCTGAAACTTGGAGCTACACCAGCGATGGCACGCGTTTTACCTTCAGCCTAAGGCAAAATGCTTATTGGCACGACGGCACCCCAGTGACTGCACAGGATGTAGCATTCACGGTCTCGCTCATGAAAAGTGAGCATCAGCTCTTCCCTGAAGACCTTCGCAAGTTCTGGTCGGAAATTCAGGTGGATGTCGTTTCGGATACAGTGATAGAGTTTGCCTTACCCGAAGCCTTTGCGCCATTTTTAGATTACCTCAGTTTTCAGGTGCTGCCAGTACATCTTTTGGGCAATTTAAGCGTGGATCAACTCGTTGATCATCCCTTTAATTTGGCACCTGTGGGGAGCGGGCCTTATAAATTTAGGAAGTTCCTCGTCGAGGATGGGGTGGTGACAGGTGTAGATCTCGTTGCCAATGCAGATTTTTACGGTGGTCGACCTTATATCGATGAAGTCGTTTTCCAATACTATCCGTCAGAAGCGCTGGCTTGGGCAGCGTATCAGGCAGGGGAGGTCGATGGTATATCTGCAATTTCCAATGATATCTTGCCGGAAGTCCTAGCAGACCCGACCTTAAAACTTTATTCCAGCCGGATGCCGCGCTTGAGCATTGTATTCCTCAATCTGAAAAACCCCGCCAAACCGTTCTTACAACAAGCTGAGTTCCGCCAGGCGCTGATGCTATCGATCAATCGGCAGGCAATTTTGGATAACTTGCTACTGGGTCAAGGGATTTTAGCTAACGGTCCGATTTTGCCAGGTAACTGGGCATACTACCCAGACCTAAGCAGCTATGGCTATGACCCAGATTCCGCAGCTCAACGTATCGCAGCTTTAGGGATTACGCGTAATGAGGCTGGGGTCATGGTGACAAGCGAAGGTGTGGAAGTTCGTTTGGTATTGTTGGTTCCGCAAGATACACTGCATCAGCAAATTGCAGAACAAATCAAACAAGGCTGGGAAGCTGTTGGCATTGCAGTAGATTTGCTTGTGGAACCGCACGATCAAGTGGTTGCTCGCTTAGAATCACACGATTATGATGCGGCACTTGTGGATATTGACCTTTCTGGAACACCGGACCCCGACCCTTATCCGTTCTGGGCGCAGTCTCAAGCTCAGGGAGGGCAGAACTATTCTCAATGGAGTAATCGCGCTGCGAGTGAATACCTTGAGCAGGCTCGGGTTACAAACGATTATGAGCTCCGCACCAAACTTTACCGCAACTTCCAGATCTTATTTCACGAGGAGCTCCCTTCACTGCCGCTGTTTTACCCGGTATACAATTATGGTGTCCGTAACACAGTTTACGGGGTAACCGTTGGCCCAATATACGACCCCAGCGATAGGTTGAAGGATCTCGCCACTTGGTACATCTTATCCGGGAGAGCAACACCTGAAATAACCCCAACTGCAGAGTAAAATTGTGGGAGGTGCCAATGGCTGCACAATATCAAAAAAAACCTGGCTATACGGAGCTTATTCATGAAGCAGGCGTTTCTAAAGCTGATGCGCGTTTGCGTGTAGTCGGAGCAATCGATGAGGCTAATGCAAGTTTGGGTTTAGCCAAAGCATTCCTTTCCGATCAGGCAAAAAAAGAGCTCATTTCCTCTTGTCAGCAGGTACTCTCTCTTATTATGGCAGTAATTGCTGGTTGGAAACATAAAAACACTCCACAAGAGCTCGAAGATGCATTAAAACGCTTGGAGCAGGAGTTAGCGTTGCTTAAAGCAGATTACCCCTTGCCCAATAAATTTATCCTACCGGGTGAAACGCCTGCATCAGCTGCCTTAGACTTAGCTCGGGCAGTGGTGCGCCGCGCTGAGCGTGAAGCAGTTTGGTTAGCACAAAATGAAGGTAACGTCAGCGATACAATCCTCACTTACCTCAACAGATTATCTTCAGTGTGCTTTTCCCTCGAAATTGCAGAGTTATCAAAGCCATCCGCAGGCTAGAATCAGTAGGCTGGCATGATCGGGACGTTGTTAAATGTTGCTACGATTTTACTAGGCGGGCTCTTTGGCCTTTTGGCTGGCAGCCGCATTCCAACAAAATTTCGAGAGACACTCGTTTCTGCGATGGGGTTATTTACTTTAGCTTATGGCATCCGCATGTTTGGGGAGACTGCAAATATCCTCATTCCTTTGTCTAGTTTGGTCTTAGGGACGATCTTAGGCGAATGGCTGAAAATTGAAGATGGGCTGGAGCACTTAGGCCAAACCCTGCAAGCAAAAGTTAACCGTTCTGATCAAGCGTTGAGTGCCAACGCGAAGCGCTTCGTCGATGGTTTTGTGACAGCTTCGCTGCTTTTTTGCATTGGACCGATGGCAATTTTAGGCTCTATACAAGATGGCATCAGTGGAGATTTTCAGATGTTAGCGGTCAAAGCAGTCTTAGATGGTTTAGCTGCAATGGCATTTGCCTCAACGTTGGGTGTGGGAGTGCTATTTTCGGCAGCAATTGTGCTCATTTATCAGGGAGCCATCAGTCTATTGGCGCAATGGATTGGTCAGGGCTTTAGCACGGCTGTTGTCAATGAAATGAGCGCAGTGGGTGGGGTGATATTAGCAGGCATTGCGATCAGTAACTTATTGGAGATCAAAAAAATCCGCACAGGGAGCTTTTTACCGGCATTATTTATTGCAATTGCGATTGTTCTAGCGCTCAATGCCTTTGGTGTGGTAATTTGATACCAAACATAAAAAACCTCACAGAGGAATCTGCGGGGTTTTGCGTTTTAGATTGTAATCGCGCTTCACTCACTCGCCGAAGCTAAAGCAGCTTCAACGGTGGCAACTAATTCGTTAGAGTACACCAACGTGCCATTTACAGAAAAGACAGGCGTAGCGTTCACTCCTAAGGTGGTGGCGTAAACTTTATCTGCTGCGACATCATCAAGGTGTTCGTCGGACTGTAAACATTGCTCGAAAGCCTCAACGTCCAAACCCACTTTTTTGGCATAATCAATGAGGTTTGATTCGGTATACGCTCCAGTGTAGGTGTTATAAGTAAAGAGTTGGGTTTTATACTGCCAAAAAGCATTTTGATCAGCTGCACAGTAAGCTGCTTCGGCTGCTGCAGTTGAGTCTTCAGCTAAGAAAGGAAAATTGTAAAATTTCAGATAGACTTTACCCGTATTGACATATTGTTCGATGAAATCCGGTTCCACGTTTTCTGAGAAGTCTTTACAATGGCTGCAGCGGAAGTCTGAAAATTCCTCCACTTTTACAGGGGCATTCGGATTACCAAGCGCAAATCCGTCTTGATCGGGCAGTTTGCTTGTCTCTACTGGTTGGTTGAGCAGCATTTGGACTCCAAAAACAATCAGGGCAATAGCTGCGATGATGATAATGATGATGGTTGTGGTTTTGCGCGAAGCGGCTTTGCGTTGACTGCGTAATTTTTCTCTTTGGGAATTTGTATTTGGCATATTCATCAACTCCGTACTTACATAATGATGCCTGATTTTGCCATAACTAAGAGGAGATGTAAAGTTTTGGTTACAAGGTGTGTAAAAAAAGTGGTTTTTAGAGGTCTTTGCGATAAACTGGGATTAACTTCCCTTCCTGCTGGAAACCTAAGCTTTGATAAAACTTCAGTGAAGTAGCATTGTCGCTTTGGGTGTTTACGCTTAGCGTGGTAATACCTTTTTCTAAGCAGTCCATGAACACATTTTGGACTAATGCCCTGCCAAGGTGCTGGTGTTGGGCTTCGGGAGCAACGGCTAAGCGGGCGAGGTGAGCAAAGCTCAAAGTGGATGTGCTTATTTGGTAGCCGACGATGCGCTCGGAAGCTATCGCAACCGTGCTATAGTTCGAATCCTGATAAGCGTGCTGCAGGCTAAGGCGGTTCATCTGCCAGGCAGGCGGGAAGGCTTGTTCGTCGAGTGTCTGCACAGCGTCTAAGTCCCGGGCTGTCATTGGACG
>DICP01000025.1 GCA_002417685.1 Candidatus Mesolinea sp. UBA5823
TTGGATGTAATCGATTAACCAATGTTTTTCAACACCCTCCTTTTCTAACTTGTGGTATATTCAAAGTCATATCGAAATAATTGAAATAAACATGACCCTGGCAAGATGTAAAACTTATGCTTGGTTGTGGGCGGCGCTAACCGTGATGCTTGTCATGAGCGCTTGCAGCAGTCCTCGCCCCACTTATATAATCCCCGAAGCGCAGCAAACCGAAACTCCAGTATTGCCAACTTCTACACCGTTCCCAACACGCCCAGTCTACCCACCGGGGACGCTTGTCGACTATATAGCTCAAAGTGGAGATACTTTACCGCTACTTGCCGTGCGTTTTAATACGACAATCGAAGAAATTCGACAAGCTAACCCGGAAATTCCGGACTCAGCGACAACGATGCCGCCTGGTTTCCCCATGAAAATCCCGATTTATTACCGTACGCTTTGGGGAACGAGTTTTCAGATTATCCCGGATTCGGCTTTTGTCTATGGACCGGATTTGATTGGCTTTGACCTAAATGCATTTCTCGAGTCTACGCCTGGTTGGTTTAAAGATTATCGCTATTATGTTCAGAATGCGAATCGAAATGCAGCTGAGTTGCTCACGCTAATTTCTGAGAATTACAGCATCAATCCGCGTTTGCTTTTGGCGCTCCTTGAATACCGAGCGCAAGCGCTTACTAACCCAGAGCCCAACCCGAGCCTTGAGATAAATATTCTCATGCCAGAAAGAACTTATACCGGCGTGTACCGCCAACTTTCGCATACTGCCGACCTGCTCAACGATGCTTACTATCGCTACCGGCAGGGTGAGATAATCGCCATAGAGCACCTCAACGGTGAAATTGAGAACATTGACCCCTGGCAAAACGCAGGAACAGTAGCGCTGCAGGTTTATTTTGCCTCTTTTTTAGATGGCGAAGACTATAAGCGTGCGATCGGGCCGGATGGGCTCGCCAAAACCTATCGGGAGCTATTTGGCGACCCCTGGGCAGGGAATACGACTGTACTACCCGGAAGCTTGTTACAACCAGATTTCATCCTACCTTTCGAACATGGGAGAACGTGGTCTTTTACCGGCGGACCGCATACGGCCTGGGGGAATCTGCGTCCATGGGCAGCCATTGACTTTGCACCCCCGATGAATGTTCAGGGTTGCACTGAAACCCAAGAATTTGCGCTGGCTGTGGCTGATGGGGTGATTGCCCGCGTAGGCGATGGCATTGTCGTGCTCGACCTGGATGGTGACGGGGATGAACGCACAGGTTGGGTGGTGTTTTACCTGCACATTGCAGAGAAAGACCGCATCGCGGTGGGCACGGTAGTTCAGCAAGGTGATCCTATCGGGCACCCGAGCTGCGAAGGCGGAACGTCCACCGGAACACATGTGCACATTGCACGGAAATACAACGGTGAATGGATCCCCGCGGTCGGTGTGATTCCCTTTAGCTTAGAAGGTTGGACGCCGATTGAAGGCAGCGCCGCTTATCAAGGCAAGTTAGTGCGCGGATCGGAAGAAGTGATTGCCAGCACGCTTTCTGGTACTACCAGCATGATTACGCGGAAGTGAAAGTAAAAAAGCCGGCAGTTAGACGCCGGCTTTTTTGGTTATAACCCAAAGTCATGCGGGTTGACCGGGGACCCATTGTAGCGGATCTCAAAGTGCAGGTGTGGACCGCTGGAATTACCTGTAGAGCCCATATATCCAATCAAATCTCCTAAAGAGACTACTTGACCACAACTCACCGCTATACCGCCATCCATAATGTGTGCATAAAGCGATAGGTATCCATTTCCGTGGTCAATGACGATGGTATTACCATAGCCGCGGTTGGACCAGCCGGCATAAATTACAACACCAGTATCCGTGGCATAAAGCTCATTGCCTAAGCGGCCAGCATAGTCCAGACCGTTATGGGTCGGTGGCGTAAATTCATAGCCCGAGATCCATTGTTCAGTGGTGGGGAACTGCCATGCACCGGTGCCATATGCTGTTGCTGTGCTGTTGCAGGCAAAGCTGCCTAAGTAAGAGACGTTTGGATGAGTACCCACGCCATCCTCATCAGCACTCACGTAGGTTACCCAGATAGCTGGCGGGCGTGTGCCACCAGGAACAAAAAGCATCGTGCCCGGTTTGATATCGGGATGGCTTAGATCAGCAAATTGAGTCACATCCAAATTATTGAGAGGCTCTTTCAAGATTACATCCCGGGTAACGTCATAGAATTCTGCGACTACATCCAAGTTTTCTTCAGCGCTCCAGCCATGCAAGACCCCGTCAGTTGGTAAGATAAAAAGCTTCTGCCCAGGATAAATACCATCAGGGGTATCACCAATGAGATAGCGGTTTGCCCAAAGGATAGTCTCCGGTTCCAGGCCGAATTTATCAGCTATAGAAAAAAGCGTATCCTGCTGCTGCACTTCGTAGGCGATAATTTGCTTGCGCGGCGCGGGGAAGGATTCGGGTGTCCCTAAAGGGAGTTCACGGATCAAGCGGCTGGCTGCATAAGTCAGCAGACTATCCGGGGAAAGTGTTTCTGGACGTGTACCGCCAGGCACAACCAGCCTGGTGCCCGGTATGATATTTGGGGAGCTCAGGTTGCCGAGAGTGGCGCGATCGAGGTGGTTGGCAGGGAAGTCAATAATATCATCCGGCGTAACGCCATAAAACTCGGAGACGCCATTCAAGCCTTCGCCCTCCTGCCAGACGTGATAAACCCCATCCACAGGCAATATATAGATTGTTTGGCCTGGAAAATAAAGCGAGAGATCGTTACCGAGCTCGTACCAGTTCCCCCAAAGAATAGTATCTGGGGCTAAATCAAACTTATCAGCAATACTGAAGATGGTGTCCCCTTGTTGAATGGTATAGGTAATAACCTCTGTGCGAGGTTCAACGGTTGGGGTAGGGGCAAGTGTAGAGGTTGGGGCGAGCGTTGGTGTAGGCGTCAGACCTCTAGTTTTGAGAAGGACGACGGGCTGCCCAAGCATGGATGCATCAGTGGTTGATACGGGGTTAGCTTTACCAGTATCCTTGCTGAGCCACAGCGCCAGGAGGATCAACGCAGCGACAATTAGAAACAGCGAAACTAATCCAGCCGGCTGGCTGTACCACGTTTTAGTTTGTTCTTGAGAAGTGGGTAATTCTGAGGCGTTTTCTGCGGGATTGTTCTCCAGAAGTTCCTCTGAGTTGTTATTATGAGATTTGTTCATAGCTACTCCGAAAACGCATCTTAATCGCCTCTCCAGAATCTGTCAAGCTTACCCATAAAGCGTTAATGGCGTGATGTTGGCATGGATTGTATGTCAGTTTCAAAAATTAGCCTAATCGGAAAAATATCTTGCCAGAATCGGGGATAAGTCTACTGCGCTGTATTTCGCCAATGAGTCAAAAAAGTCGTCAGACGTGGCGATTTTGTAGGTGTTACTGATGGCGTAATCCTTGAGCGCGGCGAAGAAAGCCTCATCACCCACGGCATCGCGGATTTCTTGAAGGAACATGGCGCCACGCAAGTAAACTGCATTGCGATAAGCCTCATAGCCGCCTGCGATATAAATATCGCTGTTCACAGCGCCTTGTGGTGCAAAGCCGCTAACACGGTTGTCCCACCACCACTGAACAAGGTCAGGATGATAGTGTTGGTAGTATAAAACTTCATGATAAGTAGCTAAAGCTTCATCTAACCAAGGCTCCTTGGCTTGGTCGTTGCCTATCAGGCTGTAAAACCACTGATGTGAAAGCTCGTGGGGCGTGAGCATGGTCAGGTTAGTCTTGGGCGTGTCATTATAGTAATCAAACACGCCATAGCTGATCATCACCATACCATCCATCTCCATGTTGTGCAGGAAGTCCGCGGCAACAATGGTGAGCATTTCCCGTGGATAAGGGTAGTAAAGCTCCCCAAACAGCTTGAGTGCCTGGGCAGCAATTTCGGTCGCCGCTTTGCCGGCGTCTTGCGCTTCCATGAAGACGTAAGAGTGAATACGCACGCCATCCTGCACAATTTCGTGCTCGAAGTAGCTATCGCTAATCGAGAACGTAAAGCCGCGCGCTAACTCCAAGTGATAGCTGCGCAATCCGTTTGCCTCAACGGCGGGAGCGCTAGCGGCTACTTCAATCAGCTCCTCGCGGTCAGTGAGCTTGAGGGTGACGTCAAAATCGGCAACTTCAT
>DICP01000038.1:0-3953 GCA_002417685.1 Candidatus Mesolinea sp. UBA5823
AATTCTAACATGAATTCTTTTTTAAAAAAGGAAATACGCGCCAGTGTTAGAGTAAAGTGATAGTGTCCTAAAGTAGCAAAAAAGAAATGGCTTAATAGGGATTAGAAGCTTTGAAATCGTCGTTCGATTATTCCAAATTTATTTAAAATGGAACGATAAAATCGTGACGAACAGCGTAATAGCAACCTTTCCTCTCTTACTCCCCTTCCCCAGCGGCTTGACCGAGGCAAAAAAGAGCCACTCGCTGCTGGGGAAGGGTTAGGGCAACTGTGAACCAGTATAGACAAGAAGAAATACGGTGTTGAATTCTGCGAAAAAACGCATACTGATGAATTAGTCCACTGATTAGGACATTTCTAATTAGCCTTGACAATGGTAAAAGTGCAATGAACCCGAGTTGTAAGGTACCTTAGGTTAGCTTAGACTTCAACACGGTACTTTTCACCCGGATGGTAATGTACATATACTGCACTGATGTTTTCTATATTTTCCTTAATCTTCTTTTCCACTAAGCTGGAGATAAAATCGCCATTTTGAACGCTAATCCGACCATCGACGCTGAGTGTGAGGTTGATGATGTAATTGAGGCCAAAACGGTGAGCGAGCACTTTATCAACAGCCTTAACGCCCTCTACGGAAAGCGCCAGGTTTGTAATTTTTTCGTTCAATGCCTCCCCTGGGACGGTATCCATCAGCGTGGAGGTAGATTCTTTCAAGATCGAGATACCAGTGCGTAATATAAAGAGCGCGACCACAGCCCCAGCCAAAGGATCCACCCAAAGGTAACCCAACCGCCCAAGGAAGATACCCAACGCGGCAGCTCCAGCAGCCATAATATCGTTGAGGTGATCAGAGGCTAAGGCAATCACAGTTTGATTTTGGGTGCTTTTGCCGATACGAGAGGTTATCAGGAATAAAACAACTTTGAGGAATACTGTGCCAAGTGCGACCCAAAGCGCCAGCATGCTGCTGCCAACGAGATTATTATTGCCTCGCAATAGTTGAAACAAAGTATCGATAGCATTCCAAAAAATGGTGATGGCTGTGGTAATCACAAAAGCGCCCACAACCAAAGCGCCGATACTTTCATATTGCGTATGCCCATAAGGGTGATCATCATCAGCGGGTTTTTCGGCAGCGCGCACGAAAAAAGACACCACTAAGTAATACACCACATCGGATGTGGAGTTAATCCCATCAGCCAGAAGGGCAGGGGATTGACCAAGAATTCCAACGCTTGTTTTGACCAGCGCTAAGAGCGCATTAACCCCTAAGCCAAGAATTACAGTTAATTTACTTTGTTTGTTGCGTTGTTCGTTTTCCATTTTGTTTTTAACCAGCTTGCCATCAAGATTTTCGAGCTATCACTTACTGCTCGGTTTGCTGCGATCGTTG
Organism: Candidatus Mesolinea sp. UBA5823; assembly: GCA_002417685.1. Taxonomy (GTDB): domain Bacteria; phylum Chloroflexota; class Anaerolineae; order Anaerolineales; family Anaerolineaceae; genus Mesolinea. The sequence goes on from DICP01000038.1 coordinate 1,396, forward strand.
CACATTACTACTATGTCTTCTTGGAATATTTATTGAGGAGAGCGGATTACCGATCGAGCCCGACGGCTTTACGCATGCGCGCTAACACCGGTTGGGCGATAGCGCGTGCTTTTTCAGCACCAGCTGCCATTATAGCATCCAAATATGCGTGGTCATCGATTAGTTCGGTATATTTACGCCGCGGCTCGGCAAAAGTTGCTAGCATCAGCTCGGCTAGCTCTTGTTTAAGCGCGCCATACGCTAACCCACCCTGCAGATACAAGTTGCGCACTTCTTGCAAGCGCTCCGTCGGTGCAAACAAACGGTAAATCTGGTACAGATTATCGCTATCAGGGTCTTTGGGTTCTTCAGGCGTTTTGCTATCGGTCACGATGCGCATAACCTGCTTGCGCAAGGCTTTTTCTGGTGCAAAGATGGGTAAGGTGTTGTTATAGCTTTTGCTCATCTTGCGGCCGTCAATCCCAGGTACTGCTTGCACATCCTCAGGGATGATGCCTTCGGGCAGCTTGAGCGTCTGCCCATAGATGCGGTTGAAATTCTCGGCGATGTCGCGCGTAATCTCAATATGTTGCTTTTGGTCCTGCCCGACGGGCACCACATCCGAATCATAGAGCAAAATATCAGCAGCCATCAACACGGGGTAGTTATATAAGCCCATGTTCACGCCGTCATCTGGGTCGCGCCCCAGCTCGATGTTTTTTTCTACTTGTGCTTTATAGGCGTGCGCGCGGTTCATCAAACCTTTGGGCGTGACGCAAGAGAGCAGCCAAGTGCACTGGGGGATTTCTGGGATAGCTGACTGACGGAAAAAGATCGCTTTGTCCACATCTAATCCCAGGGCAATCCAACTGGCAGCCACTTCGTATATCAGCGTTTGCAGTTCTTGGGGTGTTGGTGTGGTGGTGAGAGCGTGCAGGTCCGCCACGAAGTACATACCGAGGTATGTATCAGTAAGGGCAATTGCCGGCTTGTACATACCAAAATAATTGCCAATATGCGGAGCACCTGTAGGTTTAATACCGGTTAAAGATATTTTCCTCATTCTAAAATCCTTATTCATTCGTCGCAAAAAATTATAACCCAGAAAAGGCGTGATTCACTCTGGGGGAAAGTCATGCATAAAACAACGCCAAGCTTTAGCTAGCAGGGTACAATAAACGTGAGAGAATCATGAGCAGCAGACATCCTTGGAGAGGTTTTATCAATGCCAGCGATGAAAAGCCGGCAATTAACAGAGAAATTTTAAAGCGCGTTTGGCAATACGCAAAGCCCTATCTCGGCGGCATTTTAGGTTCACTCGGCGCAATTCTCATCACCACATTGCTCCATCTGCTCAACCCCCTCATCATGCGCCAGCTGGTAGACGTCGTTCTTCCCAATAAAGACGTTCACTTATTAGCGCTTTATGCGGGGGCTCTCTTCATAGTTCCGCTCGTCAGCGGTGCCTTCCAGCTGTTGGAGCGCTATTTCAGCGCTCGCGTTGGCGAAGGTGTGATTTTCGACCTGCGCGTGGCACTTTATGACCATTTCCAGAGCATGCCGCTGCACTTTTTTGTCAATACACCCCTGGGCGAGATGATCAGCCGTCTGAATAACGACGTGGTCGAGGCACAGAACGCCGTTAACCGCACGCTGGTGAGCTTGGTGACGAACGTTATCCAAGTGGCGAGCTTGCTGGCGGTGATGCTTTCGCTCAACTGGCAGCTGACGTTACTGAGCGCGGTGATTGTGCCGCTTTTTGTTTTGGCAGCTCAAAAACTGGGAAAGGTGCTGCGGCGCATCTCCCGTCAGCAGATGGAAGTGAATGCGCGCATGAATGCCAATTTAGGCGAGACCCTCAACATAGGAGGGGCGCTGCTGGTCAAGCTTTTCGGCAAGCAGCAGGATGAAACCAAACGCTTCAGCACTTACGCCCGCGAAGTGCATGACCTGGGGATCCGCCGAGCAACCACCGCGCGATCTTTTATGGTGCTGCTGAGTGTCCTGATGGCAATTGGGACAGCGCTGGTTTGGGGCTTGGGAGGCAGTATGGTCATTGCCGGCGTGATTACATTGGGCACCATTATTGCTTTTGCGAGTTACTTAGCTCAGCTCTATGGTGCCTTTCAAGCGCTGGTCAATGCTCCTGTGGAGTTTGCTACCTCGCTGGTCAGTTTTGAGCGTGTATTTGAGGTATTGGACCTGGAGCCTGATATCCAAGATCCGGCTGAGCCTATTCAGCTGGAGAAGGTGCGCGGGCAAATCAGCTTCGAGGGCGTCTGGTTTAAGTATCCTGAGGGCAGGAGAGGCTTATTGCAAGAAGTTTATCGCCCGAACGTCCCTGAACTGGTGATCGAAGAGTTGCCTATCGAGAGCGCGATTGCCTTGCCGCTGCCGGTGGAAGAACCTCGTAACCAAGCCAGAGAGTATGCCTTAGAAGATATCAATTTGGTGATTGAACCGAAACAGTTAGTTGCGTTGGTTGGCCCCAGCGGCGCTGGGAAAACCACACTCACTTACCTAATGCTGCGCCTATACGATTCGACCCGCGGCGTCGTCAATTTGGATGGGCATGACCT
>DICP01000038.1:3978-7665 GCA_002417685.1 Candidatus Mesolinea sp. UBA5823
TACCGCATGAGCGGCGGCGAAAAGCAACGCTTAGCACTGGCACGGGTGCTGCTCAAGAACCCGCCGATTATGATCCTGGATGAAGCCACGAGCTCTTTGGATAGCGAATCCGAGGCACTCATTCAGGAAGCTATGGCACGCGTATTCACGGAACGCACCAGCGTTGTGATTGCGCACCGCCTGAGCACGATTCTCTCGGCGGATGTGATTTTCGTGATGGACCGCGGGCGGATTGTGGAGCGCGGCAGCCATGCAGAGCTGTTGCGGCTGGCTGGGTTATATGCTGAGCTGTATGAAACCCAGTTCCGCAAGCAGGGAAGAATGGGGGAGAGTTAAGTGGCTAAGAAAAATTGGACACGAAAATGGGCAAAAAATAAGGTGTAAACTTTTGTTCTCGCCGGTCTCCAGAGTGCGTAAGATTACCCGTAGGGTACCGAGCGAGGAAGTTGACCGAAAGTCTCCTTCTTTACAAGCAGTTATGATAACCAATTGTCATAGTAGGATCGTCAATTTCTTGGAGACCTAAAAAAGGTCACACGCCTTGCTTGGTCAGGAGAGTGCGAAGCCTGCCTGTAGGGTACCAAGTAAGAACTAAAGAATATGGGTGCGAGAGGGCTCAATCCCCATTCCGGGGACTTATCTCCGAACCTTCGCGTAGCCCTCGCTTGAGCTCGGATGTAAAACCTCATTATTAAATAGAAAATGGGCGCGAGAGGGCTCGAACCTCCGAACCTCACGGATGTGAACCGTGCGCTCTAACCAGCTGAGCTACGCGCCCATTGACATTCAAATTATAGCAAAGCTGCTGCGCTTTGTCCAACATTTTTCGGCTGCCGTTGCAGCAATTTTTGGTGCAATACCTCTACAAAGTCACATTTTTCAGTTACAATTCAGCTACTCAATTAATGAATAGGCAAAACTTATGTCGCCGCGCAAATCACTCCCCATGCACCTCGAATATGCCCTGCTCGGCTTGATCCGCCAGCAGCCGCAATACGGCTATGACCTGTTGCAAAACTGGAGCGCTAACTTAGGCATTATCTGGAATGTGAAGCCGGCTAGCCTCTACGGGGCGCTCAACAAGTTAGAACAGCAAGGGCTGCTCACCTCCACGCAAATGCCAGGAGAAGCCTCACCCAAGCGCAAGGTCTTCACTTTGACGCTGGCAGGCGAGGAGGCTTTTCTTTCCTGGATGCATACACCGGTGGCATCCCCGCGCGCTTTCCGCCAAGAGTGGTTTGCGCGCTTGTATTTTTTCCCCCAGGTGCCTCAGGAGATTGTGCATGCGCTATACGTTGCCCAGCTGGAGATGGCTGAGCGCTGGTTGGACGAGCAAAGGGCGCTCAACTTGACGGGCTCGCCCTTCGAGGTGCAAGTGCGCGCCTTTCGGCGCAGCCAAATCGCGGCGATCCTGGCTTATTTGCAAGAAAATCAATCTGAATTTTTCCAAGGAGAAAAGAACGTATGAAAAAACGATGGTTATGGCTATTCCTTCTAATTAGTTTGCTGGTTTCGGCATGCACTAACCCAACCATGACGCAGCCAGCTACCCAATCCCCTGCCGAGCTGCCAACGGAAACCAGCCCTGCACTGACCCTTACAGATGCTTTGGGGCGCACGGTAACACTCGATTCCCTTCCACAGCGCATTGTAGTGACGGGCAAAGCCTCCCTTATGGTGCTGGATGCGATGTATATGTTCCCCGAGGCGCGTGAGCGTGTGGTCGCTTTTGAGGATCTCGCACAAGGCGATGTCAATTTTATTTCCTTGCTGGACCCAAACTATGCCGAAAAGGCATGGCTCCAGCGCGATGCCGGCGTTGAACAGTTTGTCAGCGCGGAGCCGGACCTGGTGGTGATGAAGAGCAGCAACGCCGAGAAATATGGCGCGCCTATCGAAGCAATTAATATTCCCGTGGTGTATGTAGATTTTGAGACGCCCGAACAATACGCACGCGATTTGGGCATTTTGGGCAAAATCTTTGGCAACCCCCAGCGCGCCGAGGAGCTCGCGGCTTATTATCAAGGGAAGGTGGATGCTATCAATGCAGCGCTGCCGGAGGAGGTAACCCGCCCAAGCACGCTTATGCTCCAATACGCCCTCAAAGATGGCGCTGTAGCTTTTACTGTGCCTCCGCTCAGTTGGATGCAAACGCGCTTAGTCGAAATGGCGGGTGGGGCAGTAGCTTGGCAGGATGTGCAAGCCAGCTCTGGCTGGACCACAGTCACTATCGAGCAAATCGCTGCTTGGGATCCAGATGTAATCCTGATTGTGGCGTATAACGATGACCCCAGCACCGTGGTTGCCTCGCTCAAGGAGGATGCGCAGTGGAAAACGTTGCGCGCAGTCCAAGATGGCAAACTGCTTGGCTTCCCCAAGGACCTCTATAGCTGGGATCAGGCGGACACACGCTGGGTCTTAGGGTTGCAATGGCTCGCGACGGTGCTGTACCCAGAGCTGCTCAAGCCAGAAAACTTGATGCCGGCAGTGCAGGAATTCTATCAATTCGCTTATGGCATAGATTCAGCCACATTCGAAGCCCAAATCAAGCCTGCGCTGCAAGGAGCTCTCCCTTGAATGACGTTACACTCCCTGAGAGCACAGAAATTGCTGCAACAAAACACAGCTGGATTTGGTTCGCCCTAACCAGCGGGCTGGTGCTGATTTTATTGGTTTCGCTTTTTTGGGGGCGCTACCCGCAAGCCGGCTTTGTGCAGCCTGGGCAGCTACGCGAGAACGAGCTCGCCAGGCTGCTGGTTTTCAACGTGCGGCTGCCGCGCCTGCTCACCGCGTTGCTGCTCGGCATGGTGATGGCTTCTGCAGGCACCGTATTCCAGATGATTTTTGCTAACCCCCTGGTTGAGCCCGGGTTTTTGGGTGTTTCCCAGGGAGCAGCCTTCGGCGCAGCTCTAGGCATCGTCTTTCTCGGGGCGTCATCGGTGGCGGTGCAAGGGTTGGCGATTATCTTTGCTTTTATAGGGCTGGGCTTTTCGTATTTGCTTGCCAGGCGCATGCATATTGGCGATTGGCTGCTACGCTTGGTGCTGGCTGGGATTGCGGTTTCGGCGCTGTTTTCAGCTGGCGTAGGCATCATCAAGTTTATGGCAGATCCCATGCGGCAGCTTCCAGAGATAACCTTTTGGATGTTGGGTGGCTTAGCGAGTATCACTTGGACGAAGTTCCTTTCCATTCTGCCAGCGTGCCTGGTTGGACTGGCGATTATGCTGATTTTCCGCTGGCGGCTGAATCTGCTGGCTTTGGAAGAGACCACCGCGTTTTCGTTGGGTGCAGCGCCGCGCCGGGAGCGCTTGCTGCTGATGACAGCAGCAGTCCTTGCGACGGCGGCGATTATCTCGGTGGCAGGCATTGTCAGCTGGGTGGGGCTGATCATGCCGCATATTGCACGTGGGCTTTTTGGCTCTGATACGCGCCGCAGCCTGCCAGCGGCGATGCTCTTAGGCGGAATCTTTGCTATTTTATGTGATGACCTGGCGCGGCTGCTTATCATTGGCGAAATTCCGCTCGGGATCCTCACTTCACTATTAGGCGCGCTGATCTTTGTGATTCTGATGGCGCGGCGCAGACAGGCGGTGCCGGCATGAGCGAAGCCTTGCTTAGCTTTGAAAGTGTTGCCTTTGGCTATTCCCGTCAGCGTCAAGTCTTCACTGATTTGAACTATGACCTCGA
>DICP01000038.1:7699-10279 GCA_002417685.1 Candidatus Mesolinea sp. UBA5823
TGGTTGCTGCCGACAGCAGGAACTGTGAGTTTGAGCAGCCGACCCCTGCAAAGCTATACCCGAGGAGAGCTCGGCAGGCGGATTTCGCTTGTTCCTCAGGCTGAACACTTGCCCTACACTTACTCGGTGTTGGAGTATGTGCAATTTGGGCGTGCGCCGCATCTGACGTTAGTCGAGATGCCCGGCCAAAAAGATCATCGCGTAGCGCGGGAAGCGCTGGCACGCGCTGGAATTTCTGCGCTTGCTGATGCGCCTATGGATAAGCTCAGCAGCGGCGAGCGGCAGTTAGCTGTGGTGGCACGCGCGTTAGCGCAGGAGCCGGAGATTTTGCTACTGGATGAACCCACGGCGCACTTAGATTTAGGTAACCAATACCGTTTGCTGCAGACGCTGAAGGAGCTGAACCGTGCCGGCGTTACTATCCTCATGACCACGCACGACCCGCAGATTGCCTTAGCCATCAGCACACAAACCGTTCTGGTGGAGGGCAACGGCAAAGTGCGCGTGGGTGCAGCGGAGCAAATTATTACCGCCGAGACGCTCACGCATCTGTATCATCTCCCAGCGGGGGCTATCGAAATCCAACCTAACCATTCAGGCATCTGGCTGCGGCAGCTTTAAAGCATGCTCCATCATATAAAAACACAGACGGGAGCATTTTCCTGCCTAATTTTGATTTTATAATGGCTATTTTCTGAGCAGCTGCATAAACTCCGCAGTGGTAATGCCCTGAGCTAACGCCTGGCTGAAATCCTGATGGGCGTCGACAGCATTCTGGACTAGGACCGCCAGGCTGGTATCCCCCAAGAGGATAGCGCCAACAAACTTGACTTCGTGGAAAACGAAGCTGGCATAATTCCCGTTCGTCTGCTGAGCCAAAACTTTATCGCCCTCTTGCGCTGTAATCTGCCCAACGCTCAAGAGGTCAATCCCCAGCACCTTTAACCTTGCAGAGGGCGGATCCTCATTAAAGATTTTTTCATGGTTAACTGCGTTATAACCTGCGATGGCGCCTTCCTTTTTGGAAGGGATCCACAAACCATACAGCCTGCCGTGAAACTCAGCATTATCGCCGGCAGCGTAAATCTGTGGGTCTGAGGTACGCATGTGCTCATCCACAATGATGCCGCGATTGACAGTCAGCCCGGCTTGGCGGGCTAAATCCAAATTGGGGGTTACGCCGGCACTGATCACCACTAAATCCGTCGGCAGTTCGCGCCCATCTTCTAGCTGCACGCTGCGGACATGTCCCTCGCCTAAAAACGCTTTTGTGCGCGCCCCAACGATTACATGAATGCCCATGGCCTCGATCTTTTCTTGCAGGATGTGGCTGGCAGGCTCGTCCAATTGGCGCGGAAGCAGCCAAGCTAAGCTCTCTACCACCGTGACCTTAGCCCCGCGCCGTGAGATCGCACCGGCGACCTCCAAGCCCAATAAGCCACCGCCGATGCAGACCACGTTGATCGGTTGTGTTGCAGCTGCCAGGATGGCGTTTGCATCTTCTAAGGTGCGTAATGTTTGTACCCCGGAGGTTTGTGCGCCTGTAATCGGTGGTACGAAGGGGTGTGCGCCATTGGTCAGAAGCAGCGTGTCGTAAGGGAAGGCACGTCCATCAGATCGGCGCACCATCTTTTGTTTTGGGTCAAGTTCAATGACGGGACTGTTGAGGTAGAGGTCGATTTGGTTTTCCTGATACCAGGATTGGGGATGCAAGTCGAGTTTATCGAGGCTAACTTCGCCAGCCAAGTAACGCGTCAGGTTCATACGGGAATAAGGCAAGTGGGCTTCATCGGAAAGCAGCGTGACTGTGGCGTTAGAGTTATCATCGCGGATAGCTTCTGCTGCGCTCACCCCAGCAATCCCTGCGCCTACAATGACAATACGCTGAACCGGAGAAGCGCTGCTTTTAAAGTGCGAGTGGTTAGCGCCGCACTGCGGACACACATCCGGTGGTTCGCTGCCGCGATATTCATATCCACAAACATCACACTTCCAGACTTTGGTTGGCTCTAAATTGCTCATAATAACCTTATAAGAATAAAATTTACTTAAAAGAGTTTACTCTTCTCATCCGATGTTTTCCACAGCCAGTAGAAGCTTAGGAAAAAAATAACCCCTGTATCAACTGATATAATTTCTTCAACTGATAAATCGATGATTGTTTTGTTTTGAGGAGATCGTTATGACACGAGAGGCAATTAGTACGCTATGGTTGATGGGTGGATACTTTGTGCTCATCCTGCTGATGGGGATTTTTGTGACGCGCATCCAAAAAATGCGTGGCATCAAAACACAGCCAGCAATTTTAGGCGCGCTCTTTTGGACGATTGGGATGATTGCCTATGCTATATTAGGCAACAACGAGATGTCCGACCCACTCATGTTTATTACCATCAGCGTCATCATTCCGCTGATTTACCTCGTGATGGTTTTAGTAGCACTGCTTTCCCGCAAATATCATTGGAAGAACGATTCAGATCCTAAAATTGCCTTGCGTTACTTGGCAGTCTTTCTCGTTCTCCTCGTCGTTTACACCGTTGGACTGGTGCTGGTTTAAGCATGGGCTAACCTATGTTCCCC
>DICP01000038.1:10340-23418 GCA_002417685.1 Candidatus Mesolinea sp. UBA5823
AGCCGTAATATTCCATAAGAGTATAATGGAGCCCTGAAATTATGATTTTGGAGAACATTGATGGCAACTGAAGAAATTGCGCAGCCAAAAAGTACCGTTGTTGATTGGCTCTTGCGGGTCGTGAAAGGTGTTTTAGTAGGGGTTGGGTTTATCACGCCGGGGCTTTCGGGCGGCGTGTTAGCCGTAGTCTTTGGCATTTACGAGCCGTTGATGCGCTGGTTGGGTAACCTGCGTGAGAAATTCCTGCAAAACTTAGTCTACTTTATCCCCGTAGGCATCGGCGGGGCGCTGGGTGTGGTGGCTTTTTCCGCAGTTGTGGATTGGGCTTTCGCAAATTACCCCGCGCAATTCACTTGGCTATTTATCGGCTTCATCAGCGGTACATTCCCATCCCTGCTGAAGACCTCTGGCAAGGAGGGCCGCAAGCCATGGCACTGGGCGCTTTTGGTGGTAATGGCAGCCCTGACGGTGTTTGCCATGCGCACTCTGGAGAACAGCAGCTTTTCGCAGCTTACGCCCAGCTTCACCAACTGGTTACTCAGCGGCTTTTTGATGGGTTTGGGCGCTGTGGTGCCGGGGATGAGCCCTTCTAATTTCCTAATTTACTTTGGGTTGTATGACAAAATGGCGGCTGGCATCAGCCATCTAGATTTCGGTGTCATCATCCCGATACTCATTGGCGGCGTGTTGTGCGTATTAATATTTGCGCGTTTGATCTCGTTGCTCTTCAAGAAGCATTATGCTGTCATGTATCATCTCATCTTGGGCATTGTGGTAGGCTCGACGATTGCGATCATCCCACGAGGGGTTACGGGCGCAGGTGTGATAGCGATCTGTGCGCTGCTTTTTGTTGTGGGCGCGGTGATCTCTTACCTGCTGGCTAAGCTGGATGAAAAATACGCCCGCGAGCCAGCTTTCTAATAACAACGGGTGAGCCGCAAAGTTATAGAGATGACTGTGAGTATCTTTGGATTTGAAAGCCTGTTCAAGGCAAGGTAAATTGTTTGGAAGGAGAAAATATGAGTAAAAAAGGGCTTTTGCTGTGTGTTTGTCAAGGAACCTGCCCCTCGTTTCAGGGGATGAATATTTTTGAAGTGATCAATGCTATTCGTCGGGAAAAGTTAGTGGATTTCGTCGCCATCCACCCACAGCTTTGTGCAGATGATGGCGATACATATCTCAAAACCATCGCTGCTGATAAGAGCATCGAGCAGTTGTTCATCGCTGGCTGTGATCCCGTCATGCAGTCGAAAATGTTCCGAGATGCCTTTCGTGAGGCTAGTTTCGATACCTCTCATCATTTTGCAGTAGATATCAGGAACATGCAGACTGATCAGGCTATTGAGGCTATAAAAAACCTAATCACGGTAAATTCTTAACTATTAAAAGGGCTGAGGCATGTCTAAAAGTTGGTATCCCATCATCGATTATGAAAAATGCACAAGCTGCTTCTCTTGTATAAAGTTCTGCCCTCATAGCGTTTTTATCGAGAGCGATGGTAAGCCTTTGGTGGTTTCTCCTGAAAAGTGTGTCGAGTTCTGCCGCGGCTGTCAGCGTGGGGCATGCGATTCAGGGGCGATATCCTACTTTGGAGACAAGATCATCACAATACAATTCTCATAGGCGAAAACAACTCTGTTTTTGGAAATCACTCCAGAAGAGATAAATTTCTAAGAACCAGTTTTGAACGTGTTTCCGTCCTGAGGAAGTAGTTTGACTTCTTCGAAGGTTGTTTTGCAAAAGAAGGCACTCCTTCAAACAGTCGAGTGCCTTTAAGCATCCAAAAAGGGATTTTTCCCAGACCAAATTTTCACAATCCAGCCCAACTTAGCCAATTATCCATTAAAATTAGGTTATGTTGAGAAGAGGTATATGATGCAGCGAGATTTAGATAAAGCCGATTGGGCCGTTGGACTGATGCAAAACCGTCAGTCTGTGCGGCGGTTTAAGGACGACCCTATTCCTGAGGAAATTTTATATGAAGTGCTTGCTGCAGGCATTAATAGCGCCACCGGCGGGAACTTGCAGCCATATTCCATTATCGTAGAACGCAGCCGCGTCAAGAGCCAGCAGCTCAGCAAGCTTTGCGGGGATCAGCCTTTTATCGCCCAAGCACCTGTGAACCTTATCTTTTGTTTGGATTGGCATAAACTAGCTGTCTATAGCCGTGCTAACGATGCACCCTTCACCTGCAATAAAAGCTTCCGGCATTACACCATCGCCATGGACGATCTGGTATGCGCGGCACAGACCATCGAGACCGCCGCATGGCTGTATGGCATTGGTTCATGCTATGTGGGCACGATTATCGACAACATCCCTGCTGCAGCACAGATGTATAACTTACCTAAACTGGTGGCACCTATGTTGCTGCTCAGCTTAGGCTACCCCAAGAGTCTGAGCACGCCGCGCAAAAAGTTGGACTATGATATGGTGGTCTTCAATAACAGCTACCCGAATCTTTCTGAACAGAAAATATGTGAAGCCTACGATAGCAAATATACCGGCATGCGCATGACATTACCCTCCGACCCGCAAAAACGCCAAGAGATTTTAGCCGAATTCCGGCGAGCACTGCTCACCACCTATCCAGAAGCGCAATGCGACCAGATCATCGCCAAAGCTGAAAAAGCGGGTTATATCCACGAGATTCAGCGCCGCTTTGGGCTGCATTACCACGCTGCTGATATGCTGACACCGGACGTACTCGAGGGCTTGGCTGAGCAAGGCATTTACCCTTGTTATGGATTGATGGAACAGTAAGTGCATGGTGGGGCCAAGAAACTGACCCACATGCGAGACCAATCTCAAAATCAGGTCTTATGATTGTCAAAGAAGTGCACGCCAAAAGCATTCTTTCCAAGTCGCAGGTGTTCCCCTACACTATCAATGCCTATACCGGCTGCGAGCACGCCTGCAGCTATTGCTATGCGCGCTTCATGCGCCGTTTTAGCGGGCATAAAGAAGCCTGGGGAGAATTTGTGGACGTCAAGGTTAATGCCCCCCAGCTGCTGGCTAAGCAAATCCAGCACAAACCGCCTGCCCGTGTGTGGGTCAGCGGGGTGTGTGACCCTTACCAACCCCTGGAAGCGCAATACCGCCTCACCCGGCAGTGCCTGGAGATTCTCATCAATGCCCAATGGCCGGTCTCTGTCCAGACCAAGTCGCCCCTCGTGACATGCGATATCGACATCCTGCGTGCTGGCGAAGGTGTGGAAGTGGGGCTGAGCATTGGCACAGCTGATGAGCATATTCGGCAGATTTTTGAGCCGCATGCCCCCTCCATCCCCAGCCGCATCGAGGCGCTGCAAGAGCTGCACGCGGCAGGCATTCACACATTCGTAATGATTGCGCCATTACTGCCTGGTGCGGAGGACTTGCCGGAGCTGCTAGCCGGCAATGCTGACGAGGTGCTTGTGGACCGTATGAACTATCACTATGCGGATTGGGTCTACCGAAAGTTTGGCTTGGAGCGCTACCTCATGGAGGGGTACTTCGAAACTGTTTCCGCACTGTTCAAAAGCCGGCTGAAGCCCAGCACCGATGTGGAAATCGTCGGTTAAGCGGGGTTATCTTTCCAGCTGACTGCAGCGGTAAACGACTCTGTGTTTTGGGTCAGGTTATGGCCAGAGAGTGCAAAAGTGCCAGGCTGCCCGTCCAGCGAGGCTACCTTCACGATAACTTCATCTTCGGGGTGAATCTCACGGTCGTAATTGATTTGCAGCGCCTCGAGCTGATGACTATGATGCCAATCTATGGGGAAGGCGTCGCAAACCCACTCGATGTATCGTGCGTTATTGACGTGCCCGACTACGTCTATGGCTGAGTAACCGGCACGCAAGCGCAGCCTTTCCTCGCCAACCGCAGGTGGAGTGAGCTTTTCCAGCGGTTCATCTATAGCATGGCGGTTGGGGTTTTGCGGCAGGTTTAGCTGTAAGGCGGAAGGTGGCACCAGGCGGCGGGTCTGCATGTTCATCATTAACCATGCCGAAGTGGCGGCGGTGAGCAGCTCACCCGATGCGCTCAAGATTTCGTAGTCGCGGATGAAGAAGAGCTTTTGCTGGATGGTCTTGGGCCAGGTGCGGATGGTAATCTGCTCCTCCACGCGTGGAAAGCGCAAGAATTGGAACTTCACGCGCGAAAGTACCCACACCAGCCCTTGGTCGAGCAGGGCTTGGTAGCCTTCGCCTATTAGGTCGATGTGTTGATTGGCGGCTGCGGTCATGTGCTGCAAAAATGCAGAAGGTTTCCAACGCAGGTTGGCGTCGCATTCATACCCCGGTATGGTTAAAATTTCCTCATAAGTGGATTGGTCTACGCTTAACATCTCTTTCCTAATCAGATTAAACTTCGCAAAATAATAACCTATGCTGCCAAAAATGGCGAGAGTTTTGTCACTATTTGAAGGAACAACTCTTTACTAGATAACATTAATGCATCAGTGTTTGTATAGGCGAGAGGCGCCTATTATTGCTCTGATTGTGGGGTAATTATCTTGTATAATCACATCCGAGTTTTTCTACGATTTTACTGTCATCTCACTGGAGATAAATGGGCACTATACTCGAAGTACGTGACTTAGTAAAGAAATATAACAGTAAGATTGCCGTTGACAGAATTTCCTTTGATATTCAGGAAGGCGAGATTTTTAGTTTGCTTGGTCCTAATGGAGCCGGCAAAACAACCACCATTTCTATCCTATCCACACTCATCGCGCCTACCGAGGGCTACGCGGCAGTTTTAGGCTATTCGGTCACCAAGCAACCAATGGAAGTTAAACGGCTGATTGGAGTCGTTCCGCAAGAAATCGCGCTCTATGACGATATGAGCGCGCTCGAGAACCTGAACTTTTGGGGTGAGATGTATGGTCTGACTGGAAAAGCGCTGAAAAACCGCGTGAGTGAAGTGCTGGAGCAAATCGAGCTGACAGACCGTGCCAAGGAGCGCGTGAAGACTTATTCCGGGGGTATGAAGCGCCGGGTGAATATCGGCGTGGGACTGCTAAACAAACCACGTTTGTTGTTTATGGATGAGCCGACGGTCGGCATCGATCCGCAGTCCCGCCGGGCAATCCTGGATTCGGTCAAGAAGCTGAATAAGTCCGGCATGACCATCCTATACACCACACACTATATGGAAGAAGCGCAGGAACTCTCTGACCGGGTTGGCGTCATCGACCACGGCAAGCTGATTGCACTGGGAACTCAGTCGGAGCTGACAGCACAGGTTGGGGAGATGGATACGCTCATTCTCCATGTGGGAGAGAATGAGGACCCGGAGCACCTAGCTCAAGGGCTGAGAACTGTGCAAGGAGTGCTGCAAGCCAACCCAAGCGACCATGAGGTGGCGCTAGTGACTCCCTCAGCGGAAGAAGTACTTGCACCGGTTGTCTCTCGTGCCAATGAGTTGGGAATCAAGATTCATTCTGTAGATATCCGTGAGCCTAACTTAGAAGCAGTTTTCCTACACCTGACCGGGCGCGCATTAAGGGATTGACGCTATGAACCTGCGTAAATTCTTTCTCATTGCCTTGAAAGACCTGCGGCTGATCTTGCGTGATAAAACCGGGCTTGTCTTCATGCTGCTGGCACCGTTTGCGCTCACACTTGGAATGGGCGCACTCACTGGCAGATTTTCCGGTTCTCCTCAGCTCGGCATCAGCCAAATCCCTGTGGTAATAGTGATCCAGGATAGCGGCGAACTTGGGCAGGTTCTGGTGGATGTGTTTACTTCTGAGGAATTAAAGGAATTGATCTTAGCAAACCTGCGCTCTGACCCATCTGAAGCCCGCGCCTTGGTGGATCGGGATGAAGCTGCAGCGGCCATCATCGTTCCTGACGGGTTTAGCACAAGCATCTTTTCCGCAGAAAGTGCTGCACAAGTAGTTCCAGTGGAGTTTTACGCGAACCCCACCCGCCCAACCTCCACAGGCATCGCCCGGTCAATTCTAGAGAGTTTTCTAAACGAGGTGGAAATAGGTAGGGTTTCGAGCAAGGTTATTGTCAGCCAGCTATTAGCCTCTGGAGCTATCCAGCCAGAACAGGCTGCAGCGGTTGGTGCTGAGGTAAGCCAGGAAGTGGTCGGGAATGCGCCTAGCAACTCTTCTATCCAACTGGTTACGGGCGCAGCGGAAACTAACAATATCAAATTCGATGTGCTGGCATATATGGCGCCCGGTATGGCAATGCTCTTTTTGATGTATACAATTACGCTCGGTGGGCGTTCGTTGTTGGTGGAGAGCCGCACAGGAACATTAGCGCGTATGCTAATATCACCGACCAATGCGGGTTATATTTTGGGAGGGAAGGGTTTTGGTATTTTTCTCACGGCGGTGACTCAGCTAGCAATCGTTATCGGCGGTACTTCACTTTTGTTTCGGTTGCAATGGGGGGATGGGTTGGGCGTAACGCTGCTTATCCTGGCAGCGGCGTTTGGCGCCTCCGGCTGGGGAATCCTGATGGCAGCTTTGCTAAAAACACCAGGCCAGGTGGCAATTACTGGCTCTGCCATCGCGCTCTTGTTTGGTATTTTGGGAGGCAGCTTCTTTGATATTAGCCTGCTGCCAAAGTGGGTGCGCAGCCTAAGCATGCTTACACCTAATAGCTGGGCAAATGAAGGTTTCCGTATTCTGAGTATGGGCGGCAGACTGGGCGCGATACACACCCACCTTACTGTATTGGTTTTGATGGGTGCAGTGCTTTATGGGGTCGGGACGGTCATGCTGAGCCGGCGTGGGCTGGTGGGAAAGTGAGGCTTGGCGGGAATGAGCAAATTGTTTGCTATCATTAAAAAAGATACCATTTTGCGCTTCACAAGCCCAATGGAGTGGTTATTCTTCCTGGTTCTACCGATCGTGTTTATCTACATCATCAGCGGCGGTACCACTCAAAACAGTGATCCGCGATTGCAACTGACAGTGGTAGATCAGGCGAATTCAGTGCTTTCCGCAGCGTTGGTTGAAGAGTTGGCAAAGTCCACTGCTGTAAGACCCGTGCTTTCGAATTACGACCAGGCAATCAACGAGTTTGAGCAGCTAAAGGTTTCTGCTGTCCTAATTATTCCCACGGAATTCAACGATCTTTCCCTCAATGCCGGGAAGGCTTCCCTGGAGCTGCGCAAACAGCCCAACGCGCTGGACGGACTGGCAGTCGAGCAGGCTGTTCAACTGGCAATCAATCGGGTAACGAGTTTGGCAGAGGTGGCGCGAGTTAGCACCGAACACGCAGGAAAATATCAACCTTTCGCGTCGGAGGTAGAAAAGCAAGCTTTCTATCAGCAAGCGTTCGCTCAAGCACAGACACTGCTGGCGGAAACCCCAGAAAGGCTTACGACTATCGCCGGCTCCACCGAAGACCCGATTCAATATGATCCCAAAGCCAATAGCACTGCTGGGCAGATAATCACCTGGGTGTTCATCCCTCTCATTGGGATCTCAGCGATGTTTGCCTTTGAACGCGCTAATGGAACACTACGCCGACTTTTAGTTACACCCACTTCCAAAGCCTCCTACCTGGGGGCGACAATTCTGGGGCAAGTGCTGACTGCTTTGATACAAATGACACTTTTGGTCGTTTTCGGAAGTGTGGTGATGAAAATGAACTGGGGGCAGTCTCCCGCTGCGCTGGTAATGGTGATGGTAGCTTCGGCGCTCTCTGCCGCTGCCCTTGGCACGATGCTGGGCACATTGGTGAGAAGCGAATCCCAGGCAAATGGGCTCTCGACTATGATAGGGATGCTCTTAGCAATGATGGGTGGATGCTGGTACCCGATTGAGCTCTTTCCAGCTGGCATTCGCAATGCAGCGCAGGCTCTTCCAACTTATTGGGCTATGCAGGGTTTTTTGGATATCGCGGTACGTGGGCAAGGTCCGACTGGTGTTGCGCAAGAATGCGCGGTGTTGCTCGGTTTTGCACTGGTCTTCTTTACTGTTGGTATTCTGAGCTTCAAGTACGAATAAAAGGCTTCGAAGTTACCGGTAACAAGAAATTGGGTGCAGCTATGGCGGAAAATTCTGGAAGCCGGATTTAATAACAATGTTGAGACTTGCGGTCAAGAGCCTCGCTCGGTAACCTGCGGGCAGGCTTACGCCCACTCACAGACTCCTGGCGGTCAAAACGCTCCGCTGTACTAAATCCATTTAAACAACAAAAACGACCCTCGCAAGGGTCGTTTTTGGGTTAAGTAGTTGTTATCGTAAAATCGTCGGCAGGTAGAGGTGATTCACCTGCCTGGAGAACTCGCTGGTGGAGCCATAAAGACCGTCACCCAGTACCTTCGAAGCGGTTGCTGTAAAGCACTCGCCCACAATCTCCCAGGAGTAAAGAGTCTCGACCTGCCAGGTGGCATTCCCGTTGCCGTCCGTTCGCACCGCGTTGGATGTTCTTTCAATCTCTTCTCCATCGCCATACCCACCAGTAAAACAAACATCACTACTGAACACCTCCACTCTGAAGAGTGTATTGGGGGTTGAATGCAATTTTGCTGTAATGTCATATGTTTTGTAAGAGCTAAAATCTGTTTTTACAACCGTCAACGTCGGGAAATTCTGCATAAAGTTGGGTCCGGTATCCGCGTCCAGGTAATCATTTGGGTTAGTGCCCCACGGAGGAATTTCAATCCCTAACCCTGAGGTGTCGAATATTTTGTTTGAGGTAATGTTGGTGAAAGTGCCCTCATCGATGTATATTCCAGATCGAAAGCCCGTTATTCGGTTAAACCCAATTTTGCACGCTTCGTGCATATATGTAGCATAAATCCCACTCATATTTGTAGTTAAAGGGCGCACAAAACCGCTGCGGGTGATACCAACATAATTCCTCAAGATACTCAGCTCGGTAACCGGGTGACTCTCCGAGCCATGAATTGAAATGCCCTGCAAGGCGACGTTATCAGAGACACTTCCAAGGGTACTATCGTATAAAGAGATATCTTCATCACCATTAGGCAAAAAGGCTGTTCCACTGGCATTGGTGCTCAGGTTGTTATTTTGGATGGTAAAGTTTACTGCTCTGCTAACTATGATCCCTTCATAGGTGTTGCCTGATACCAGGTTGCCTTCAGCGGCAGTATCTGCCCCTATGGTCAGTGGTCCCGCGTGCCTATCGACACAAATCCCACCCCCGTTAGGCACAGCCACAGTCCCGAAATCGTTTGTGCCGATAATGTTGCCTTGAATGATTGTTTCTGCATCGATATCCGGGGATTTGACTAAAATGCCGCAGTTGACATTTCCGGATATTACATTACCGCTGATGTTGATGGCTGAGCCGGTTGAGGAAAAATCTAGAGCGTCAAATTCAATGCCATAAGTGCTATTTGGTCCAGGAACTTCAAAAATAGGATCGTAACCGATGAAGTTATTCTTGATCGAAATACTGCCTGATGAGGGGACTGTTTGGTAACCTGAAACATAGATACCTCTATTGGCATTATTGACAATGATATTTCCTTCGATGGTATGATGGCCATAATAGTTCCCGCTATAAATTGCCGCAAATGAGAAGTGCTGTAAACGCAGATTCTTGATGGTTGTACTGGACGAATAGTTTAGGTAAATTCCTTTGCTGAGGCCTGCGATATATTTCCCATCGATGGTCACGCTAAGGTCGTTAGGTCCAATGATGTTCGCAGGTGAATAACTTGGCAGCTCGTCATCAAGATAGATGGTTTGTGGACCAGTAAAGCCGAAAGTAATGGTAGTCATGGTCGCGTGGTTGGAGAAGAGATCTTTGGCTTCTTCAATAGCTGCCCTAAGAGAGCACTTGTTGAATTCATCAACGCAGACTCCATCGCCAATGTTTTCATCGTGTGTGTCTTCAATTGTGTTCACGATAAATGCAGCATTGATTGTCTGCCCATGCGCAGGATGAGGAAAAGAAAGCATCAACAGGGTCAGGATCAGAATTGGGGAAAGTGCACTTGCGACTTTTTTCATGGCGTTTGCCCTTCTATTAACTTATGTAGGAAAGAAAATTTATTAATTATAACAAATTTATTCTAAATTGGGAATACCTGAATGGGAGTATTTTTAGGTGCTGTCAAGTATTTTTTGCACATTTAGGAATCACTTGCTTGGTAATCTTCTGTTCTTGCATGGTACCCTACGGGCAGGCTACGCACTCTCTTGACCATGCCAAATGGCTGTGGAGACCTACGGTCAAACCCGCTCGCACGGTACCCTACGAGTAGGCTGCGCACTCTGGAGACCGGCGAGAACTATTGGCTTCTTTACAACAGCACTGCGCCAGCGGCTGTCATTTTCTGCCGGGCTGCGGCACCGCCAGCAGGCGTCACCGGCCGGGTTCCGGCGGCAATCACGCTCACGGCAAAGCCTTCCGCGCGCGCATCCAGCACGGTAGCCAAGACGCACACATCCTCGGCTAAGCCGCCAACGAGAAGCCGCTTAATGCCAATTTTGTGCAGGTGTACGGCTAAGCCGGTCTGGTCAAAAGCGGAGTTTTGGTCCTGGTCGAAGCGCGTACCCTTGGTGATGATTACTGCCTCTGACGGTTTATGCAGTCCAGGGTGGAAAGCAGCGCCGGCTGTATCTTGCAGGCAATGCACTGGCCAAGGACCGCCTTCCTCGGTAAAGCTGGGGTGATGCTTAGGGTGCCAATCGCGGCTCAGGTAGACGGGCGTGCCGGCTTGGCTAGCGGCGTCGATCCATGCATTGAGCACCGGCACCACCCGGTCACCAGCGGGAATGGGTAAAGCGCCGCCGGGGCAGAAATCATTCTGAACATCGATAATCAAGAGAGCATCTCCTGGTTGAAAGGCAAAGCTGAGCTCTGTCATTTTATTCCTCCTCTTGCACTGCAAAGCGCCGTTGGGTTTCCTGTTGATATTTTTGGAGCGCTGGGGATATTATCACGGGATAAGGCTCTGCAGCTTTTTCAAGCGCGAGGAGTGCGTTGGGCAGCCGGGAGATCTGCTCCCGTGCATATGCTTGCGCCTGCGGCAAGCTCACATCAGCGGCTTGCAGGCGGTTCCCCCCGCGCATGACGGGCACAAGCAGCGGTCGTCCTGGAAGCTGCTCCTCGGCGCGGGCGATGGTGTCGCTCACATCCTGGCTGCCGTGGGACTGGCGGAAAACCTGCTTGCGCCCTGCCAGGACTGTGCGGGCAGGGGAGAGCTTTACGCGTCCTCTGCCAGCGTATTCGGTAAGCTTATAGGCGATATCTAAGCTGGGGACGTCACTCGAGACGCCCATTGCCGTCCCGACGCCAAAGCCGTCAATGGGTGCACCAGCTGCCAGCAGGGTCTGGATTTTGTATTCGTCCAGCCCGCCGCTGGCAAAGATTTGCACCCGCTTCAAGCCGGCGTCATCCAACATTTGACGTGCCTGGCGGGAAAGCGCGACGAGGTCGCCCGAATCGAGGCGGATACCGGCTACCTGGAAGTCCGAACCCAGCTCGTGAGCCAGTTCGATGACGTCCTGCACACCCTTTAGGCTGCCATATGTATCGGCGATCAAAAATGTCTTGGGGTAAAGCTGCGTGAAAGCCCGGAAGGCTTCCAGCTCCGTTTCATGCGCCTGCACATAAGAGTGCGCCATCGTGCCAGAGACCGCGATGCCATATTCTCGGCCGGCTAAGATGTTTGAGGTGGCGTTGACTCCGCCAATAAAGAAGGCGCGGGCGCTTTTCACAGCCGCGTCCACACCGTGAATGCGACGGGCGCCAAAATCAACGACGGCGCGCCCGCCGGCAGCCTGCACCACACGCTGGGCTTTGGTCGCCAGCAGTGTTTGGATGTGAATCTGGTTCATTAGGTAAGTCTCAATAAACTGGCATTCTGGCAGCGGGGCAACCACCTCGAGGATAGGCTCATCGGCGAAAAAAGGAGTTCCCTCCGGCAGAGCGTAAACCTCGCCCGTAAAGTGGAAATTGCGCAGGGACTCGATAAATTGGGGCTTGAAGAGCGGCAGGGTGGCGAGATAATCCAGAGCGGCTTGGTCAAAACGCACATTCTCGAGGTAATCGAGCACCGTGCCCAAACCTGCCGCCAGCAGAAAGTTGCGTTCCTGGGGTAGCTTGCCCACTGAAAGCGTGAAGACCGCTTGGTCCAGCATGCCCTCAGCCTGGTAAGCTTGCATCATGGTCAGCTCGTAAAGGTCCGTGAAGAGCGCCTGACGGGCATATTCCTCCCGCAGGCGGATGATCTCGGGCAGGAGCTGCGCATAGATTTGGTAATCTTTTTGCCCAAAGAGCACAAAGCGCACGCGCTGCACGGTAGAAAGCTGCTCGGCTTCATCTAAGACTGTATGGATGGCAATGCGGGCGGCTTCGGAAAAGGGATAGCCAAAGATGCCCGTAGAGATTGCGGGGAATGCTATCGACGTTAAGCCCTCTTTTTCGGCTAATTGCAAGGCGTTGCGGTAACACGCCGAGAGCAGCGTTTCCGCTGGGCTATCCACGCCGTAAACCGGACCGAGGCAGTGGATGACAGCGCGGTTCAGCAGGTTAAAGGCAGGTGTAATGACAGCCTGCCCAGGTTGAATAGGCGCAAGCGGCCGGCAGGCTTCGGCTAAGCGCGGGCCCGCAGCGCGGTGGATATCACCCGATACGCCGCCTCCGGGCAGCAACTCCGCGTTGGCAGCATTGGCCACGGCGTCCACATCCGGTTGGCGGGTGATATCGCCTTGAACGCATTCAATTTGAAGATGCTTATAGTGTACAACCAGCATACGCAAAGCCTCCTGTTTTCTTTTGCGTAGATCACAAACCAATTGGGATTATACCCTGCAGAGAGAGGCTTAACAGTGAAAAATGGTAAACAGTTTAGCTCAGGATATTAGCGAAAAACTAATCCATTAAACTCCTAAGATATAATATTTACAAAGATTACTCAATAGGAGTGCGTATGTCTATAAAGCACATCGATAATATTCACAGCGAGGCAGTCCCGAATGCCGTAGGTGTGAGCAAGCAAGTGCTGATTTCGGCTGAAGAGGCACCCCATTTTGCCATGCGCTGCTTCACCATTCAGCCGGGCGGCAAAATGCCGCTGCACACTAACACTGTGGAGCATGAGCAGTATGTGCTCAGCGGGAAAGCCAAGGTTACGCTCGGCGATGAGC
>DICP01000038.1:23506-24278 GCA_002417685.1 Candidatus Mesolinea sp. UBA5823
ATCGGTGAAGAGCCATTCCGCTTCTTGTGCTCGATCCCGAACTTAGAAGACCGCACGACGTATCTATAAGCGTTAGCAACTTCAGGCAATGATGCTATAGGCATAAAATATTCCCATGGAGAGATTTCCTATGGGTGACGCAGTATAGTTCCTATTTCTATCTGCGCTATTTTTGATTGGAGGGCGTTGAAAAACAATGGTTAATCGATTACATCCAAATTTTTCAAAGTTAAGATTTTCAATCTGCCCTCACCCTGCCCGCTGTGAGCACCAAACGCAAATATGATTGCTTCCTTTAAACCTTTCGTACCATCTCCTTTTTGTAAGTGTTTATCGATATGCCTGAGCGTTTAAGCAATTTTACATGACTGCTGAATCATGATTACTTTTGCGCGGTCCAGCTATAGGTGGCTAATATAATGCTCATCATGGAACACTGCATAGTCCCGCTTATGGAAGTATGGCTGCCGCTTTGGCTAGCTGTTCCATCGAACACACAGGAAACCGCATAGCCACCTTCCGTCATTGTTACCGAAAAATAAACTGAATTGCCAGCGTATACTGCATCGCCGCTAAAACCGTTTACGTTTGCTGTGCCTGTACCGCCTTCGTTGAGTTGCAATGTAACAGACATCTCCTCAGCTTCTACATCTTCCGCGGTGTACAGTACCACTGCGGTGGCGCTATAAGTGCCGGCGATGCCATTCGTCGTGATGGGTCCTGTGGTAGGTTTCTGTTGTTCGCCGGTTAGGGTTCCTTCCTCCTGGCTTTG
>DICP01000038.1:24299-24730 GCA_002417685.1 Candidatus Mesolinea sp. UBA5823
TCTCCAGCCAGCTGTGCCATTTGCGCCTTAAGCTCCTGCATTTTTGCTTGAGCCTCCTCGGAACCGACAGTATTTGCAAGTATCAACTTTGCCAAAGAGGTTCCTTCTTCTTTAGGAAGAGATAGTTTCAAATCTTCCAATGTCCTCTCGACATCCGGGAGGTTCCCTTCCATCGCGCTTATGAGCTTTGCCAGAACACGAGAGGTTGCATCCTTAGTGATTTCCACCGCAATGCCAGTAATTTTCCCTGGATTACTCCACTCCATCATCGCTTCGCCTATGAAGGCGACCCTTTCGATTGCAGAGCTTGGATCCAACGTAGCCAGACCCATCACCATAGAAACTGGCTGGATCACATCCCCGGCTTTTTCAAAATCTACCGTTACCTGATGATCTTCACCCAATATGATGGAGCTGGTGGTCTTGCCAAC
>DICP01000061.1:0-6488 GCA_002417685.1 Candidatus Mesolinea sp. UBA5823
CAGGTGGAGGTTTATTACCTGCCACTTAAGCGTACGCTCTCTGAGGCACTAAAAACCCAAGGCATCAGCCTTTCAGGGGCAGCTTCTCAAGCCGTTGTGCATTACCAGCCAGCGCTTTTAGGGCAGGCTAATGTGTACTTTGCCAACCGCACCTATAACCTGGACACCCAGGTGAAGGTGAGCGTGCGTTTGCCAAAGCTGGAGACCCGCGGATTGGTGCGCTGGGAGGATTACCGTGTGGAGCCTATTGACCCCGTTGAGCTGGAAAGTCAACCGCTGCCCGAGGCGACCTTTGGTGATCTGAGCTATCCTTTTGATGATGAAGTTAACATCAGTGCGCTGAAAAAAGATTTTATCGAATGGGTTTACCGCACGCAAACGCTTACGCTTTTCAAAAACGATGCTCTCAAGCTCGTCTCCGAACCTGGCGAGAGCCGTGAAGCCTTCGAAGAGCGCTGTAAACGAGCCAGCCAGGGAAGCAGCGCAGAAACCGTTGAGAAGATAAAGCAGAAGTATGCCAAACTAAAGAAGACCATCGAAGATAAAAAGTTGCGCGAAGAGCTGGAATTGGAACGGGATGAGGATGTGTTAAAGCAGCGCCGCTCTGAAGAGGCAGTCAAAGGGATAGAGAATGTAGCTAAACTGTTTAAAGGTAGAAAGAGCAGCTTGAGCACATCGATGACAAAACGCCGCCTAACTTCGACGGCAAAAGCTGGTGTAAAAGAATCAGAGGAAATGATTAAAAAGTATGAAGCGGAATTAGCTGACCTGGATAAGCAGATGCAAGCTGAAATTGACGCACTCCAGACGCAAAGCACTCAGTCGATCGGAACCATCCGAGAGGTATATGTTCAGCCCCTCAAAAAAGACATCGTCGTGGAGCTATTCGGTTTGGCTTGGCTGCCCCATTATGCGATTAAGAGTGGTGATGATTGGATTCTGATTAGCGGAGATAAATAGAGGGTTTCACGCTTATTGCACAGGCTCAGCGGAGATCACGCTATTGAACTGGTTGATTTCAAGTAACCAAGAACTGCCTGGCTGAGCTTGTAAATACAAGCTTTCATTAGTAGTGGAATAGGTAAAGGAATCACCGGCTGCGGAATAGGTGATTTCATAGCGTTCCGTGCGATTTCCCGTCCGTTGATCGTTGGCAAGCTCAAAAGTTGGCCAATATGGACTCAAATCAACGCCAGAACTGACAAGAGTCTCCACAGGCAGCCAATCCATGATTGTGTAGGTACAATAATTTTCATATACCCGGTAGACGCAATCCTGAACGACTTGACCCAAACCTGTGCCCGTATCGATAGTGTAAGGTTCGCCGCAAACCTCGGTTGCGATCGGACGGGATGCGTCGGAATCGTATCGATATTGCAGCTCACAGCTTACTAACGTTGCATCGGAGGGAATCGCATCTTCCCAGCCCTTACGTTCGACGCGCTGATAGGCTTCAATCACCTGGCTGCGCTGCCAAGAGACCGCACTTACTACCGCACTTACTTGGTCTGTTCGGGTGAGATTGCGGATGAGGAAAACAAACCCAACGATTCCCACCAGCAGGATAATAATTAGAAAGGGTTGAGGGCGTTTTTGGGGAGCGAATGATTTTTGGTTGTTTGCCCGAGTTTCTATTGTCGCTCCGCTTTCGCGAACTTTAGCGTCGATGGTGAGGTCACCTCCACATTTTAGACAAGTTTCAGCATCGATGTTGTTCCGTGTGCCGCAGTAGGGGCAGTGTTTATCTGCACCCTTTTGTGCCATGCGGATCAATGCTTCATCTTTGATAAAATCGAAGGATTCTGCATCGACTTTTTCAAATTGGATATCAGGAGCTTGCGGAGAGCCACATTGCGTACAGGATTTAATCGCCCCGGGATTTTTTGTGCCACAATAGCTACATGTCCAGATAAGTTGTATATATCCAAGGACTTTCCTTGCCATGAGATTCTCCTGATAAAGGCTATCTACTGAGATGGAATTACTTGGATAATTTTAACACGACTTATGTGGAAAACGGTACAGATTATGTGTTTTCACTTGTATTACTAGCCTTAGTGTAACTCTGTACGCAAAGGAGTGCGATCAAGCTCATCAGTGCAGGCGAACCGATCATCAAAGGGATGAAAAAGCGTACCGAAAGTAACATCAAGCTAAAAGCCAGCAAGCCCGGCAAGAGCACAAGCAGCGGCTCTGTAAACAGCACAGCAAAGCCATTTTTCCAAGCCAGCTTTAAGCTTCGCTCGGCTTGGAGGAAATAGCAAGCTAAAGAGATAAATTGCCACACGAACCAGCTGAGGGCTAAAACGGAAATCAGAATGACCAGATAAGGCGCCAAACTGAAGCTGCTGTTGGCGTAAAACCATAGGGTAAAGGCGAATATCGCCAATGCAATTAAATTGAGCAAGCCCCATAGCAAACTATCTTTGAGGTACAGTTTGACCCCCTCCCACCAGCCGGCGATGCCAGTGCGAATGCCGCGCGTCAGATCTAACGCTTGGTGAAAGACGCCGAAAAGCGCCGGCGCAAAACCCAGCACCGTCAGGCTGAGCAGAATGAATGCCAAACTGACCAGTTCTTGGTTGCTCCAATCCTGCCACCATAAGCTGAATGCTTTGCCAATGGCCTGCAGCCCTCTGCGGATATCTGTCATTGTTTTGCCACCTCGTTCTGATTATATACCTATAGGATATATAATCTACTTATTCCTTTGTTTGGCGGGAATTATAATGAAATTGATTCTTATAATGAAGGATTGAAAGGGACGTGGTAAATGTATGTTAACAATTGAAAATACTATTTTAATTGTCATTGATGCCCAAGGACGCTTGGCCAGGGTGGTAGCTGAAAGTGAGGCTGCCATTGAGCGCATTGGCATCCTCGTGCAGGGGGCTAAGCTGCTTGGGATTCCAACTCTGCTCACAGCGCAAGCCCCCGAAAAAATTGGGCACACCATCCCAGAAATTACAAGCTTGCTGCCAGAGCAGGCAGATCTGCCGCGTATGAGCTTCAGCATCTGGGGTGACCAAGCGGTCAGGCAGGCTGTGCAAGCCCTTAGCCGCAAGCAAATGCTGCTTTGCGGCTTTGAAGCGCATATTTGCCTTTACCAAAGTGCTATGGATCTGCTTGCACAGGGGTTTGAAGTTTACTTGGTCACTGATGCTGTTTCTTCGCGCCGGCTGAGTGATAAAAGTACAGCATTAACAGAGCTCTTGGCTTGCGGTGTGCACCTGACCAGTGTAGAAATGGCGCTTTTTGCCTTGATGCGTGATGCCCAGCACCCTGCGTTTAAGCCTGTTTCTGCACTCATCAAGTAACATATAGGCTGATTTAATTATTAACCCGGGTAAAAAAGGCGTTGTATAACGCATATTAATAAAAATCCGATAGTTCAATGATAAATTAAGACAACTTACACATTTTTGGAGAAGATATGGCTGAAGAAGTAAAAACACAAAAACGGAAAAGAAGCGGAAAAACTATCTGGACGATCGTTTTAATTTTGGTCGTTGCCGTAGGGATTTATGCTTTCACGCAGTACCGGCAATATCAACAAGGGCTGCAAACCTTAGCTCAATTGGAGACAGTTCCCTACAGCCGCGAGACTTTTGTTAGCAGCGTGAACGGGACCGGAACAGTACGCCCCGAACATCAAGCTGTGCTGATTTGGCAGACCAGTGGCACGGTAGATCAATCCGATTTAACCGTTGGTGATGCCGTGCGCAAAGACCAGGTCATTTTAAAATTGGATGAAAATGATTTGCCTGTGGATATTATTCAAGCGCGTGCCGATAAAATTTCTATCGAAAAATCTCTGGAGGACTTAGAAAGCAACACAGCTCTGCAGCGCACACAGCTGCAAGTCAACATCGCCCAGGCACAGACTTCGCTTTCTTCGCTTCAGCATGAACTGGAAATCTTGGAAGAGCGCGAATGCACTGTCTGGCGCTTGAATAACTTACGCACCAATTATGAAGATGCGTTAGAGACTTATCAAAATAACCCCACAGAGCAAAACTTAGCTAAAGTGCGTTCCACGAAGGCTGAGCTCGATTTTTGTGATCCAGAGGTGATTAACCAGAAAATCGAAGAGCTAAATGCCCAAATCGCTGTGCAAAACCAAAGCATTGAGGATGCTCAGGCAACGCTCGAAAAAATCAAAAACGGTCCGGATCCAGATGAAAAAGAACGTTTAGAGTTGCAATTGGAAGCGACCAACAAGCGCTTAGCTTCGGTTGAACTCACAGCACCTTTTGATGGTACGTTAACTGCTCTCTACACCAAACCAGGGGATGTGGTCTCTGCGGGCATGCAGGCTGCTCAATTGGCGGACCTGAGCCAGCTTTATGTGGATGTGCCTATTTCGGAAGTGGATATTCCCCACATTCAATTGGAACAGGTCACAGAACTGGTTTTTGATGCATTTTTTGAGCAGACTTTCACCGGTAAAGTTGTAGAAATAGATCATGTGGGTGATGCGCGCACTGGCGTTGTGAGTTACCGGGTTACCATTGCTCTGGACAACGGCCAAGATATGATCAAACCTGGCATGACGGCTGGTGTAACCATCCTTACAGAAGAACGTCAAAACGTCTTCACTGTTCCGAGCCAGGCATTGACGACGTATCAGGGCAAGGATGTGGTTTACGTGCTGCGGGATAATATGCCTGTTCCGGTTGAGGTAAGCGTGGGCAGTTATTCCAACGAAAAATTTGAGATCACCAAAGCAGATATCGAAGAAGGTGAGTTGATTATCCTCAATCCACCCAGCGGCTTGCTTTCCATGATTCAAAATCCATTCGGGAGATAAGCAATCATGATGGAAACGCATGATGCACAACGACCGGTAATATTAATCCGTGACCTGCATAAAAGTTATTACATTGGTGAAATTGAAGTACCGGCTTTGCGTGGCGTTGACTTAGAGGTTTACCCGGGCGAGGTCATCGCCATCATGGGACCAAGCGGCTCAGGGAAGTCTACCCTGATGAACATGCTGGGCTGCTTAGACTCCCCTACAGCGGGAGAATACCGCTTAGAAGGTCAGTTGGTTTCGGAATTGGTAGATGATGAACTCGCTTTGGTACGCAATGAGAAAATTGGCTTCGTATTCCAAAAGTACAATTTGCTCCCGCGGGCAACGGCAATTGAGAATGTGGAGCTTCCATTGCGTTATAGTCAGGATCAATCTCACATGCGCGAACGCAGCCGTGAGGCACTTGAACGTGTTGGCCTGGCTGACCGCATGCTGCATAAACCCAACGAGCTTTCGGGCGGTCAGCAGCAACGCGTCGCTATTGCCCGCGCAATTGTCAATGAACCGGCAATCATTTTGGCTGATGAGCCTACTGGAAACTTAGATTCTAAATCAGGGCAAGAAATTATGGACTTGCTCATCGAGCTTAACACGCGCTTAGGCACAACTGTGGTAATTGTGACGCACGACTCTAAAATCGCTGAACAGACTCAGCGTATTGTCCATTTACAGGATGGCGTCATTGTTGATTATATGGAGGAAGCATGAACTTCTTGCATGGCCTCAAAGAAGCTTGGAACAGCATTGCTGCCAACCGTATGCGCTCTTTTTTGACTATTTTAGGGATCATCATTGGCGTGGGCGCCGTGATTGCGTTACTTGCTATTGGGCAAGGAGCTCAAG
Organism: Candidatus Mesolinea sp. UBA5823; assembly: GCA_002417685.1. Lineage (GTDB taxonomy): Bacteria > Chloroflexota > Anaerolineae > Anaerolineales > Anaerolineaceae > Mesolinea. Next base: position 5,660 of record DICP01000061.1, read on the forward strand.
CCTCCATTGCTGGTCAAATTGAATCCATTGGCACCAATGTTCTTTATGTGATGCCCGGCAACCTTATGGAAGATATTACCAACCCGCAAGATTTGACATTGAGCGACGTCTCTAATTTATCTAACCGAGCGAGAGCGCCGCATATTGCACGTGTAGCCCCCGTGCTCTTTAGCTCGACGACAATCACCTATGGAAGTGACACACTTTCGACCAATGTGACGGGCTCCACACCGGATATTCAGCAAATTCTTAACTTGGAGATCCAAGAAGGCTCCTTTTTTACAGAGAGTCAGCAATCATCCCGAGCCTCAGTTATCGTGATTGGTCCGCGTGCAGCTGAACGTCTCACAGGCAAATCCTCTGGCATCGTGGGAACTGTTTTACGTATCAATGGGCATCCTTTCCGTGTGATTGGAGTTACCAAGCCCAAGGGCGGCAACCAGTTCAGCTCGCCGGACTTTATGATTTATATGCCTATTTCTTCAATGCAGATGCGCGTCAAGAATAGCGCAGGATCCGAAAAGGTGGACTATATCATCGTGCAAGCGCAAGATAGCCAGAGCATGACCTTAGCCATTCAAGAAACGCGCGAAATAATGCGCTCCGCTCACCGTCTGACCCCGCGCCAACCTGACGATTTTAATATCACTAACCAAGAAGATTTTCTCGCAATCGCCAATAGCATTACCCAGATATTGACGATCATGCTAAGCGGAATTGGCGGGATATCACTGCTGGTCGGCGGTATCGGCATTATGAACATGATGCTTGTGACGGTGACCGAGAGGACCCGAGAAATCGGCTTGCGTAAGGCATTAGGTGCACGGAA
>DICP01000061.1:6503-11683 GCA_002417685.1 Candidatus Mesolinea sp. UBA5823
GCTTTTGGCTGGGGGCTCTCTTCATTGGTCGGTTTGATCGCGGCTAATTCGGGAGCACCGCTTACGCCAGTCATCGGTGTGAACTCAATCTTACTCGCGACCCTATTCTCCGCTGCTGTTGGCGTGTTTTTTGGTTGGTACCCTGCCCGCCGCGCAGCGAATCTACAGCCCGTGGAAGCATTGCGCTACGAATAAGATCCCTGTGTTAGAACGCGTTAGACCATAATCACTAGGAAAAAATAAAGCGGCTGCTCTTACAAAAGCAGCCGCTTTATTTATTTAACAATCTATGGTTATGGCCGGCTTCCTAAAGTGACTGGTACTTCCAATTGTTCGCCGTCACGCAAGATCGTAAAGGTAATCACATCCCCAGGGGCTTTGTTCAAGATCATGTAGCTGAGTAGATCGCTGAACTCCTTGACCGGATGTCCATCTGCGGCGATGATAAGGTCTCCCCCAGCATAGAGCCCAGTGATATTTGTGCGGCGCGTTCCTCCACGAAGCCCAGCCTGGTCCGCAGGTCCTCCAGGAACCACATCGGTGATGTATGCGCCAGTTTCTTGCGGGAGACCCAAGGTTTCGATGACCATCAAGCTGAGGCTGTTGAGGGCAGTAAGACCTAAGTAGGGATAATCGTAATAACCATTTTCGATTAGTGAAGGCAGCACTCTGCGCAGGATGTTAGAAGAAACCGCAAACCCAATACCAGTATTCGCAGCTTCACCGGTGAGCGTTATACCGCTGGTTTGAATAGCACGGTTTACGCCGATTACTTCGCCGTTTAGGTTGAGTAAGGGTCCACCAGAATTGCCTGGGTTAATCAACGCATCAGTTTGGATAACATCACCGGCAGAAAATGCCGTCCCACTCGCCGTTGTACGCAAGGAATCGAGAATTCTGCCGCGCCCGGAGATAACCCCTAAAGTTGTTGTGCCGCTCAAGCCGAATGGATTGCCAATCGCGACCACTAACTGCCCCACCTTGGCAGCATCAGAGTCACCCAAAGTCAACGGCATAAGTTCTTCCTCGGGCACATCCACTGAAATCACAGCAAGATCGGAATCTGGGTCAACCCCAAGGACTTTGGCATAGGCTTTTTCGCCGGATGCAAAATGAACTTCAAGCGAATCCACATCCTGCACAACATGATAGTTAGTCACAATGTGACCTTGTTTGTCAACCACAAAGCCTGACCCTAAACCCTCACCTTCCGTGGTACTAAATTGGATGGAAACTACACCAGGGCTCACCTTTTCATAGAGCGCTACCAATGTGTCATTTAAATCTACAATATTTGGTGCAACCACATTAGTCGTTGGGGTTTCTGTAACCTGAGGTTCTGGAATTGGTAATTCTGGTGTCGGGGTTGCTGTCCCTTGACCTCTAAGAACATACTGTAAACCAAATGGGGAACATGCCAGAACCACCATTGCGATCAGGAGGATGACAAATATTTTTCCAGTTTTATTTTTCATATAAGCCGCCTTTAACACTTTGAGAAACTATGATTGTAATAATTGTAGCCCGCTATACCCTATAGTCAAGAATGAGCATAAAACCTTAAGAGAATTCATAGAATCTTACCTTGAGATTTCTTGGAACTAAACTAGAAGCCGCCAGAATTACGCTGGCGGCTTTGGATATTTTCAGGGGATAGGTTAGCTCAAGCCCAGGATGCGTCCAGTCGCAAAGTCGATATCGATATCGTAATAGGCTGGCCGTGTGGGTAAACCCGGCATGGTGCTCATCGTACCCAACAGCGGGTAAAGGAAACCTGCTCCGATTGAGGCGCTCACATCGCGAATGGGGATGCGGTATCCTTTAGGCACGCCCTTGAGCGCCGGGTCGTGGCTCAGGCTGAGGTGGGTTTTAGCCATGCAGATCGGCAGCTGATCGTATCCCAAGCGGGTGTATTCGCGAATACGTTCTTCAGCTAACTCACTATAATCGACACCATCAGCGCCATATACTTCGCGGGCGATGATTTCGATTTTTTCCTTGATTGGAGCTTCCAGTGGATAGAGGAATTCAAACTTGGAAGGTTCCTGGGCAGCTTTCATCACAGCTTTGCCCAGTTCGATCGCGCCAGCTCCGCCCTTGGCATAATGATCACAAATTACGGCATCGGAAACCTTGCCCTCTTCGCGGGCAATCTTCTGCACCAACTCCAATTCAGCTTGCGTATCGGTAGGGAAGCGGTTAATCGCGACCACTACTGGGATGCCAAATTTGGCGGCAATCCGGCAGTGTGCTAAGAGGTTCTCGGCACCTGCGCGTACCAGGTCTAAGTTTTCTTCAGTGTATTCAGGTGCGAGCGGAGTACCTGCGGTCACCTTAGGCCCGCCGCCATGCATTTTGAGCGCACGCACCGTCGCCACAAGCACTACGGCGTTGGGGATATTGCCGGAATAGCGGCATTTAATATCGAAAAATTTCTCCATGCCCATATCCGAACCAAAGCCAGATTCGGTAACCACGTAATCCGCTAATTTCAGTGCGATCATATCGGCGATGATGGAACTGTTGCCGTGAGCAATATTAGCAAACGGGCCGGCATGCACCAGCACTGGTGTGCCTTCCAGCGTCTGCATTAGGTTGGGCTTGATAGTGTCTTTCATCAAAACAGTGAGCGCGCCAGCCACTCCTAAGTCTTCCGTCGTGATAGGTTCGCCGTGACGGCTGAGACCAATCACGACGCGCCCAATCCGTGCGCGCATATCCGTCAGGCTGGTGGAGAGAGCCAGAATCGCCATTAATTCACTGGCTACAGAGATGTAGAAATTGGTCTTGAGAGTGAAGCCCTTCTCCTCAGGACCTTGGCCGACGGTAATGCCCCGCAGCATACGATCATTAACGTCCACACTGCGCCGCCATGTGACGGTTTCGGGGTCGATATCCAGCCGGGCGAAGCGGGCGCGTTCCTCCGGGCTGAGCTTTTCTGGGTCGCTCTCGGTGATGCCCAATTTTTGCAGGCGGCCAAGCATGCCGATGGCAAAATGCCGTTGACCGTGTTTATCCGGCGGGCAGAGACGATTGAACAAGGCAGCATCACTCTGCTGTGCTTCGTGGAACATGCGTGTATCAATGGCAGCGGCTAATAGGTTGTTAGCTGCGGTAATAGCGTGAATATCGCCAGTCAGGTGCAGATTAAAGTCTTCCATAGGGATAACTTGCGAATATCCGCCGCCAGCAGCTCCACCTTTGATGCCAAAGGTGGGACCTTGCGAAGGCTGACGGATGCAAGTGAAAACGCGCTGCCCTAAGTGCGCCCCTAAGGCTTGGCTCAGCCCGACGGTTGTNNNAGAACGCTTAGCTTGATCTTGGCTTTGTAATCGCCATATAGTTCAATTTCTTCTGGCAACAAGCCGGCTTCTTCAGCTACTTGGGAAATGGGTTTAAGCGTGGCTGCTTGCGCAATCTCGATATCCGGCGGCACAGGGTTTTTGGGGTTGATTGGCGTGGGGATAAAACGACGCAATCCGGGTTTTTGTTTGAATGAAGTCACAGTTCTCCTTATCGTTCTGTATTAATTTATTCTCCAATCACAACACCGGTGGGCAATGTCACCGATGCGGCAATGGTTAGGTTTTCAGGGTTACCAAGGAATTCCACAGGCACATCTACCTCAAGCGTACTTCCAGCAAGGATCGGACCGGTGAGCGCTTGCCCACCACCAACGATGCGCCCAAGCTCATTTTTAAGCACTACAGTAACTAAAGTGCCGGAAAGGCTCGCATTTAGGTTGTTGAGCACCTGAGTTCGGACTATGGGAGCCTCTTGCTCCTCCAGGAGCAGCGTGCTTCGGGTGATCGAAAGCGGGTTATAAGCCAAGGGGTACTCGCCAAATTCTCCCGGCACGATAATCATATCCACTTTAGCTGCTTGAGCCGTGGTAGGTGGGTAAAGGATCCCTGGGGAAAAGTTGAGCGTTTCCCCCGGGAGCAGCATGTGGATAAAGCCGCGGGAAACAGCGCAAACACGGTCATGAGCATCCGCGATGGTGATGATGTAATAAGTGCCCGTGAGCACTTGATCGGTAACATTCGTGAGTATAGCTCCACCAGAGACGTGCCCGTCCTCGCTAATGATGAAGTCCCAATCCTCAACCTTGATGTTTTTCCACCAGCTGCCGCCTTCTAATGAAGCCGTGTAGGAAGAGATCCATGGGTAAATTTCCACGAGCACCGGCGCTTCAGAAACGGTTACTGGGATACTCACACCGATACGGTCTTCCTCTGGAACAAATTCGCTGAGGATGCTGCCACCGCCAACAATTTCACCTTTGGCGTTATAGCCAATAGCGTTGACTTCCACCTCTGTGTAGGTTTGCTTATCCCTGTTTTGCAGCCAGCCGGTCATCACCGCACCATTCAGGTCCACAAAGAAAGCAGGGTTGATGACCTCGAAGGGGGACTTAAGTTTTAGGTCGGGGTCTTGCGTGCCGGCGCTAAAGCGCACTTCGACGGTTTCAGCTTGTACACCGGCTTGAAGCTGAAAACTACGAACCAAACCCATAGTTTGTTGCGGGATGAGAAAAGGGATCACGCCGGCTTCTTGGGCGATGCGGTTGCCAACATCATCTAATGCCAAGACTTCGTAGTTGACATCGCGCAAGAGGGCATCTGGAAGGATATTCTGGAACTTGACTGCAACCACCAGCTCGCGCTGTACTTGCACGTGGGCTAACTCAGTAATTTGTACTGGGTTGGGCTCTGCTACGTTCACGGTCGGCGTGGGATTAATGGGCTGTGGAGAGGGCGTCCAGGTAGGTTCGCCAGGCAGGGGGGTGCTGGGTAGGGTGGGTTGGGGGAGGGTAGCTAAGGCAGTTGGAAGGGATGCCTTTGGGCTGCAGCTAGAAAGGAGGAAGCCAACAATGAAGGGGAAAACCAGTAAAAGCTTATGTTTAAGCATTCAGCACCTTTTCAGAAGATGCTTGCAGCAAGCGGATTGGTTGGGTGCTGATAATTGAGGTAAATGTGGTAAGCATAGGTAGGTGTATTATGCCATTGTTAGCTCTCGGGCTTTTCTAGCCTAAAAGCTCTACATAGGGCGGGTGGGACTTGAACCCACACGGTGTCTCCACCGACGGATTTTAAGTCCGTTGCGTCTGCCTATTCCGCCACCGCCCCGTGTGAAGTGTACTTATTTTACCATGATTGCAAGCTTTGCAACAAAATTTT
>DICP01000101.1 GCA_002417685.1 Candidatus Mesolinea sp. UBA5823
ATTCTCGCCGGCAGGCACCCCGTGGTAGAAAAGCTCAACACTGGCGAGCGTTTCATCGCGAACGACTTAGTTTTTGAAGAGGGTGAGGTCATCCGCGTGATTACTGGACCCAACATGAGCGGCAAATCCACCTTTTTGCGCCAAGTGGTGCTGATTGTACTGATGGCACAGATTGGCAGCTTTGTGCCGGCGGATGCAGCCGAAATTGGGCTGGTGGACCGCATCTTTACGCGCATCGGCGCCCAGGATGCCATCCATGCGGGGCAGTCAACCTTTATGGTGGAGATGATTGAGACCGCGAATATCCTTAATAACGCCACGCCGCGCAGTTTGCTCATCTTAGATGAGATCGGGCGCGGTACGAGCACCTATGATGGGCTCTCAATTGCTTGGGCAATCGTTGAATACCTGCACAGCCATCCGCGCCTAAAGCCGTATACGCTGTTTGCCACGCATTACCACGAACTCACCGAGCTGGCTGAGATTTTGCCTGGTGTGCGCAATTACAACGTTGCTGTGAGTGAGTCTGAAGGCAAGGTAGTTTTTTTGCATAAGATCGTGCCAGGGGGTGCCGACCGCTCGTATGGCATTCACGTGGCTCAATTAGCTGGCTTGCCAGGACCGGTCATTGAACGCGCTAACCAAATCCTTAAGCAGTTAGAAGCGACCTCTGGGAAGACCATTCCTGAAAAGGTTAGCAGCCAAGATCAACTGCGGCTCTTCCCGGAAAATAATCCCTTAATGGAAGCCTTTAAAAAGGTTGACTTGAATGCGCTTTCCCCCATCCAAGCGCTTAATTTGCTGTATGAATGGCGGCGGAACTTTTTCCCTGAGGACAAAGAATAAGCACAAAGTCTTGTGATCTTACACGGTCTCCAGGTTTCGAATCCTGCCTATATAGTACTTTGCAAAGCAGGTAACTTTCAAGCCTCGAGGAAGGAGACCTACGGTCAAATTCCTCGCTCGGTACCCTACGGGTAGGCTCCGCACTTAGGAGACCTATGAGAACAAGAGAATGGTGCTGGAACTTCTTTCCAGAAGAATAAGGCTCAATTTAAATGAAAATAATCTCTCAAAGCCAATTGGGTTGACCACGGAGGAAATCAGCGCCGCTCATGGGTTTTTTGCCTTCCGGTTGAACACGGTCGAGCACCAGCAAGCCTTGGGCTGTGCCTACCGCTGGGCTTTCATTAACGATATAATGCGCGCCAATGGAGCTATCAAAGGTATCGTGCGGGTGCGCCGCCAGCACTTTGAGCTGCCGGCTGTTGAAGTTGAAATAGGTACCTGGCCAAGGCTGATAGGCATTCACTTTTCGGGTTAGCTCCAGCGCGCTCCGATTGAAGTCCAGTAAGCCGTCGGATTTTTTTAGCATGGGGGCGTACGTGGCTTCATTTTCATTCTGGGGCAATGGAGCGACCATGCCATCCAAGTAAGAGGGGAGGATCTCAATCAGCGTACGTGCACCCAGTTCCGCTAATTGCTTTGAAAGCTGGCTGCCTGTGATCCCGAGTGGGAGTGGCACAGAGCGCTGAGAAAGAATTGGTCCGGTATCCAAGCCTTCATCCATGAGCATAATCGTTACACCGCTATGATCATCTCCGGCGGCAATAGCAGCTTGAATGGGAGAAGCGCCCCGCCAGCGCGGCAACAGCGAGGCATGCACATTCAGACAACCCTTAGGAGGTAAGTCCAGCACAGCTTTGGGTAGAATTTGGCCAAAGGCGGCTGCGACGATCAGATCTGGAGCCCAAGCTGAGAGCTGTGCCAGCACTTCCGGTTTGCGCAAGGAAACAGGCTGGTAAACCTCCAAGCCCAGCGTTTGGGCTGCCTGCTTGACCGGTGAGGCTTGCAGTTGGCGTCCGCGCCCGGCGGGACGGTCAGGCTGGGTAACCACGCCCACGACCTGGTAGTGCTCATACAAGGCTTGGAGCGTGGGGAGCGCAAAATCAGGTGAACCCATGAAGACGATGCGCGTATTCATGGCGAAATTCTATCATGAGAGCTAAGTTAAGTTACTCATTCTGACAATCAGTGATCATAAATGCTTGCAATGGTGGAGAACTGCGGTTAAGTTACTCAATCGGTACCTCACAGGTGGGCTTCCCACTCAGGAAATTGGTGAGAACAAGGAACTCTCATTTTTTTGCATCCCTCTAATCTATGAACTTTTGAAACAGTAACTTCATTTCGGCTAAATTGTTTTTTTCATCATTCTGTAGGATAATGAAAAAACGATTAGATTAGCTTGAATTACATAAAATAAGGGTGCTCTATTATTTCAACAGTTGGCGGGCAAGTATGCATAGGAGGTAATTAATATGAGAAACACAAGGTGTAATCTTCACATCCTAATTGTACTTTTTACCATACTTGCACTGGTTTTTCCCAGTCCCACACCAAATGTATTTGCTCAGAATACCCCGCAGCCTGAAATTGTTACGATTGCAGGCACGATGCAATCGGAGCTAGGCTGCGATGGAGACTGGATGCCCAATTGCGAAATTACCAACCTCACCTTCGATGCCAACTCAGATATTTGGAAAGGCACATTCGAGGTCACCCCGGGAAACGATCAGGATAAAAAAGGCCCGCGGTATAAAGTTGCGCTGGATGGCTCCTGGAGTGAAAACTATGGAATGAACGCCAAGCGGGACGGCGCAGATATTCCCCTGGTCGTCGATCAACCTATCAATGTAACCTTTTATTATGATCACAAGACGCATGTGATCACCGATGATTACAATACTCCCATTATCGTAGCAGTAGGGGATTTCCAAACCCAATTAGGTTGTTCACAAAATGATGATCCAAACTGCTTGCGAGCCTGGCTGCAAGACCCAGAGGGTGATGGCAGCTTTACCTTTGCTACTAGCGCACTTAAGGCAGGCACTTATTCAATCGCCTTAGCAATCAGCCAGAAAACGATCACCAATACCTTGGACCCGACCAGTTTTACCGTTACCAAGGATAATGATGAGGTTTACTTCAGTTACGACCTGGCAAATGAAGAGTTGTATATAAGCACAACAGGTGCACCTAAGGGTAACCTGAATGCACAGAAAGCTATCTGGGTCAACGAGGATACAATCCTCTGGGATGTCATTGGTTCGTCGCGCTACCAGTATGCGCTGGTCTACTCTCCTGAAGCAGCCTTAAAGCTCACGGCTGATGGCATTTCGGGCGGCATCGAAGTCCCGCTCACGTATATTGAGTCTGGTCCTGGTGATGAGGTCCTAACCCAGAATCCTCACCTCAAAGGTTATACCGCTTTCAAGCTTGCGGAAGCAGACCTTGATGCGGTACCTCAGATGCTCCGCGGACAGGTTGCAGTAGTTGCTCGTTATACTTCAGGGAAGATGGTAGATGCCACCGGCGTTCAAATTGCCGGCGTCTTGGATGATCTTTATACTTATTCCGGAAAATTAGGCGTGGAATTCGTTGAAGGAACGCCAACCCTGAGAGTGTGGGCGCCAACCGCCATTTCAGTTGGAGTCTGGCTATACGATAATGCCATGCTCACAAGCGGGCAATTTTACCCCATGGAGCGCGACGATGCCACGGGCGTGTTTAGTATCACCGGCGAACCAACCTGGAAAAACAAATTTTATCTCTACGAAGTCAAAGTTTTTGTGCCTAAAACCGGCAAAATCGAGACGAATTTGGTGACTGACCCCTATTCGTTCAGCCTATCAATGAACAGCACCCGCAGTCAGATTGTGGACCTCTCAGATCCGGCGTTAAAACCCATCGGTTGGGATACGTTAGAAAAACCTGAACTGTTAAATCCTGAAGACAGCGTGATTTACGAACTACACGTGCGCGATTTCAGCATCTCCGATGAAAGCGTGCCAGAAAAATACCGTGGTAAGTTTATGGCTTTCACCGTGGATGATTCCAACGGAATGCAGCACTTGAAAGCACTGGCTGAGGCAGGCTTAACGCATATTCACTTGCTGCCGGCGTTTGATATTGCCAGCGTGGACGAAAACTACGCTACCTGGAAGAGTGTGGATGAAGACTTGCTCAAAACCTACGGGCCAGCCTCTGAGCTTCAAGCCGAAGCCGTGGCGCTCATAAAGGGGCAGGATGGCTTCAACTGGGGCTACGATCCGTACCACTACACCACCCCGGAAGGCAGTTACGCCACCAATCCCTTCGGTTACGTCCGCATTCGGGAATTCAGGGAAATGGTGCAGTCATTAAATCAAAGCGGGCTGCGGGTGGTGATGGACGTCGTTTACAATCACACCTCGCAAAGCGGCCAGAATGAAAAGTCGGTGCTCGATAAAATCGTTCCAGGCTATTACTACCGCCTGGACCTGGAAGGAAATGTGGAAACCAGCACCTGCTGCCAAAACACTGCCACCGAGCATCGCATGATGGAAAAGTTGATGGTCGATTCGGTAATTACTTGGGCGACCCAATACAAAGTGGATGGGTTCCGCTTCGACCTGATGGGGCATCATATGCTTAGCAACATGCAGGCGGTGCGTGATGCATTAGATGCCTTGACACTGGAAAAAGACGGTGTGGATGGAAAGTCTATCTACGTCTATGGCGAGGGTTGGGATTTTGGCGAGGTTGCTAAGAATGCACGTGGTATCAATGCCACCCAGCTAAATATTGGCGGTACGGGCATCGGGGTGTTCAACGATCGGCTGAGAGATGGCGTCCGCGGCGGAAACCCATTTGATGACCCACGCTTACAAGGCTTTAGCACTGGCTTGTATCTCTTCCCTAACGCCGTCGAATCGCGATCACCAGAAGACCAGCTGGCAAAATTGCTGGATTACACCGATTGGATCAGGATTGGCTTAGCGGGAAACCTGAAGAACTATACGTTCACCCAAAAGGACGGAAAGACGGTGGATGGCGCACATATCACCTACAACAATACCCCTGCCGGCTATACTCTTGACCCGCAGGAAAATATCATCTATGTCTCCGCCCATGATAACGAGACCATCTTCGATGCCGTCCAACTCAAAGCACCGGCAGAAGCAACCCTTGCGGATCGCATCCGCATGAACAACTTAGCGCTCAGCGTCCCGATGTTCAGCCAGGGTGTGCCCTTCTTCCATGCAGGAGATGATATTTTGCGATCCAAATCCTTAGACCGAAACTCTTATGACTCGGGAGACTGGTTCAACCGCCTAGATTGGACCTATCAGACGAATAATTGGGGCGTGGGGCTGCCCGTTGAAGGTACAGATAGGTGGGATATTTACGCCCCCTTGTTAGCTAACCCTGCCCTCAAACCATCTCCCCAACAGATCACCAACGCCGCTAGTGTCTTCAAGGAATTCTTGCAAATCCGCAAGAGCTCTCCGCTCTTCCGGCTGACTACTGAAGAACAAGTTATGGATACAGTTTCGTTCCTCAACACTGGTCCTGACCAAATCCCTGGTTTGATCGTCATGCGGCTGGTAGATGTCGATGAGATCGACCCGAATTACAGTGAAATCCTAGTGTTCTTCAATGCCAGCCAGGAGACCATCACCTTTAGTGACAGCACCTGGATGGGCGCAGGTTTTGCGTTGCACCCGGTGCTCGTCAACTCTGTCGACGCGGTCGCAGCCAGGGCTGTCTTCAATCGAACAGCGGGCACATTTTCGATCCCCCCACTGACGACCAGCGTGTTTGTTTTGGAGGATTAAAGCAATACTACCTTACAAGTCGGATTAATTTCATGCTAATGAGGTGGTACCTCCCCTTCGTTCTTCCTTCCCGGAACGCTCTATGCGGACTAAGGCTTAACTACGTGTTGGTGCGCAAGGAAAGTGTTTAATTTAAACAAAAATGTGTTGTAAATGGAAGTAACCTAATGGAAGAAATTGTCGTTGCCATGCACATGCACACTGTTTACTCCGATGGAAACGGTACACATGCTCAATTGGCCGAAGCTGCGCTTAAAGCCGGCTTGGATGCTATCCTGGTCACCGATCACAACATTTGGGTCCAAGATGTGGAAGGATATGTTCAAAAAGGTAAACATCGCGTGCTTGTGCTTGTTGGCGAAGAAGTGCACGACCAAACCTTAGAGGTTGGGAAGAATCACTTGCTTATCCTGGGCAATAACCGCGAGCTCGCGCGCTACGCTGCTGACCCACAAAAGCTAATTGACCAAGCCACATCAGCAGACGCTCTCGCATTCATCGCGCACCCAATTGAAGACGCGCTGCCGGCTTTTGGGGAAGCCGCCTATAACTGGGAGGATTGGCGGGTTACCGGTTATACAGGCATCGAACTTTGGAACCACTTGAGCGAGTTCAAAACCCGCTCGCAATCCCTGCCCAAAGCAGCCTTGCACGCCTTTATTCCCCGCCTGATGTCCTTAGGTCCCTTGGAGCAAACGCTAAAATTATGGGACGAATTAATGCTGAAAGGTAAGCAACCGGTCGTAGCCATCGGCGGTGCAGATGCCCATGCACTAAAAATCAAGCAAGGGCCTATCCGACTGGTGCTTTACCCCTACGAGCAGCACTTTCGCGCAGTCAATAACCACCTTTTCATCCCCAAGCCGCTGAGCGGGAACTGGATGGAAGATAAACGCACCATTTATGAAGCCCTGCGGAACGGGCATTCTTTTGTAGCCTATGACCTGCCGCATTCTACCCGAGGGTTCCGTTTTAGCGTCAACTGTAACGAAGGTACCTTCCTTATGGGAGACCGTGTACCAGCAGATTCCG
>DICP01000112.1:0-1328 GCA_002417685.1 Candidatus Mesolinea sp. UBA5823
TTCCACACGAAAGCCATTGGCTAAGCAGGTCTCGGCAATCCATTGCGTGACCAAGTCTGAATGCCGGCGGGTATCATGCCCAATCACCACGCGCCGGCCGGAAAGATCTTCAGCACCGACGAAAGCTGGCACATTGTGCGCGTTCATAAAGTCGCAGATGGCTTGCACCACCTGGCGGGCACGCTTCTCAGTGAAATCGTTCTGCCAACGTCCGCGCACACCCGAAGTGCCAAAGCGCAAGTACTTTCGATCGTAAATCTCACGCAGCAAACCGGTGCTGGTTCGCGTCCCGACGAGCAGCGGGTCGCTGGTGCGTACACGCAGGGCATAGAGGCGCTCGTAAATATTACCCACCTGAATCACGCGGTAAGCCATATAGCGGTCCGGGTCTTGCGCCTGATCGAGGCTCTCCAGTAAGGGCAGCACTTCGTACTTGATGTCTTCTGCCAAGCTGCTAAAAGCCGGCATCAGGAGATAATTGCGCGCCTGGTCGAGTGCTTTGCGGCGCATAGCAGCTGTAACAGGCATATAGTCTTCATCTAATTGCCGGCGGTAAGCTTGTGAGGCAGCATCCTCCTTAGGTTGGTAGAGCTCCAGCCGGCCTTGCGTGCCTGTGGCAGCTAAGGTGAGCAGCAAGCTGAAAACGCGCGAGGAGGTGACCAAGTCTTCTGCAATTTGTTCAGGATTTGCCCACAGCCAGGCCTTCAGCTCCGATAAAAAAGCATTCATTGCGGCAATGGCTGGCTGCCACTGCTCAGGCTGCTCAGCAACCAAGATAGCACGGTTAAGTGTATTAAAGCGGGTGGCTAAATTGGCTGTGAAGTTTTTATCTGTGTTCTGTGCCATGAACCAATCTCCTTATGCTTCCGTGTTGCGCGGTATCAGCCCGCCCTCAGCCACGTTGAGCACTTCGATGGGTGCACCAAGAGGTGTGCCAGTCTCGCGTTGCACGAGTTCGCACACTTTCCAGGCATAGCGAGCGACTTCAGTGGCGGTATGGCGGGTATCTGCTTCCAACATTATGCGGAACTTAGGCTCTGTGCCCGAGTAGCGCAGGTTGCTGCGCACCAAACCAGGCAATGCTTGCCGCAGCTCAGCCAGCAGTGCTTCCAGCGGCTGAATTGTTTTGAGATCTGGTTTGGCAGTTACCGCGCAGGAAGCCACAATTTGAGGATACTTCTGGATGTTGCCGGTGAGAGCCGAGAGCGACTTGGCGGGGTGTGCGCCCAGCACCTGCAGCATAAATAGCGCTGAGCGTAAGCCATCCCCAGTGTGATGCTCCGCATCGAAGATGATCACATGCCCAGATTGTTCTCCGCCTAAGCCGA
>DICP01000112.1:1361-3241 GCA_002417685.1 Candidatus Mesolinea sp. UBA5823
GTTGTTGTGACCACAGCATTGCCTAACAGCTTGCCTTGAGCTCTCAGGTAGTCTGCCAGGATCGCAAGCATATAGTCGCCATCCACCAGCCTGCCGCGCTCATCCATCAGGATCACGCGATCGGCGTCGCCATCAAAAGCTAAGCCTAGGTCGGCGTTATGCTCTCGCACCAATGCAGCAAAGGCTTGTGGATGCGAGCGCACATACTCCGAGCCCGCTTGAGCATTAATGTTCAGACCATCTGGAGATACATTCAATGCAATCACTTCCGCCCCCAGCCGTCGGAATATTTCCGGTCCCACCTGATAAGCTGCGCCGTTGGCGCAATCCAAAACCAATTTGAAGCCGTGCAGATCCAAGCCTTGCTGGCTGGTGGTTAAATCTTGCAAGTAAACTTCGTGGAGGTAAGCACCATCAGTGATCTGACCAAATCTATGACCATTTGTAGGGAGTTGCTCCTCTTGCAGCAGGGCTTCGATCGCAAGCTCAGTCTCTTCGGGTAGCTTTGTGCCTTGGCTGTTGAGGAACTTAATGCCATTTTCAGCAGCAGGGTTATGCGATGCGGAGATGACCACACCTGCTTGAGCGCCGGTTTTCTGCGTCAGGAATGCAATCGCTGGGGTGGGCAAAATGCCCAGATCCACCACATCCGCACCGCTAGCCAACAGCCCAGCCACCAATGCGCTCTGCAACATCAACCCAGAGCTGCGTGTATCCCGACCAACAATAAAAGTAGGCCGGCTTTCACTTCCCGCACCCAAAACTAAGCCTGCAGCCCTTCCTAACTTTAATACGAACTCCGTAGACATAGGTGCCGTTCCCGCTGTGCCGCGGATGCCATCAGTTCCAAAGTATTGAGGTTTTCCCATAGATGTTTCCATAATTAGGATTGCTATTCTATCACCACGTCTGCAAGCACGGGCAAGTGGTCGGAGATGCGATGTGCCAAATCGCTGGCAACCACTTGGCACGAATAACTCAACAATCGGCTGCTCGGAAAGAAGTAAATATGATCCACCGCACCAGCTTCTGGGTGGGTAGGAATGTCGTTTGAAGGAGCGAGACGCACAAAACCGCGTTCTGCCTCAAGCCCAAGCTGCAAAGCGGGTTCATCGGGGTTGGCATTAAAGTCCCCGGCTAATAGCAACGGTAATCCCTTCTGCAAAATATTCTCCGAAAGCAGGGAGATCACCTGGCTAATCTGTTCAGCGCGCAGTTGTTGAGCTCGCGCGACAATAGCATCCTCCTTAGCCTCTCCACGTTCGCCTATTAAGGTAGTGAGGTGCAGATTCACCAGATAAGGGAATGGGCTGCGTTTTAGGCGGGTGAGGATGACGTAGCGCGGGTCGGTATCGCGGGTGCCTTCATATCTAAGCGGTTGATAGATAGGCACATTGCGGGGAACGCCCTCGCGGGTTGGGACACCCAGGCGTGCAAAGGGTAGTCGTGAAAAAACCGCGTTTCCCTTAGACCAATCCCACCAGTCTTTGAATAAGCCATTGACCATCAGGTCCTTTTTGACCTGCATATGGTGCTTCATGGAAAGTGTTTCGCCATAG
The DNA here is from genome assembly GCA_002417685.1 of Candidatus Mesolinea sp. UBA5823. GTDB lineage: Bacteria > Chloroflexota > Anaerolineae > Anaerolineales > Anaerolineaceae > Mesolinea. The sequence goes on from DICP01000112.1 coordinate 2,921, forward strand.
CAATGAAAGGAATATTCACCGCCATTGCAGATTAGGTCAACCATGCTATGCTTTAGACCCTCGGCATCGGTGTACTGAGCTATCTCCTGCACGCAAAGCACATCGGGCTGAAGCTGAAAGAGTAGATCTAGCAAAGCCTCGTTTTTTGAGGTGGTTTCGTCTGGTTCACCGCTAAAGTTTTTAACTCCGCCACCCAAGTTCAAGCTCATTACGCGCAAAGACAACATCTGTGCTGTTATTCCTTTCTGTTTTGGCATGCTTACGCCGCAATTATACCAACGCCTTAAGTGCGATGCAGAACCTCTATATATGTTAGATACG
>DICP01000112.1:3293-5566 GCA_002417685.1 Candidatus Mesolinea sp. UBA5823
TTATACTTTTGGCATCATTCTAAAAAAGAGCCACCATGAATACTGAGAATCCTCCCCAGCCCATCAAGCAAGAGCCAATTACCCCTAAGCAGCTTTACCTGACACGGCGCAAGTTCCTAGAGTCTGTCGGCATCTTTTCAGTAAGTGCGTTTTTGGCAGCTTGCATGGGTAACCCACCAAGCTCACCGTCCACACCGCTTGCACCCGCTGATGACATGGAGACGCGCAAGGATTTGGCTTTGAGCTATAACAATTATTACGAATTTGGTACTTCCAAGTCATCAGTGGCTGAACGGGCTGAAAGTTTCCAGATGCAGCCTTGGCAAGTGGAAGTGGGCGGGTTGGTCAAGCACCCGCAGACTTTTAGCATGGAAGAGCTGTTAGCCAATTTCGTCCAAGAGGAACGCATTTACCGCATGCGCTGCGTGGAGGCTTGGTCAATGGTGCTGCCCTGGATGGGTTTTCCCCTCGCCAAGTTGCTGGAGATGGCGCAGCCGCTGCCTGAGGCGAAATTCGTCGCCTTTCAGTCAGTTTACCGACCCGAGGAAATGCCAGGTCAGGTCGGTTTGGATTTCCCCTGGCCTTACCTGGAAGGCTTGCGCTTAGATGAAGCTCAGCACCCCCTGACGCTACTGGCAACCGGTCTTTATAAAGAGCCGCTTACCCCGCAAAACGGCGGACCGATCCGCTTGGTGGTGCCGTGGAAGTACGGCTTCAAGAGCGCCAAGGCTCTGGTGAAGATTACCTTGCAAGCTGACCAACCGGTTACTTTTTGGAATGCCATCGCTCCACAAGAATACGGCTTCTATGCCAACGTCAACCCGGCAGTTGACCATCCACGCTGGTCACAAAGTGAAGAGCGGCGCATCGGGGAGATTGGCTCCCGTGCTACGCTGCTCTTCAATGGTTACGATGAAGTAACGCCTCTTTATGAAGGCATGGATCTAAAAGTTAACTTTTAACCAGCAGAAAGGTCCACAGCATTTATTGGGGCGGGAGCGCATCCGCCTCAAAAAGATCGCAGAATTCAACAATCTTTTCTTTGGGGATATCCCAGATAAAGGACCTGCCAACGCGGGCAATATCTGCCCATCCTTGGACTAACCATTCATCCGGGAAACGCACAAATTGGATTTGGTCATCTTCCAGTTGAGGCAACAAGCAAGTTAGCTGTTGGATTTGAGCCATGCTCAGGTCGGTCTGTACATCATCCAGCATAGTACTGACTAGCTCAGGGAGACTGGTAACTACGCTAGGGCTTGTAAGCTTGTCTTTAATTGCCATTAACACCATAGATTGATGCTCTGAGCGCACAATGTCGCCATAACGGGCGCGGCAGCGCACAAAGGTAAGCGCTTTCTCACCATCCATGTGGTTCACGCCCACGCCAAAGTAATCAGGCAGTTGGTTATTGGGGTCAATGGCTTCTGCTCCCTCAGGGCGGCAATCGACGGGTTCACCCAGCGTAATATCCACTCCGCCTACTGCATTGACGATTTTCTCAAAGGCGATCATGTTGACCGCAACGTAATGGTCCACATATAGGTCATAGTTATAGGCAATCGTGCGCGCCAGCAACCCTGGCCCGCCACCTGGGCCTTCGTAAAAGCCCATGCCTGGTCCGCCATAAAAGTAAGCTTGGTTTAGCTTAGCGTTGTATATCTCATCCTGCACGGATGGGATCAGGTCAGGGATTTGTACTTCTAGGTCGCGCGGCAGGGTCAGGACAGTTACCTTGGGTGTGACAAAATCAATGCGTATCACACGGATGACATCCGATAAGCCGTAAAGATATTCCGGGTCGGTGGAGTCTACCCCGGCAGCTAAAAGGTAAATTATTTTGGTGTCGCCGCAAACAGGATCCCCGACAGGTTCCGTAGGTATGGGTATAACACCTGTTTGCTCACCTTCTCCAGCAGCACCAGGATTTAAGCCGCTTCCCGCAAAGCCGCCAGTGGTGCTCGAAGTTCTGGTGGGTAAGCCTAACGGGTCTCCTAAAGAGCGGTTCCAGTTAGCAAGCACAAAAACTCCTCCTGCAACCAAAATCAGAAGAATTATTCCAAGGATGATAGCTAAAATAGGTTTCTTTTTGTTTTCTTTCATATTTACCTCTACAAGGTATAAGCACAGTCGTGCTACCTAGTAGGTTTATTTTAGCCTCAATTTCCAAACCTATTTTGAGGGTGTTGAAAAACATTGGTGAATCGATTCCATCCAAACTTTTCAAAGTTAAGAACTTCAATCTGCCCTTACCCTGCCCTCTCCCAGCTCCG
>DICP01000112.1:5575-9595 GCA_002417685.1 Candidatus Mesolinea sp. UBA5823
GGAGAGGGTGGTTCTTTTGCTGCCATTACTGCCTGTGCAGCTTTGATCCGTTCTTCAATTCTATATTTAGTCATAATCACTGTACCCTTTCTGTTGGTTTTATTGTCCAACTTTTGGGGTGCACTGCAAAAACTTCCCTCTTTTGATTATAGCGGTAATCTTAAGGTGAAGATAGCACCGCCCAGTGGGTGATTTGAAACAGTGAGGGTGCCCCCATGCGCTTCGGCTATTTTACGCGCGATGGCTAAGCCAAGGCCGGTACTCCCGCTCGCATGTTCGCGGCTGCTTTCCGCGCGATAAAAGCGCTCAAAAATCAGATCTAATGCCTCCGGGGGAATGCCATCGCCATGGTCACGCACATCTAAGCGTATTACGTTGCCTTCCGATTGCAGCTCGATCTCGATGCTTTTACCGGCTGGGGTATACCGCAAAGCGTTCTGCAGCAGATTATGCAAAATCTGCTGGATGCGGTCAGGGTCAGCGTTTACCCTTGGCAACTCATCAATGCTCCTCACTTGTAAGGTAATGGCGTTTTTTGCCAATGCCGGCTCAAAGCTTTTAGCTGTTAAATGAGTCAGCTCCAGCAGGTCAACCGAGCGTTTGTGCAGCTCCAATTCGCCGGCATCCGCCAGTGAAAGTGTGCGCAAATCCTCCACCAAGCGGATAAGGAGCTCATTTTGTTCCCGAAGCGGCTTCAAAGCCTCCTGATTCAAGGGGTAAACGCCATCTTCCAGAGCTTCCAGGTTAGCCTGCTGAACCGCCAGGGGAGTGCGCAGCTCGTGGGCGATATCGGCAGTCAACGCGCGCCGATTCTTCTCGGAGCGCTGGAGAGACTCCGCCATGCTGTTCAAGGTTCGCCCTAAGGTTACCACTTCGGGCGGACCTTTGACATCAATTTGCTGGCTCAGATCTCCCTGCGCGATGCGCTCAGCGGATTGAGTGAGCACTTTTACTGGCTTGGTCACCTGATTCGCCAATACCAGGGCTAGTATCAACGCTACGACGCCAGAAATGAGAGCTGCCAATAGGGTAGCGTTGCGTACCCTAGCCAGCAGCTGGCTTGTAAAATTGGCCGGCAGGCCGCCAGCGCTGCCCGGTGTCAGCAGATAGCCCACCACTTGACCGTTCACCTCTACTGCCTGAGCAGATTGCAGCTCGCTCTGGCTTAAGGTCTGGCCAATCCGCGCCGCGTCCGGAGCATAGACAATCACCCCATCAGAATCAGCAACGACGTTTTGGCTGAGCATCCCGCCAGCTTGGCTGCTGCCCTGTCCGGCTCCTGAGCCGCGCCCCTGACCTTGCCCTTGCTCCATGGGCTGCTTGTTTTCATGGCTCAACACTGCTTCCACGCCGGCCCAGCTTTTATGCTGGCGGTAATAATCGGCAAGGGATTGCATCAGGTCAGTTTCTCCGCCCATGCCAAAGCGGCGCAAATAGCCTTGAACCTGCGTCTCAGCGGAAAGATTAGCCACAATTAGCACCGTGCCCAGGGCAAGCACAATCACCAGGATAAACGCGAGAATCAGGCGAGTACGCATATTACTCCTCCATGGGCGTGGCGCGGTAGCCCACCCCAAACACGGTCTCGATGTAGGTTGAATCCGGGTCAACCTCTTTCAGCTTATGCCTCAGGTTTTTGATGTGCACATCCACACTGCGCTCATAACCCTCATAGCTCACCCCTTGGGCAGCTTCCAGCAGCTGCAGCCGCGTAAATACTCGACCGGGCTGTGAGAGTAGCAGCTTGAGCATGTCAAACTCGGTGGGCGTAAGCTCAACCGCTTGGTCGCGGAGCGTAACCCCGTGCCTGTCTTGGTCCAGGCGCAGGTCCCCTAATTGCAAAATGACGCCGGCTTCCAGAGGGCGGTTGCTGCGTCGCAAGACGGCTTTGACCCGGGCGACAACTTCGCGCGGGGAAAATGGCTTGGTGATGTAATCATCTGCCCCCAGCTCCAGCCCAATCAGGCGGTCGACTTCATCTACCCGAGCGGTTACCATAATAATGGGAGTATCTTTAACCTTACGGATCCTTTTGGCAACCTCCAACCCATCCATGCCAGGTAGGTTTAGGTCCAGCAAGACCAAGTCCGGCGATTCCCGTTCCCATAGGTGTAAAGCCTCATCTCCGCGATAAGCTCCTAGGGTTTGATAGCCAGCTTTGGAGAGATAAGCTTGCAAAACCTTATTGAGCTCTTTTTCATCTTCAACAATCAAGATCGTAGGCATAGCATTTACCTTAGGAAATATAAAGGTTTTCTGCCTTTAGTTTACACAATAATTAATGGATTTAACAAGATTTCCAGGCGAAAACCTTTCCAAATGGCAATCTTCATCACTTCTTCATAACCTGTTCACAGCCTCTGCATACCTGCTTGCTATAGTAAGCACATCAAAACAACGACTGCACTGTCAGTCAATATGTGAAGGAGTAAAAAAATGAACAAGAAAATTTTAAGTATCACGTTGATTGCCCTATTTTTGGGCGTAGCAGCTTTTGGCGCAGTAAAAATCGTCTCTGCCCAACAAGCAACTGACACACCTCAAGCAACGGAAGAAGCTTTACAACAGCCAGTTCTCACACGCACCCAGTCAAATGCCGGCTATGGTCCCGGCGGTGAAGGTACTTGCAATGGGGATTGCGCCATGACGCAAGACCAAATCCGCTTGCGCCTGCAGGACGGCAGCGGCGAGAATTGCCCGAACCCTGAAGGCTGCACTGGCGAAGGTCCAATTGGTGCAGGGGCAGGCATGCAATATGGCCAAACAAACCAGCCGGCAGGCAATGGGGCTGGCCAGGGAACTGGCGCTTGCTCAAGCGGCGACTGCGATATGGATCAGGCTCGCCTACGTGATGGCAGCTGCGGCGATGGCGGTACTGCTCCCCGCGACGGCACGGGCAGCCAATTCGGAAACGGGAAAAAATAATTATATTTTCTTCCAACATCAGGCATGCCCTATCGGATAGGGCATGCCTTAATATTTAAATCTTCTTGGCAAACTCACAGGTTATATCTCGAAGCTTGGGTGTATTATCCAACAAAACAAAATAATAAATTAAGAGGTGTTTATGGGAACCAAAATTGTTAGTGTTGAATTTTCAAGCAAAGAAAAATTTACAGTAGAATCTAAGGCTCGAAAGCATACCGTCATTATTGACCAACCAGTAGAAGGCGGCGGGAATGATGCGGGCATGACGCCTCTAGAGTATTTGTTTGTATCCTTAGGTGGCTGTATGGTTACGGTCGGTGTGATCATTGCTCGGCAAAAACATTTGCCTGTTAACAAAATAGAAGCTCATATTGAAGGCGAGATTGATACAGATGTCCTGATGGGAAAGCGGAACGACATTCGCCCAGGTTTTACCAATATCACCGTGAAAATGATGATCGATGGTAACTTGACCTATGAAGAAAAAGAAAAGTTTGTGAAAGAAATCGAAGCTCGCTGCCCAATTTCGGATAACCTTAGCAATACCACACCGGTAAAATTTGAGGTTGCCTGATTGAATCTGACAGCTTTGCGGCTTCAGACCATTTTTATAAGGATGATTAGAGTGGATAGCGATTATTTGCCTAGCTGAGACGCGCTGCTTAAGTTCGAGGTATATCAATAGAAAATGGATACGTTTGCAACTTAGCAAAGGGATAGCTGACCATCAAATAAGTGATTAATACCCACAGGCGAAGATTCATTCCTTCGCCTGTTTTCTATCGAATAGAAAAATCTGTTATGATAACAAAAATAATTGAACTAAGGACTATGGTTTATGAAAATCGCAATTGTTACGGATAATGAAAAATCAATCAGCCAGCATTTTGGTCGTGCGCCCTATTTTCTGGTGGTCACATTTGAAGACGGTAAGGAAGTGAGTCGGGAATTGAGGCATAAGCTCGGGCACAACGAATTTGCTACTGGCCATACCCATGTCGAACAAGAGCACGCTGCGCATGGGTTTGATGAAGCATCCCACCAGAAGCACTCCAGTATGGCAGATGCCATTAGCGACTGCTCAGTTGTAAT
>DICP01000112.1:9632-12224 GCA_002417685.1 Candidatus Mesolinea sp. UBA5823
TTACAGATTTACGCGATGTTGATGCAGCGATCCAAGCTTATCTCAGTGGCACACTAACAGATCACACAGAGAGATTACATTGATCGTAACACTATGTGGTATGCAGCTAAAACGAGTTATTTCCAATTTTGAAAGGTCAAATCCTAGCTGCTAATTAAGTGGGCGTGTTATTTTCGAGCATATTTACTGTGAGTGGGCGCATGCTTGACACTGCTCGGGCAAATATATATAATCATTATTGCCTTCCCTGGTAGCTCAATCGGCAGAGCGGGCGGCTGTTAACCGCTAGGTTAGAGGTTCGAGTCCTCTCCGGGGAGCTAAGGATTTGCAAAGTCTCTGGACAAACCAGAGACTTTTTTGCAGACGGGGATATGCTATAATTTATCTGCACATGGCCCTGTAGCTCAATTGGCAGAGCAAGCGCCTCTTAAGCGTTAGGTTCTGGGTTCGAGTCCCAGCAGGGTCATTTCCTTATTAAATATTCAAATCAGAGGTTCTGGGTTCGAGTCCTTTACAGGAGGCTACGCACCCCTTTACAGGGGGCTTCGCACTCCCAACAGGGTCATTTTTATATAAACTTGCTCTCGCCGGTCTCTAGACCGAGCGAGGAACTTGACCGCAGGTCTCCCTCATTCTAAACATTTTGATCATCCATTATCATAATAAGTTAGCCAGTTCCTGTGAGACCCAACGGTCACATGCCTTGCATGGTAAGGAGAGTGCGCAGCCTGCCCGTAGGGCACCATGCCGGAACAGGGGTCTCACAGGCTTTACTTGGTCGGGAGAGTGCGCAACCTACCCGTAGGGTACCATGCCAGAACAAGTCAGTACACATCAATTAGCAATTTGCGCCCGCAGAGATACAATTAACTCCAGCAGTCAGATGCAAGCATTCATGTATCTGGAAAAGTGGTTCGATTTATAAAACGAAAATGAAGATTGATACTACTTTTAATTTTTACTCCGATTCAAATGGCCGTGACCCTGACAGGGCCAGCCCAACCCTTCGCAAATATCACAAGACATTATGGAGCAAGCCATTGCCAAATGGCAAACACCTGGAATTGCGTGATGACAAAAAAGGCGCGTATCTATATCACAACTCAGAACTTGGAGAATTTTTCCTGGGCAGCGATGCCATAACACACTCGTATAAAAATCACACTCGAAAGAAGTGGCTTACCGATCAAATTCCAAATGAAGTAAATGAGCTCTTCGACGCAGGTTCCACCATTGGGGCTTATATCATATTTCCGAATAACAGGATTGACAGAAAGCCCACAATCAACCAGGCTCGTGGAGTGATTGGTTTAATTGATGACAGGTTTGATTTGACCTTAGAGTGTATTCGTCGCTTTTACCTTCAGGAGAAAAGTCCACTTTATGACACCTTATTGAGATATAAAGGATTTTTCGATTTGTTTGATGATTTTTTGGGATACATCCACTTTTTCTTGTTGGATGATCTTATTACTGAAAACAAGATGATTGACTTTTTCTTGCCGTTTGATGGTTTTAGAACTCGTCCAATATTTACCGATGTCAATCAATATCTTTTATATAAAAACAGGGTGATTCGATTCATTAACTCACGAAATAAACGAATAGAGAATTACTTCAATGATATGAAGAAGTAATTTGAGTACAACTAGAGCAGCGACCGCGGCATTATCGTCCATGGCAACAAGTTCATACCGGTGTTGCAGGGTTAGAAGCAGTCCAGATGTTAATACAAACCGTCCTTATCTGGTCAGGAGAGTGCGTAGACTAACCATAGGGTGCCATGCCAGAACAGGAGCCTTTGCTCTCGCCGGTCTCATGACCGAGCGAGGAACTTGACCGCAGGTCTCCCTCATTCTCTGATCGCGCCGGTCTCATGACCGAGCGCGGAACTTGACCGCAGGTCTCCTTCATTCTAAACATTTTCGATCATCCATTATCATAATAACTTTGCCAGTTCCTGTGAGACCTAACGGTCACATGCCTTGCATGGTCAGGAGACCATGCAAGAGCAGGAACTGACCCATGCCGGCTGCCCTATCCTTAGCGGCCCGCGCGTCACCGGGGATAGCTATTACGAAGTCAGCCTCACTGACCCAGAAGGGAACCTCTTAGAGCTATTGGCCTGATATAAATTCAAAACTCACTCTGTCGGGTAAATTTAATTTATTGTTAAGCAGAGAATCATTCAAAACTGGCTATAATAAGACCAAATTTGTAATCTTACAGGAGTGCATTCATGGCAACGGAAACTAACCTGCGTGATGATGAAAAATCCATCCGCCTGTTCAAATCGGACTTCCTTGAGTTTTTTACGCATATCAGCCCCATCACTGTATTGGTGGTATTTCTGCCGCTCATCGGCTTTTTGATTTGGCGCTCTGCCCAGCAAAACCCGGGCGTATGGTGGAACGTGCTTATCTCGTTCCTGATTGGCTTAGCCATCTGGCCTTTGGTGGAATATTTGCTACACCGTTTTCTCTTCCACTGGCAGCCCAAAGACCCGGGTCCCAGCACGCAACGCTTCCTCTATCTCATGCACGGCATTCACCACGATACCCCGCGGGATAAAACCCGCTTGGTGATGCCCCC
>DICP01000112.1:12264-13600 GCA_002417685.1 Candidatus Mesolinea sp. UBA5823
TGAATTACGACATGACCCATTACGCCCTGCATCACTTCAACATCAATAGTGCTTACTTCCGCAAATTGCGCCGGCACCACATGGCGCACCATTTCAAGGATCACACCACTCGCTTTGGGGTTTCCACCTGGTTTTGGGATAACATCTTCAAGACAAATCCTTCAGAATAAATCATGAAACTTTTTTGCCCCTTTTTCAGCTCGGAGCTGGCAATGTAGCTCCGAGCTTTTTGTTTCGCGCTAAAGCTGGCAAGCAGCTCTCCCTGATGTATAATCACCATAATTCTTAGTTTCAGGAGGACTCACCATATGACTGGACCAAGAGTTGTCCGTGCGCCGCGCGGTACCCAACTAACCTGCAAGAATTGGCAGATCGAAGCGGCTTACCGCATGATCCAAAACAACCTCGACCCCGAAGTGGCGGAAAAACCTGAAGACCTGGTGGTCTATGGCGGCAGGGGGCAGGCTGCCCGCTCTTGGGAAGCTTTCGATGCTATCTTAGCCTCCCTACGCAGGCTGAATGAGGACGAAACCTTGCTGGTGCAATCGGGCAAGCCAGTGGTAATCTTCAAAACTTACCCCGATTCGCCGCGTGTGCTCATCGCCAACTCCAACTTAGTTCCCCATTGGGCTACGCAGGAGCATTTCGATGAACTCGCAGCCAAAGGGTTGATCATGTACGGGCAAATGACTGCCGGCTCCTGGATTTACATCGGCACACAAGGCATCCTGCAGGGCACCTACGAAACTTTGGGTTCACTCGCCCATAAGCGCGGCTGGCCCTCGCTGAAGGGCAAGTTTGTGCTCACCGCCGGCTTGGGCGGGATGGGCGGCGCTCAGCCCATGGCCATCACCATGAACGAAGGCGTTGGCTTGATCGTGGAGGTTGATCGCGAGCGCGCCCAACGTCGTTTGGAGATCGGCTATGTGGACGCGGTCTCCGATAACTTGGAAAAAGCCATGACCATGGTGGAAGAAGCACAGCACCAGGGCGTGCCCAAATCCATCGGGTTGATTGGCAACGCGGCTGATATTTACACCGAGCTGGAGCTGCGTGGCGTCATCCCTGATGTGGTCACCGACCAGACGCCGGCGCATGATTTGCTCAGCTACGTGCCCAGCGGCTTTTCAGTAGAGGAGGCTTCCCAGCTGCGCAAGGCTGACCCACACCGCTATGCCGGCTTGGCAGCGCAATCCATCGCCAAGCACGTGCAAGCCATGCTTGCCTTCCAAAAGAAAGGCGCCGAGGTGTTCGACTATGGCAACAACATCCGCCAGCGCGCCTTTGACGCCGGAGTGAAGGACGCTTTTGACTTCCCTGGGTTTGTGCCAGCCTA
>DICP01000112.1:13636-14673 GCA_002417685.1 Candidatus Mesolinea sp. UBA5823
ATTGCGGAGCTCTTCCCGGAAAATGAGCATTTGCTGCGCTGGCTGCGCATGGCGCGCGAGAAAGTGCCCTTCCAGGGCTTACCCGCGCGCATTTGCTGGTTAGGCTATGGCGAGCGTGCCCAGGCTGGCTTGGCTTTCAACCGCCTGGTAGCTGAGGGTAAAATCAGCGCGCCTATCGTTATCGGCAGAGACCATCTGGATGCCGGCTCAGTGGCATCTCCCAACCGCGAGACGGAATCTATGCGCGATGGCAGCGATGCTATCAGCGACTGGCCGATCCTGAATGCGCTCATCAACGCAGTCTGCGGTGCCACGTGGGTGTCTTTCCATCATGGTGGTGGCGTGGGCATCGGCTTCAGCCAGCATGCCGGCCAGGTGATCGTGGCAGATGGCACACCCGAAGCGGCTGTGCGCCTGCAGCGCGTGCTCACCGTGGACCCTGGAATGGGGGTGGTGAGGCATGCCGATGCCGGCTATCCTGAAGCTATCCGCTTTGCCCGCGAGCATGGCATCCAGATGCCGATGCTGCCAGAGTAGGTTTTATGCATAAAAAAGGCACGCGGGTTCTGCTTTTTATCGTGATGATTGCCGTCGGCGCGGGCGCAGGCTTAGCCTATGGCTGGCTGCTCAAGCCAGCTGCTGCCCCGCAAGAGGCTGACCTATCGCGCCTTCGGGCAGATTTCAAGACTGACCTGGTGCTCATGGCAGCCGAGCAATTTGCCGAAACGCAAGATCCATTGCTAGCGCTTGACGAACTGGCGAAGGTAGAGCCCAAAGATCCGTATGCATTGCTGGTGAATGCGATTAACTATGCCCAAGGGGTCGGCTATCAACCAGAAGACTTGGCTAAAATGCAAGCTCTGATCGAAGCCATTGACCCAGCTATTTACCGGCAGTGGGAAACAGGCCACAACGATGGAAACTAATAACACCAGCCCTTGGTTCTTGCTGACCGGTTTGATAATCGGCTTAGCAATTGGTTTGATTATCGCGCTGCTGATTCTGCCGGTTGAACAACAAATTGCCTTGCCCGCCGA
>DICP01000112.1:14768-16215 GCA_002417685.1 Candidatus Mesolinea sp. UBA5823
CCACCCCTTAAGAATTAATGTAGCATCATAAAAAAACAGGCGGATCGACGATCCGCCTGATGCTTAATTTTATAAAAAGTTACGGCAATGTGTTGTTGGCTGCCCAATCATCGCCCAGCTCTACCACGATATCCACCGCCGCAGCGGGGTCATAGGCATAGACAATGTTGGACGAAGAGGTAATCTTGAGCAAATCCACAAGGTACCGTAGCGTGTAGGGCTTGCTGCCATAAAGCGTCACGCGGGAGTAGACCTGGTAGCCTGCATCGGTCACTTCAACAACGTTGATCCCCTGCCCCTTAAGATACTCAGCAGTTTTCTCTGCCAAGCCAGCAACGGACGAAGCATTGCGCACCGAAACGTTAGCGTGTTCGTCTTGCAAGATAGCTTGAATATCCTGAATGTTAGAGCTTGCGCTGGTAGTTTGCCCATAAAAAATCTCGTCGCGCAGCTCGCGGATTTTATCCGGAATTGGGCGCAGGATGTCCAATCCATCGGGAGATTTGCCGAAGTTGACATATTGTCCGTCGATCACAGCCTGTTTAATTTGATCCCGGGGTACTTTCAAGATGGTCTGCGCTAAGCTGAGAGCTTGACTTAGGGTGAGATTGGTCCTGATCCCAGCGGAAATATCGGCATAAATCGCGTTGGCATTGGCGAGCAGCGTTGGCATCATGTTAAAGTCAAGGATACGGTCGCGAATGGCTAAGATTACCTGCTGTTGACGCTGTGCTCGGTCAAAGTCGCCCCCTTCAGTGCCGCGGGCACGCACATAAGCCAGCGCCCATTCCCCTGGGAGGGTTACCACGCCCGGGTCAATCCACATGGATTTTTGCGTCCCGACCACATCCAGCTGCATGCGGTAAGGAACATTGACCTTGACGCCTTCGATATGATCGACAAACTTAATAAAGGCTTCGAAGTCGATTTGGGCATAGTATTGAATCGGTACACCCAGCAAGTCTTCCACCGTCTTCACAGCTAAGGCTGGACCACCGCCGGGCAGCTTATAGGATTCGCCGATGCTATAGGCAGTGTTGATTTTGTTGTAATCAGACCCGGGGATTTTTACCCACAAATCCCGCGGGATGGAGATCATACCGGCAGTGAGGTTCACTGGGTCTAAAGTGAACAGGATCATAGTATCGGTGCGCGGAGCAGTATCCTTTAAGTCACGCGCATCCAAGCCCATAATAAGAATATTTACGCGGCTTTTCCCATCCCAGGGTTCTGGTGTTTCTAATATGGGTTGCAGCGTTGCCGTCGGGAGGGGATTTTCAGCCCCTGGCGTGGCGTTGGGGTCCAAGGTGCCCTCTGGCAGGACTGGAACCCCAGGCAGGTTGACGATGGTCATGCCGGCTACGAAGTTGCTGCTGAAATTCCCTAAGGCAATCCCACCAACCAAGCCTAATACAACCAAAACGCTCACAATAATTTGCGTTTTGCG
>DICP01000112.1:16228-16967 GCA_002417685.1 Candidatus Mesolinea sp. UBA5823
TGATTTTTCTAACCTTCTTGCGGAGGAGGAACAGGCAAATCCTCTTTCTTGGTTTGCTGCCACTTGGTGCCCTCATCAATGAGCATCACCGGGATATCATCCCAAATCGGATACTTGCGTCCGCAATCTTGGCAGATGAGCCAAGTTTCATGGTAAAGTTCTAACGCGCCCTTGTGTTCTTTAACGCAGACTGGGCAGCGTAGAAGTTCGAGTAATTCTTGATTAATCACGAATCCTCCAGTTTCTTTCTAGCAGGTAATTACCATTTGCAGTGTTAGTCTGCAGGTGTGCATATTTTACCATAGGGAAATATATGCAAGTTTTGAAGCACATTCACCAGACTACTGCGGGATTTCTGTCCCGGGGCCATATTCATAGATAGCCCCCCAAGGCACGTAGTCGGTGCGGAAGGTATCCGTAAAATAGACCGCTCCGTTTTTATACACAGTGCGGTTGATAATCACTGTGGCACCTTCCACCGGCCAATCCACTTGCTCGATGGTGCCGGTGGGTAAATCGGGGTTCTCGCGATAAATCGGCTCAGGGGGTTCCACGATGTCAGTGATTCCCGTAGTATTCCATTCCACCGTACGACCGTCGCTCGTTGAGTAAAACTTCCAGGTGAGCGAATAACCATAGACATACGTCTCCATCAACAACCAGTAAGGTGTGTCATTAACAAACTTTAGGTCTACCAGCGGGAAGTAAACCGTGGCATCCAAACCAGCCAAATTGGGGT
>DICP01000112.1:17049-31771 GCA_002417685.1 Candidatus Mesolinea sp. UBA5823
TTCTCCAGGCTGATATCGGTCAGGTAGCTAGCCATCGAGAAAGTTTCTCCAGGAGCAACCAACAACCCATGGTAAGCCTGAGAGGCTAAAATGATATTTTGTACTCTGCCTGGGTCAGAGCCATAAAAATAGGAGGTTTCCGTGCTTACCAGCTCAGTAATGCCTAAGCTCTCAGCGGTGGCGTCATCCTTCACTAGCGGATCGACCGCGTCTAGCACCAAGGTAACCGTATGATTGCCTGCTCCCAGTGCCGTGTTGATCGCTTCCAAACTCGCAGGGATATTAAGGTCTTGCCCCACCACCATAGGCTGGAGCAGGTCTAACTGGCGGGTGTCATCATTGAAGATGAAACGTGCATTCACTGGCTCTGAATGCACCACGGGTGCTAAGCTGCTCAGGTAATTGCTCATGGCTTGCTGGTTCACTGAAACCTGATACGCTGCCGAAGCACCATTGTCTTGGCGCTCGATAACAATCAACTTAGCCAGGTCCTCAGGCTCAATACGCCAAGGACCAGCCGATTGATTACCCTCTGGCAAGCTAAGCACCAATGCCTCACTGAGGATCTGCTGGGCAAACTCGCCGGCTGCTGTTGCATCCATAATCTGCGGCTGCTGCTCCACCACAACCAAGGGTATAGCTCCTTCTCGCTGCTCATAAAGCAAGCCGTCAAGTGCCTTTAGGGTGGCGTCCAAGTCAACTTGGCGGCCAACCTGACCCGGCGTGATAACCACATCCGTGCCGTTAAGGCTAAGAGCCGCTTCCACCACAGGCGTATCGACCTGGCTGGCAAGTGCTTGCAGGACGGCATAAGCTTGCCGTTGGTCATATTGCACAACAGGCGCTAAGTTTACGCCTTGCTGTGCGGCGGTCATCTGCACCGAAAGGTTTTCGCTTAGGCTGTTTTGCCTGCCTACAGCAAAAGCTTGCCGTGCGCTTTGGGCTGTATCCAAACTAAAACCTAATTGTTGTGGGGTATAGAGCCAGCGATTATCACCATAGATAAACAGGATTTTGCCCTGCTCTGGGTAGGTAAGCGCGTTTTCCAACTTTTCACGCGCTTCTTCCTCGGTCAGCCCAGAAAGGTCCACTCCTGCCACGCTTACGCCAGGATAAATCGTCTCAGCATGCCGTGATTCAAATGCATAGACGTAACCTACGCCGCCGATGGCTGCCAAGAGCAGTCCAGTTACCACGATAAAAATAATTTGCGTGCCGAGATGAATTTTTGATGATCCGTTTTCTGTTTGCATTTCCTTCTTTTCTTACCCTGTGGGTTTAATTCCTTTTGGGTATCTTTGCCATTTAGCTATTATAGCGAGAACCGTCTCAGACGAAGTGTGTTCACGCTGAAGGTATAAGGTTACTTCATATATATAGACGGCATCATGCATGAAATGTTCCTGGGAGCTCTAAAGTTACGCAGCTGTGCTATACTGCTTGAGCATAAAGTAAAGGCTTTCCAAATGAAAAATCCTCAAACCAAGTTTGTGCTCCCTTTGTTGGCAGTGCTTATAGCGGTCATTTTATCTAGCAATTTCTACTTACTGCCTGCATGGGCACGGGCTGCTGGGCAGGAGCAACAGCCTAGCCCAACAACAGGCAGAAACCCTTTTGGACTAACGCTTTCTACCCCAGCCCCAGATGGCAGCATTTCTCACACCGTCCAAGAAGGGGAGTTTCTAATCACCATTGCGGAGGCGTACGGTATCACCTTAGATGAGCTGCTAGCGCTCAATGCGCTCACCGCCGAAAGTGTCATTCAGCCCGGTCAGGTGCTGGTTATTCGGCAAGCCACGTCCCCGCAACCTGCACTGACCAGCGGTACAGTACAGGTTCCAACAGCGACGCTGCGCCCTACGCTTACGCCTTTGCCCACCCTGACGCCTTTCATCACAGCTACTCCAACCGTCACGCCTACGCCAGGACCAGGCATTTTCGAGCGCATTTTTACAGGTCCAACGCGTTACGTCGGCTTCGGTTTGG
Organism: Candidatus Mesolinea sp. UBA5823; assembly: GCA_002417685.1. Classification (GTDB taxonomy): domain Bacteria; phylum Chloroflexota; class Anaerolineae; order Anaerolineales; family Anaerolineaceae; genus Mesolinea. Next base: position 19,036 of record DICP01000112.1, read on the forward strand.
TAGCATTAGTGTTGGCAGGGGTGATTTTATTGGTTATCAGCGCCCGCCGCATGCATTAGGTTTCTGCAACGTCGATGGCGAACTGATCAACTAAGTTTTGTTCTGCTTGGGCGATTAGGTTGGTTTTGCCCGTGTGCTTCATCTTCTTGATTTCCGCCTCACGCTTGAGCGCCGCTTTCCGGTCTGGAACAGCCTCCACATAAACCAAACGCACCGGTCCATATAAACGCGTGTAACGCGCGCCTTTGCCGGCGTTATGCTGCTTTAAGCGCCTGGCAGGGTCAACTGTCCAGCCGGTGTAGTAGGCACCATTAGCGCATTCCACTAAGTAACAATAATAGTTCATTGCTCGCTGTCAAATACCTATCAGAAAGCGGGTGATGTTCAACACCGGGATACCAATCAAGTTCGTGAACAGATCAAAGCCTAATAAAGGCGTGATGTAAATCAACGCCAGGAGGATAAAGATGCCATACGGTCGAATGCTAGCCAGAGCTGGCTGCGCACTCTCTGGCAACAAATACTCGAGCACTTTTTCGCCGTCTAAGGGAGCAAAAGGAAGCAAATTAAAGAGCCATAGCGTGAGGTTGAGGAAAATAAACTCTACTAAAAACTGCCCGAGCGTGGGGAAAATATTCGTGGTGCTGCTGAGGAAAGGAGAAACCCCAAAGAAGCGTAAAGGAATGGCACCAACCAAAGCCAGAAAAAAGTTAGAAAATGGCCCTGCTAAGGAAACAACCATTACGCCAGCCTTGCTTTTACGGCGGATGACTTCGGGGTTTATCGGAACAGGCTTAGCCCAACCGAAGCCGAACAGAATAAGCATCAGCGTGCCAATTGGATCAAGGTGGCTAAGCGGGTTGAGGGTGAGCCTGCCTGCCAAACGCGGAGTGTCATCCCCATAAAGCTCAGCGACGCGGCCGTGTGCATATTCGTGGGCTGTAAAAGCAATCAGCAGGGTTAGGATGCGGGAAATAAGGACTGATGAACTAAGGTCGAGCATGCTCTCACCTGGTAGGGATTATAACATGGGCAAAAACCGCACTTTGACTCCAGTGCAAAAGGTATAATGGCGTTATGCTGCCAGAAATAAACCTTGGGGATCATGTCCGCCTGCGTAAAGCTCACCCCTGCGGCGGGTATGAGTGGGAAATCGTGCGCTTAGGAGCGGATATAGGCTTGGTGTGCCTCACTTGCGGGCATCGCGTCTTGCTCACCCGCCGGGAGTTAGCCCGCCGCATGAAGACTTACCTTCCAAAAGCTCAACCACCGGAAACCCCCGTCACTAAGAACAGCTGAACGCGAATAGCGGTTAACTTCAACCTACCAGTTCACTAACCTGCTCCTTGCTGATGTATAATCAAATCACATTAATCTAAGCGAAGAATATGCCAATTTTGAGCCAAAACACCTTTGAATTTTTCTCGCACAGCCCCGAACAGACCCGTCGCGTGGGCATCCGTTTAGGCAGCCTGCTCAAACCTGGGCATATCATCTGCTTAGAAGGCGACTTAGGCTCGGGCAAAACCACATTGGTGCAAGGCATTGCGCAAGGTTGGGGTTCAGCTGACCGTGTCTCCAGCCCGACTTTTGTCATCATGAATGATTACCGCCACCCTAACGGGCAGCATTTATACCACGCCGATGCCTACCGGCTTTCCGATTCCCCTGAGGACGTGGCGATATTGGATTTGCCCAACCTGCTCGTCAATGGCATCTTGGTTTTGGAATGGGCAGAGCGCATCAAATCCAACCTGCCAGAAGAGAATTTATGGATTCAAATGCGTTGGATTGCCGAAGAACGCCGGAATCTCACCATCATTCCACAAGGCGAGACTTACCAAGAATTAGCTAAAAAACTGGAAATATTAGTCTTTGGAGCCTTTTGATGCTTTTGGCAATTGACACTTCCACCAATTGGATTGGGTTAGCCCTTTTTGACGGGGCACAAATCCTGAGTGAACAAACTTGGCGCAGCCAAAGCTACCACACCACCGAGCTTGTTCCGGCAATTGAAGAAATGCTCACCCGAACACAAGTCCGTCGGACAGATTTGAGCGGTTTAGGTATTGCCCTTGGACCAGGCTCTTTTACCGGATTGCGCATTGGCATGAGTGTGTGCAAAGGCTTAGCCTTAGCCTTAGATATCCCCGTGGCTGGTTTTCCTTCGCTGGATATCTTAGCTGCGGGGCAGCCTCTTCTACGCCGCCCGATGATTGCTCTCCTCCAAGTTGGGCGCGGGCGTTTTGCTTGGGCGCGTTATATCAACCAAGATAAACAGTGGGTGCAGGAAGGCTCCGTGCAGGTCTCCAGCCCAAGCGAGATCGCTGCGACGATTAAGTCCCCAGTTTACATTTGTGGTGAAATGGGTATAGAAGAACGCCGCATTCTTGGGCGCAAATGGATAACCGCACGTCTATGCAGCGCAGCGCAAGGCTTGCGCCGACCGGCAGTGCTCGCCGAGATGGCTTGGCAGCGCCTGCAAGCCGGCAATGCAGATGATGTAGTGACCCTTTCACCTATTTACGTGCATACCCTTAGCAACGTCCCCGATTTATGAGCTCAAAAGCTCCTCAGGTGCATTTGCGCCGCATGACCTTAGCTGATTTGCCCCAGGTGGAGGCGCTTGATCGCGCATGCTTCCGCACCCCCTGGCCGGAAGACTCATTTCGCTATGAGCTGCGGCCCGATTCAACCAGCATCTGCTTGGTGGCGGAATTGAACGAAGCAGGATCTGAGCCACAAATCGTTGGTATGGTGGTGGTCTGGATAATTGCCGATATGGCTGAGGTCGCCGCATTAGCTGTCGCACCTCAAAAGCGTGGCAGGGGCGTTGGGCGGCGGTTGTTAGCTTCAGCTCTACAGCTGGCATGGGAAGCAGGCGCGCGCAAATCAATCCTGGAGGTGCGCGTCAGCAATACGGCAGCACTGCATTTATATTATGGATTGGGCTATCAACCTGTCGGCATGCGCCCTGGCTATTACGAGGATACACATGAAGACGCCCTGCTGCTTACCCTTGACCCGCTTGATCCCTTAGCCCTGCAAGCTTTGGAAAAGTCTTAATTACAACCAAAAGTCCATTATATGGGGTAAAATTGCAACCCGGAGAGTTTTATGGATGCTGAAGACACCTTATTGGCGATTCGCCATCAGATTGAGCAATGCCAAGCCTGCCCCCTGGCTGCTGGGAGGCTAAACGTAGTACCCGGTGAGGGCCCAGCTAACAGCCAAATCATGTTCATTGGCGAAGGACCTGGCTACAATGAAGACCAGCAAGGAAAACCTTTTGTTGGTCAAGCTGGCAAATTCTTAGATGAGCTGCTCGGCTATGCCGGGCTCAAGCGCTCCGAGGTATTCATCACTAATGTGGTTAAGTGCCGCCCGCCAGAAAACCGTGACCCCCAACCCGAAGAGCTGGCGGCTTGCCGGCAGTACTTAGATGCCCAAATCGCCGCCATTAATCCGCGCATCATTGTCACCCTCGGGCGTTTTTCGATGGCACGCTTTATCGAAGATGGCAAGATCAGCCGCATTCACGGTTACCCCCATAAAGTTGAAAGCCGCATTGTGGTCACCATGTATCATCCTGCAGCAGCGCTGCACCAACCCGCATTGAAAGATGCCCTCATTCAAGATTTTTCCCGCTTGCGGGATATCATGAACCAACCCACGCCCAGCCTTCTGGAGCAAAACTATACCGAGAGCACAGAATCTCCCACCAAAGAAAACCCTCCGGAACAATTGAGCCTTTTTTAAAGTCAATATAAGAAGAACATCAGGTGAAACATGGTAAAAGACGATTTATTGGACCTGATCCACAAGAAAAGAGCCAATATTGGCGTTCTCGGATTAGGTTATGTTGGCCTTCCTTTGGCAGTAACCTTCGCCAACGCCGGCTTTAACGTCACCGGCATCGACCCCAACCGTGAAAAAGTTGAGATGATCAACCGGGGCGAGAGCTATATTCAGGATGTGCCCAACGCGCAGCTACGCAAGCACCTCGAACGCGGTTTGCTGCGTGCGACTAACGATTACGACGTTCTCAAGGAAATCGATGCTGTTTCGATCTGTGTGCCCACACCCTTGCGTAAAACGCGCGATCCAGATATGTCCTTCATAGTGGACGCGAGCAACACTTTAGCCCCTTATTTGCATCGCGGTATGATTATCGTGCTTGAATCGAGCACCTACCCAGGCACCACCCGCGAACTGGTGCTGTCTACCCTTACCAAGAACTCAGACCTCAAGGTCGGTGAGGATTTCTTTTTAGCATTTTCGCCGGAACGCGTGGACCCTGGCCGCACGGACTGGACCACCTACAACACCCCCAAAGTGATAGGCGGCATCACGCCTAACTGTACCGAGGTTGGCACCGCTTGGTATAGCATGGCGCTGGAAACCGTGGTTCCCGTCTCCACCAGCGAAGTGGCGGAGATGACCAAGCTGCTGGAGAATACCTTCCGCATGGTCAACATTTCCATGGTCAATGAGCTGGCGCAGATGTGCGACAGACTTGGCATTGACGTCTGGGAAGTGGTTGATGCCGCTGCCACTAAGCCCTTTGGCTTTATGAAATTTACTCCCGGGCCCGGCATGGGCGGGCACTGTATCCCCGTGGATCCGCTGTACCTCTCCTGGAAGATGAAGACTATCAACTACACTGCGCGCTTCATCGAGTTAGCCTCGGAAATTGACTCTAACATGCCCCGCTACGTGGTGGGCAAGATTCAGGATGCGCTCAACCGATACAAAAAGCCTCTCAATGGCAGCAAAGTGTTGATCCTGGGCGTGGCTTATAAACCTAATATCAGTGACATTCGCGAATCCCCGGCGTTCGATATTATTCACCTTCTGCAGGAGAAAGGCGCTGAGGTTTCTTACTACGATCCTTACGTGCCAGAATTGAATCATGAATTTTTCCACCTCTTTTCAGAGAAAGACCTAGCCAGTGCGGTGGAAAAAGCGGATTGTGTGGCAATCATCACTAACCACAGCAAGGTCGATTACGCTATGGTGCACGAGAAAGCTGCGTTGATTTTTGACGCCCGCAATGCCCTCAAAGACATTGCCAAAAAGAGCTCGAAGGTTGTAAAGCTCTGATGTCTGCATACTTGCTTACCGGCGCGGCTGGTTTTATTGGCGCACGCCTGGCAGAGTTCCTCTTACAGGACGGTCATGAGGTTTTCGGTGTAGATAACCTCAGCCAGGCGTATGACGTGCGTATGAAGGAATACCGCTTGACGCGCCTGCAGCAGAACCCAGACTTTCACTTTTTGCGGGAGGATATCACCGAAAAGGGGCTCATCGCACAGCTGCAAACAGAGCTACCGCCGGTGGAAGCGGTGATCAACTTAGCCGCGATTGCCGGCGTACGCGCCAGCACCAAAGACCCCTGGAGCTACCTTTACACGAACACGTTGGGTACGCTCAATATGCTCGAATTCTGTGCGCGCGCCGGAGTGAAGAAATTCATCTTAGCATCCACCTCCAGCCTGTATGGCAACGAAGGCAAGCCGCCGCACGCTGAAACCGCCCCCACCGATCACCCCTTGGCGCCCTATGCCGCCAGCAAAAAAGGCGCCGAAGCTTTTGGTTATGCTTACCATCACCTATATGGCATCGACGTCACCGTCTTGCGCTACTTCACCGTATATGGTCCCGCAGGCCGCCCGGATATGGTCATGTTCCGCTTTTGCCAGTGGATCGCGGAAGGACGGCCTGTGCTCGTGACCGGCGATGGTGAGCAGTCGCGTGGGTTTACCTATGTGGATGACATCGCCAGGGGTACGCTCCTCGCCCTGCGCCCGGTGGGTTATGATGTTTTCAACTTAGGAGGACACCAGGTCATCACCATTAACCAGCTCATCCACATGCTGGAGGAACGCTTGGGCAAGAAGGCACAGGTGGAGTACATCCCCATGCACCCGGCGGATGTTTTGGAGAACGTAGCTGATGTAAGCAAGGCACGCAGAGTTTTAGGCTGGCAACCTCAGGTGAGTTTAGAGGAAGGCGTGGACCGCCTGGTGGCGTGGTACCTGCAGGAGCGCGCCTGGGTCAAGGATGTGGAAACGCCGTAATTAATATTGTTGCTTGTTCCTAATTCCAGTTTTGGCTGATGTACTTCACAGTTTCCTCGGGATCGAGAGAAATGGAGGAGTTATTCATTCGGACATAGAATTCTTTTTTTCCATCAATCTCTAAGTAGGCTGGTATTGTTGATTTTTCAACATCTACCACACAAACTAACTCATCATCGACTGATTCGATTCGGGTCTTTATCAAACCTGCAAATTCAGGTCCTATACAATCTGTAATTAATGTATTTAATAAAATTAAGAATTTATCAGTCGAATTTTCTGTTAAAGCAAGGTCTGATTGAATTCCACAAATTGTTCCGTCGTCTTCAACGCCAATAACTAATGTTCCACCTTCAGTGTTCAGAAATGCTGCTATAGTTTTTAAAACTGACTTCCTTAAGGATTTGTTCTTTTCCTTCCTGATCATATCCCATTGTAATGTACTCTTAAATTCAAGCAGAATGCTTTCACCAAATCCAATTATTTCTTTAATCGGTTTTTCTTTTACCTCTACTGGCTCACTGATTAGTGAGTTGAGATATTCATTCATCTTCGATGTTATAAGATTTCTCCTCGCTTCTAGGAAATCTTCATATCTCTCAAGCTTCCACAATTCAGGTTGAATCGGAACAAATTGTTTTAAAAGCGCGCCTGGATATTGTTCTTCAATCTTTGGTAGATAATCTTCTGGTCTTTGATTTGAAAGAGAATTGTTAGTGGGAGCGGTAAGAAATGCACGATTAGCTATCTCATTCACAACCTTTCGATGCAGGTGATTGTCAGGATCATATCCATTCTGATAAAGTAAAGAACGTGGAAATATGTGGTGACTCTGAACAGTGTAAGGGCCGATTCTTTTAGCTGTCAAAGGAATTCCATTAAACCAATCTAAAGCCCCTTGAGATTTTGCTAAAATATATGTCATTAGATATAGAGGGTGCCCAGCTTCTCGACCTTCGAAATCCCCTGGTTTCACTTCAATTCTGCCACGTTGGTCAATTAATGCATCCTCGAGCTTTTCCCAAGGATTATTCTCATGATAAACCAACGAAACATCAAATTCTAATTTTTGGTCGGTTTGACCACTGTAACGTCCCCAAATTGAGGCAATATATATAAAGTGAATTGCTCGTTTTAGTTGTTCAAAACTCGAAAATTTACCATTATGAGCATTGATATAAGCTATGATGGGTATCAATACGTTTGTAGTGTTCAAATCAGAAGTGGAATGGATAAATGCTCGATCTGGAAGCAAGGCAACCAAATAATCTAAGATCTTTGACAGTTTATTCCAACCATCTACGAGTTTTTCTCTTGGTTCATCGTGAATTGTTTCATAAAGTGCTCGATGCGAGACAACAGTTACCATGGCTCTTGTCATAAATGAAAGATTGAAATCAAAGTTATCTTTACCTAAATCCTGTATCTTTGATTTGATAACTTTCCTAGCTTGAGGCCATTTACCTACCACATGTGTTAAGGCAAGCTCAGCATCTGTTAATTTTGTTCCTTGGCTATTGACCAAATCGAAAATATCAATTGCATCTGTTAGATTTGCTTGAGAAGGCACAGTTTGTACCGGCAAATCTACGATTCTAATATTTCTTATTAATGTTAAATTATCTGTATATCTTTGCGCTGCTTCCAGCTTTTCTTTATCATCAGGTATCGCTTTTGTTAGTTCAAATACGTTGATTTTCTTCATTAAATTAAAACAATCAACAACTTTAACCCATAGAGGGTCATTTGCCATTACACTTTGCTGATAGTACTGGAGTTCGCCTGTATCTAAGTTGAAACATAAATCTCTTGGATCATTATTTATATCTTCCTGGTGATAATAAGGCGGAATTTCGCCATTTATTAGTAAATATAAAGTGGTTAATCTTTGTTGACCATCTAGAATCACCTGAAGCATTCCATAATGATCCTTATCATCGGTAATGTTTTTTAATTCCGGAGGATTGTCTGTTTTCCAGAAAAGCAATGATCCAACGGGATAGCTATTGATTAGTGAAGAGATAAGTTTTTTTGCCTGCTCTCTATTCCAAACATATTCTCTTTGAAACTCTGGCAAAACAATTGCCTTCTTATTGATTCCGTCTAAAAGCTCATCAATTTTCATTATCACCTCCCCTATGTTATTAAGAAGTTCGATTTTCCTTCAAATATTGATAACCTTTGGGTGTAATTTCCCAAACCCCATTCGGAGAATTATCAGACATCAAGCCTCGTTGCACTAATTCATATCTTGTCCATTGAGCCGAATTCTTCCATCTTATAGCAGTTGGACTTGAGGGTAAGCTCTCATAATCAAATGAAGTTAATCTGTTTGCCATTTTTCTTCCGACTATATCTAAGACTTCACTCATCTTACCCCCACCATTCATTTCAGCTAAAGCTTCTAAAATAGGAATGACGTATTCAGATTGTGGAGTTCTTTTTCCTTTAACTTGCCTGGATGACAGCTGTAATTTTGGTTGTAATTCCTGCTCCTCGAATTGGTCTAAATTCAATTGAAGCCAAGCTTTTTCTTGCTTACTGATTTCGTCCTTGATTTCAATGAGCCTTGTTTGTGCCAAGACAAGTTTCTTTCCATCTTCAAAATTATTCTTTGAAAAGTAATTAGCGCTTTTTTGACTAAGTTGCGTTATGGCATCCTCTAACGAATCAATCAACTGCGCAAATAGCCTGCTTATATTAACGTTACTCATGAACCCCTCCGCAATGTTTCCAGACGCCCACAATAGTAAGGAAATCACGATTATCATAATCTGGATTTCCTTATTTAATTATACCCTAGGGCTCAGCCTGTAATTGACACAATTTATTTCCCCTTGACGCCATCCGATTCCCGTCTATAATTCAGGCGTTGAATATATGAGCGACCAAGAAGACACTCTCTCTACCACGCGCGAGCTGGACTTGCTCACGCGCATTGAGGAAAACCCGGATATCTCCCAGGCTAACCTTGCCAGCGAGCTGGGCGTAGCTGTCGGTACCGTCAACTGGTACCTCAAGCGCCTCATCTCCAAGGGTTACGTCAAGGTGAAGCGCGCCCAGCGCAAAAAGCTGCGCTACATCATCACCCCTGAGGGTATCGCCTTGCGTACGCGCCTGACGGTGGATTACATCCAGTCCTCCTTCGAGCTCTACCGCCACACGCGCCAAAAGACGCTCACTGCCATTCGACAGCTGCGCGAAAACGGCTTCACGCAGGTTAGAATTGAAGGCGATGGCGAAATCGCTGAGGTGTGCCGCCTGACTTGCTTAGAAAATAACCTGCCGGTCACGGAGGACCCCTCCGCGCCCTGTATCGTCATCGATGGTATTCATATATCTTTAGCACTCCCCGCGGAGTCGCTCCAACCGAAGGACTCCGCCACACTAGAATCTCGAGGTGAACATGGATCAACCGATTGATCTTTCTACTAAGCGCATTTGCGTCACCGGCGGCGCCGGCTTTTTGGGCCAGCACTTAGTGCGCAACCTGCAAAGCAAAGGCGCCCACGATATTTTCATTCCGCGCTACCCAGAGTACGACCTGGTGAAGGGCGAGGATATCGCCCGGATGCTCGCCGACGCGCAACCCGATATCATCATTCATTTGGCAGCCCACGTGGGGGGGATTGGCGCCAATCTCGCCCGGCCAGCCGAGTTCTTCTACGATAACCTGATGATGGGCGTGCAGCTAATGCACCAGGCCTGGCAGCGCGGTGTGGAAAAGGTTGTAGCTCTCGGCACAATCTGCGCCTATCCGAAATATACCCCGATCCCTTTTAAAGAAGAGAACTTATGGGATGGCTACCCCGAAGAGACGAACGCACCTTACGGCTTAGCTAAGAAGATGCTGCTGGTGCAGTCGCAGGCTTACCGCCAGCAATATGGCTTTAACTCGATCTTCCTGCTGCCAGTCAATCTTTATGGGCCTGGCGATAACTTTGACCTCGCCAGCTCACATGTTATCCCCGCGCTCATCCGTAAGTGTGTGGAGGCTAAGGAGCAAGGCGCTGACGAAATCGTCGCCTGGGGCGACGGCTCCCCCACGCGGGAGTTTATCTATGTGGAAGATGCTGCCGAAGGCATTGCCTTAGCTACGCAATATTACAACCGCTCTGATCCCGTCAATATCGGCTCGAGCTTCGAGATTAGCATCAAAGATCTGACGGAGTTGATTGCCCGTCTGACCGGATTTGAAGGCCGGGTGCGCTGGGATACGAGCAAACCCAACGGTCAGCCGCGCCGCAAGCTGGATACCACCCGCGCCAAGGAATATTTTGGTTTTAGCGCCAAGACCAACTTCGAAGATGGTCTGCGCAAAACCATCGAGTGGTACTTAGCCAATAGGAGCAAGATCGCGTGAGCCAAGCCGCCAACGCTGAACAAATCGTGGTGCTCAAGCCTTCCAAGGGCTGGTTAGGCATCGACTTTGCCGAGCTGTGGAAGTACCGCGAGCTGATTTACTTCCTCACCTGGCGGGATATCAAGGTGCGCTATAAGCAAGCCGTGCTGGGCTTAACTTGGGCTGTCTTGCAGCCGCTGCTCACCACCGCCATCACTTCAGTGGTGTTTGGCGTGCTGCTGCATGTGGACTCCGACGGGCTGCCTTACCCCGTGTTTGTGCTCTCAGCNNAAAGTCTACTTCCCGCGTGTGATCATTCCGCTTTCCTCTGTATTGGCGGTGCTGGTTGATTTCTTTATCTCGCTCATTTTGCTCTTTGTCGCCATGGGTGTCTACCACATGGCTTTCAGCTGGAAAATCTTGTGGCTCATCCCGCTTACGCTCCTGACGGTCTTGGCAGCTTTAGCGGTGGGCTTGTGGCTTTCGGCGCTCAACGTGCAATACCGCGATGTGCAGCAGATGGTGCCGTTCCTAGAGCAGATGTGGATGTACGCCACACCGATTGTCTACCCGATTAGCATCATACCCACCGGCACCTTGCGCAGTCTTTACAGCCTGAACCCGATGGTAGGCGTGGTGCAAGGCTTCCGCTGGGCACTCTTTGGCGGAACGCCGCCAGATATCACCCTGCTTATTTCCAGCGCAATGGTGCTAGTGCTGTTAGCTTCTGGCTTGTTCTACTTCCGGCGCATGGAAAAAACTTTTGCGGATGTGGTCTAAGATGGATGCTGATACTTCAATCCAAGTGAGAGGAATTTCCAAGCGCTACAAAATCGGAGCGGCTCAGGAGCGCGCCGATACCTTGCGCGATGTGATCACGAGCCGCGTTCAGCGCATCGGCAAGAGGCGCGAGCGGCGCGCCACTGATGACATCATCTGGGCGCTCAAGGATGTGTCTTTTGACGTCAAGAAGGGGCAAGCTTTAGGCATCATCGGGCGCAATGGCGCCGGTAAAAGCACCTTGCTCAAAATATTATCGCGCGTCACGGACCCAACCGAAGGCTATGGCGAGCTGCGCGGACGCGTGGGGTCGCTTTTGGAAGTGGGCACGGGCTTTCACCCGGAGCTTACTGGCCGCGAGAATATCTTTCTCAATGGTGCCATTTTGGGCATGACGCGTAAGGAAATCGAGGCACGCTTCGACGAAATCGTGGATTTCTCCGAAGTCAGGCAGTTTATCGATACCCCTGTGAAGCGCTACTCGAGCGGGATGTACCTGCGCTTAGCCTTTGCCGTGGCAGCGCACTTGGAGCCAGAAATTTTGGTCGTCGATGAGGTGCTTGCCGTCGGGGATGCTGATTTTCAGCGTAAGTGCTTAGGCAAAATGGGCGACGTGGCGCAGCAAGGGCGCACGGTGCTCTTTGTGAGCCATAATATGTCTGCCATCTTGCGTCTAACGCAAGAGTCCCTTGTGCTGGATAAGGGCAAAATATTGCTGCGCGCGCCCTCTGGCGAGGCGGTGGACTTCTACCTCAACCGTGGGATGGATAAGGTCGGGGAGCGCTACTGGGAGGAAGACGAAGTTCCTGCATCGGCGGCACCTTTCCGCCCGTTAGCTATCCGCGTGCGTGATAAAAATGGCAATATCTCCGATAGCCTGCGCAGCGTGGAACCCATCACCATTGAAATTGAATACCAGCTTTCAGAAGAGGTTACCGGCTTGCGCGTCGGGTATTACCTTATGACCACGCGTGGCGAACCGGTTTTCACCAGCTTCGATACGGATGACACCGACCTGTTCAATGCCTATCCAGCGCGCCCCAAGGGCATTTATATCAGCCGCTGTGTCATCCCGCCCAACCTGCTCAATGAAGGGCGCTTTGTGCTGGGCATCAATGCCAGCTCTTATCACATCCGGCGCTATTTCCAGGATGAGCAGGCGCTCACTTTCTCGGTGGATGCCAGTGGTGCTCCTGGCACGCAATGGCCAGAGCCTCGTCCGGGCAGTTTGCGGCCAGCTTTAGCTTGGTCAATCGAGCGGGAGGAATGAGCATGAGCTCGAAAGCCACGCTCAAAAAGCTGCTTGAAGAGCTGCCCTTCAGCGCTGAGGTCTATTGGCAGCTGCGCGGGCAATATAAACAGTGGTCCGCCCACTATCAACTGGAAGGATTAAAATCCGTGCTGCCGGAGGCGGTGCGCGAGGTGCAGGCATACGCCTTGCCTAACCCCGCACCCAAGAAGATTGCTGTTTTTGCCGCGCTGCATTATTGGATTGAACAAGCCGGCTTGATTGCCCTTGCCTTAGCTGGCCAGG
>DICP01000100.1:0-2563 GCA_002417685.1 Candidatus Mesolinea sp. UBA5823
TCGGCGCGGGCTACCACCTCCAAGCCCGGGGCTGGCTGCCGGATGGCTTGGTGGTGCAGGCTGTTGGTGCGAAGCTTGCGCGTGCCCAGGATCTCGGCTAAGCGGCTGCCCTGCTCAATCTCGACCGTGTGGGCAAGATAATCCCGCGGGATATCGGGGTACCAGTCGTGCCGCAGGGCTTCCGGTAAGGCGCTGGGGATATCTTCGTACAGGCTGCCGCCCAGCGCCACGTTCAGGATCTGCACGCCGCGGCAGATCGCGAGCAAAGGTTTATCCGCCTGCAGCACGAGCGGGATAAGTGCGCGCTCAAAGGCATCGCGTTCGGGGTCAATGCTATGAACCGTCGCATCCAGATGGCCGCCATAAAGCGCCGGGTCCACATCTCCGCCACCGCTGAGCACAAAACCGTCAAAGCGATTCACAAGCTCGGGCAGAGCGGTTATGGGCAAACTGGTAGGCAGCAGTATTGGCAGCCCGCCGGCAGTGAGGGTAGCGTCGAGGTAAGCCTGCGGGATTTCGTAGGTCGGTGCGCGCTTGAGATGCGTTTGGCGGGTGGCGATGAGAGCAATGAGCGGTTGAGCGGGCATAAGCGTCAGTTAGCAATGGACAAGAAAAAGCCTTTTCTGGATAGGTGAGCTTGTGGGCTCGTCAGAAAAGGCTTTGGATGTCATCCCGATAATGGGAAAGCAGCGGTTTAGAAGCGCTGTTTGAGGCGGGCGCTCTTGCCGGTGCGTTCGCGCAGGTAGTACAGGCGGGCGCGGCGGACTTTATTGTGGCGTTCTACCACTACCTTGGCGATGCGTGGGGAGTTATACAGGAAGGTGCGTTCCACGCCGATACCGTTGCTAGCCACGCGGCGGACCGTGAAGCTGGCGTTATTGCCAGAGCCGCGCGTGTAGAGCACAATACCCTTGAACTCCTGAATACGTTCGCGGTCGCCTTCCTTAATTTTGTAGTGCACGCTGACCGAGTCCCCAGGGAAGAGATTAGGGATCTCTGGGTTCTTCTCGGCTTCAACAGATTTAAGTAATTCGGTATCGTTCATTATAGCTTCCTATTTTATACTAATTTCCATGGCACACACTCCGGCTTACCGGTCGGTGCGAAGGGTTAGTATATCACAAGAGTCGGCAGTTTTGTCAAGCAAGTTTTGGGCTTTTGGAGACTCTTCCTCACTCTAACTTCACCTTCGGCAGGCGTTCGGCAAGACCATCAAGCTGGCTCTCGGCTACGCTGCCATTTTGCATGCCGTTATGCAGGTATTGGTCGTACGCAGCTAAGTCCAAGAAGCCGTGCCCCGAGAGGTTGAAGAGGATCACGCGCTTTTCGCCCTTCTCCCGTGCATCGATGGCTTGGTCAATTGCTGCGCGGATGGCATGGGCGGACTCGGGCGCCGGCAGGATGCCTTCCGTGCGCGTGAATTGCAGCGCAGCTTCGAAGACCTCACGCTGACCAACTGCCACGGCGTCGATGAGACCGGCGTGGTAGAGCGCGCTCACCAGCGGGGACATGCCGTGGTAGCGCAGACCGCCGGCGTGAATCGGATCGGGTATGAAGTCGCTGCCCAGGGTGTACATTTTCAGGATCGGCACCAAGCCGGCACTATCGCCAAAATCGAAGCCATACACGCCGCGTGTGAGCGAAGGCGTCGCTGTCGGCTCAACAGCCAAAAAGCGCGTCTGGCGGCCTTCGCGCAGGTTGCCGCGCAGGAAGGGGAAGGCAATCCCGCCGAAATTGGAACCGCCGCCTACGCAGCCAATGACTACATCCGGGTATTCACCGGCTAAGTCCATTTGCTTGAGCGCTTCCTCGCCGATGACGGTTTGGTGCAGCAAGACGTGATTGAGCACTGAGCCGAGGCCATATTTCTTTTTCCCGCCCGATTCCACTGCCACTTCCACAGCTTCGGAGATGGCGATGCCGAGTGAACCAGGGTGGTTCGGGTTTTGCGCGCGGAACGATCGTCCAGCCTTTGTGCGGTCCGAAGGGCTGGGGTAAATCTGGGCACCATAGGTTTGCATCAAAACGCGGCGGTAAGGTTTGCCTTGGTAGGAGGCATTCACCATATAAACCTCCACCTCGATTCCGAACATTTTGCCAGCCATTGCCAGCGCGGAGCCCCACTGCCCGGCGCCGGTCTCGGTGGTCATAGCTTTGGTGCCGCTGATTTTGTTATAGTAAGCCTGTGCCAGCGCTGTGTTGAGCTTGTGGCTGCCAGCTGGGGAGGCACCTTCATATTTATAGTAGATATGCGCGGGCGTTTGCAGTTCGCGCTCCAGCCGGCGGGCACGCAGGAGGGGCGTGGGGCGGTAAAGCTTATAAACTTCGCGCACCCCATCGGGGATGGGTACGAAGCGGTCGGTGGTGACTTCCTGCTCAATCAGCGGCATAGGGAAGAGCTTGAGCAGTGCTTCCAGGGTGACAGGCTCGCGGGTGGCGGGGTCAAAAACAGGAGCCGGTGGCACAGGGCTATCGGCGCTAATGTTGTACCAAAAGCGTGGGATCTCATTTTGATCCAGGTCAAAGCGGGTGCGGGTTTCTTCAGTCATGATAATCTCCTTTT
>DICP01000100.1:2626-5780 GCA_002417685.1 Candidatus Mesolinea sp. UBA5823
CGGGTACGAGCTTCAAGCTGATACCCTTTACCCTGATAACGGTGGCATCTCCGGCCGGGGCTACTGACGGATGTGTTCGCCTGGCAACTCCGAGGTCCATTCGCTGCTGTCGTGCGGGCAGGTTTTCAGCTTAGCCCTGCTCTCTGTGCCACCGGTTCGGCAGTTACTCGTCCTCTTCAACGTTTTTCTTATTGAATTATGCAAGATTATAAGCAAAGCTTGCCGCCTGTCAAGGCTTTTTGGCGAAACTAGTGTGCAGGCCTTGAATATTGATAGCACCTCACCGAATTCTACGGAATAATTACATTATGCAGTAAAATTGTTATATAGCTTTACCTATGTCAGATTACCTGCTGCTGACGAACAAATATGGACGCATTTACACTCAAAATGAAAGGAACAATCCCATGTATCAAAAATTAATTCTGATCGGTAATCTTGGTGGTGACCCAGAGATGCGCTACATGCCTGATGGAAAACCTGTTACCTCATTCCGCGTTGCTACCAACCGGCGCTTCAAAGATAAAGATGAAACTACCTGGTTCAAAATCACCGTTTGGGGTGCTCAAGCAGAAAGCTGCAACCAATACCTCCATAAAGGTTCTAAGGTTTTGGTGGAAGGCCGCCTCAACCCGGATACCAATGGCTCGCCCAAAGTTTACCAAAGGCGGGATGGCACGTGGGGTGCCAACTACGAGGTTAGCGCACAGGTCGTCCGCTTCCTGACGCCGCGTGGAGAAGGGGTTGGCGTGGAGGAAGAAGAAGCGCCAGAAGACGATATTCCCTTCTAAGGCGGCATGATGGCTGACCAAAAACAAATTAAGCTGAATTTGCCGCCGGATTTGCAGCCTATCTTTTCCAATATGATTCGCGTGGGGCATACCCCGGCGGAATTTGTCTTGGATTTCTTTAAGTTGCTGCCCAGTATGGAAACGGTCAATGTCGATACCCGGATTGTGCTCACCCCATTGGGCGCCAAAATGCTGCTCCATGTGTTGAGTGAAAACATCCAGCACTATGAGGCATCTTTTGGCGAGATTCGGATGCCCCCACCGCCGCATACACTGGCTGATGACCTTTTCAACCTGGGCGGTCAATCCCCAACGGACGGAAAATAGCTCATGGATGAACTCGACCAGATATGCGACCAGATCCGGCAGGATTTTGAGCGCAAGAATGTCCGCCGTGATGCTGCCTTGATACAGGCTCGGCAGCTGACCCGGCATGCTTCTTTAGCAGTGCGTGCAATCCACCGCGAAGAAGTACAGGAAGCCCAAGCTGAGCTGCAAAGTGCACGTGAGTTGGTTCAAGCGATGCGTGAAGGCTTGAAGGATGACCCAGACCTTTATTTCACCGGTTACACCCAGGATGCAATCAAGGAATATGTGGAAGCCCAGCTGACAGTTGCGCTGATCCTCAACCAGCCGCTGCCAACGCCTGATGAGCTTGATGCGGAATATCCAGCTTATTTAGCCGCGCTGGCAGAGACGCTCGGCGAGCTGCGCCGGCGCTGCTTAGATTTGCTGCGCCCAGGTTATTCTAATGATGTGGAACGCTTGCTAAGCTGGATGGACGACATTTTTACCCAATTGGTAACCATGGACTTCCCGGATGCGATCACCCAAGGCTTACGCCGCCGCACTGACTTAGCGCGGGGTATCATTGAACGCACCCGCGCGGATATTACCCTTAGCTTTCGCCAGAGCGAAATGGAAGCGGCAATCAACCGCCTTTCAGATCAACTCAACCATCAGGCTGAAGGATAATGCGTACGTTGCGGGCTTCCGAGCTAGGCAGTTTTTTGTATTGCCAACGCGCCTGGTGGTATCAGCGCCAGGGGATTGCAGGGCAAAACCAAGCAGAACTTGCCAGTGGCACCGCCTTTCACGCCGGGCATGCGCGCAGCGGCAAGCTTGCGCTCGTGTTTAGGCGGGTTGCACTCTTCCTGATCCTCTTAGCCGCGGCTCTCGTAGCTGTGCAGCTTTTGCGATGAACCCTTGGCTGCTGATTTTGCTGCTTGTGCTGCTAGCAGCATTCTTGTTTATCTGGTCCGAACAGCAAAAACGCCGCACAGGTTTGCCGCAAGGCAAGGTGATCTACGCCGATAGCGACCAGTGGCAGGCGGTAACACAGCCGCTCTATGACCCGCAGCTGAAGCTGACCGGTAAACCGGATTACATTGTGCGCTTGCCGAGCGGAATGCAAGTGCCTGTGGAGGTCAAGAGCATGACGGCGCCGGCGCAGCCTTTTGCTAACCATATTATGCAGTTAGCCGCTTATTGCTTGCTCTTGGAGCGCGAAAGCGGTCAGCGCCCGCCGTATGGGATTCTGCGTTACCGCGAGAAAACTTTTCAGGTAGATTACACCTCAGAGCTGGAGAGGGCGTTGCTTGCGTTGGTTGAGGAAATACGTGAAGTGGAGCGCCACGGGGTGGCACCCGCGCGCTCACATGCCGAAGCCAGCCGCTGCCAGGGCTGCGGCTACCGCGACATTTGCGAACAGCGGCTGTGAGATGCTGAAAATCATGGCTTTGCTTGACGTTTATGCAGGCTTCAGGATATACTTTTTATCGCCGGGGTGTAGCGCAGTCGGCTAGCGCGCTGCGTTTGGGACGCAGAGGTCGGCGGTTCAAGTCCGCCCACCCCGACCAGTGTTAACTTAAAGCTGTGGAAACACCATTTCTCTCCCTCATCGTCCCTGCGCATAACGAAGCAAACCGCCTCGAGGAAGCCTTACAGAAGGTGGAAGGTTTCATTAGGCAGCAAGATTATTCCGTAGAAGTGATCCTGGTAGAAAACGCCAGCAGTGATGCAACCGTGGAGATCGCCCATAGTTGGCAAACGCGCATGCCGCAGCTGCGCCTGCTGTGCCTAGAGCAGCCGGGCAAAGGCAACGCTGTCCGCGAGGGGATGCTGGCAGCGCACGGTGCTTACCGCTTTATGGCGGATACCGATTTTTCCATGCCCATCGATGAAATCAACCGGTTTTTCCCTTACTTAGAAGCTGGCGCAGATATCGCCATTGGTTCGCGCGAAGCGCCCGGTGCGCGGCGTATCGGTGAGCCGTATCAACGCCATCTTGTTGGGCGGGTATTTAACACGTTAGTACGCTGGCTGGTCCTGCCAGGCGTGCAGGATACCCAATGCGGATTCAA
>DICP01000043.1 GCA_002417685.1 Candidatus Mesolinea sp. UBA5823
TACCTGCCTCCACAACAGCGCGCGTGAGATTGACGTCTTCTGGGCTCTCACTGCTATCCCCTGAAGGATGGTTGTGTACTACGATGATAGCATAGGCACTATTGCGGATGGCACGGGCGAAAACCTCACCTATACGCACAGTGGAAGTATCCTGCGAACCGCGATACAGCCGATCGATACCAAGCACATGATTGCGCACATTGAGCCACAACACCCACAATTCTTCTTGCTCTTTGCCCCTCAGCTCCAACCCAACCAGCTTGACCACATCATCTGGGCTTCGGATGATAAGTTGTTCTTCTGGATTGTCCTTGGCTAAGCGGTTGCCCAGCTCTACGGCAGCCTTGATACGCGCAGCTTTAGCCAACCCCACCCCTGGTATCTCTTGAATGTTTGCAATATCTGCTTTATGAATCCCAGTAAATCCGCCCAATTCCTTTAAGATCTGATTGCCCAAATCGATGGCGTTTTTACCGCTCATCCCACTGCCCAACAAAACCGCTAAAAGTTCACCATCGCTCAGCGCTTGCGCTCCTTCGCTAATCAACCGCTCCCGCGGTCGATTCTCTTCGCGCAAATCAGAGATGCGCAGATGACTGGATTTTTGGCTCATGCCCCTATTTTACCCTGCCAGGGATGAAAATGTGGTAATAAAATTCTTTCAGAATCCCTTACAGAATAATTGCTCTTATTGGCTGATGAGAATCGGGAGAGAAGATTCTTTCAAAAGCGTATCAATTTCAGAGCCGAAAATGCGATCAAAAATTGAGTCTCCGCTATAGCCGCCCATGACAATCATGGTTGCAGTGACATTCGCAGCGGTTTCCAGGATAGCATCCACGATCGGTTCGTCTCGCTTAATCACGTATTCGAAGTCTATATTCAGCTTTCGCAGATAAGTTTTTGCGTAGCTTATCTCAGTTTCTAACATCTCTGTGTCTTCATCAAGCGTAAAAAGCGCTAACCGAGTTCCCCAACGAGCAGCGTAATACGCTCCAATAAACAAAGCTTCTTTACTTTTTGCGCTACCGTTATAAACAATCAACATTTTCTCAGGTGGAAGAACCTTCTCTTTGACCAACAACACCGGGCGTCTTGCGTTACGCATAATGGATGTAATCCCTGATGTCAGCCGGTCGATCAGCCCACTCGGAGGAAAGTTCAAGCGTAAAACCAGCAAGTCACTGAGTAAGCTATGCTCAGAGATACGGCTGGTAATATCCCCTTTCACGATGAGAAGTTTTCCTTGGATTCCAACCTCTTTTAAGCGCTGCTCAAAACGGACCTCCATTTGGTGATGGGTTTCCTCATCAATGCGGTCTTCTGGGTGGATCACATGCAAGCCGCGAATGTGTCCATTAGCGCAGGAGTTGATTAAAACCGCTTCTTCTAAAGCGTTCCAGGTCTCGTCGTGGTCACCTATCGCGACCAAGATATCTCTAAATAAGCAATCATCTTGCATACGGGAGTACAAATAAGCATTGATCGCCTCAGCAGGTTGTGCTGAAAAGACGGTTTCCTCAAAATGCTGCTCCCCACGGCTGCTAAGAGGTTTGACCAGCTTGCCTTCGTACATAGCTATATATTCAGCAGCATGTTCAGTGCTAATCGGGATGCCGAGTGCCTCCTGCAACAGGGTTTGCTGGTCCAACACCCATAAGTAAAGATCGGTCACGGTCATATCTTTAAATTCATTGCGCAGCCCAGAAGATTCAATCGTTTTCACAACGGGGAGGTAAACCTTTTCATACCAATCCCGAACTGCTTCTTCGTAACCAATTTCGCGCTGCTGTTCAATGCCCATATAGTACCGGTGAACAGCAATGTGCTCCTCAAGCAGCGGATAATTTTCCACATAGTTAAGACTGAAATCAACACCCGGTAAGATTTGGTCCAGCCTGGTGTTATTAAGGAATTCTACATACTTGGATTTGAGGATAAGTTCTTCTGGGGTAATAGAGGATGAGATGGGCACACGCGTTTTAAACTCAGTAACATACGCTTCGATTTCGTCCATGCCCATTTGCTTGGCAATTGAAACACGATGATTGCCATCTAAAACAAAGTAGGCATCACCAACCTTATAAAGGTGTACCGGCGGAACCCCAGGAGAAGCCGGACTCGTCATCGCAGTTTTTACCTG
Source organism: Candidatus Mesolinea sp. UBA5823 (assembly GCA_002417685.1). Lineage (GTDB taxonomy): Bacteria > Chloroflexota > Anaerolineae > Anaerolineales > Anaerolineaceae > Mesolinea. The sequence continues at coordinate 2,144 of DICP01000043.1, forward strand.
AGCCCATCGATGGATATCTCCATCCCTCAAAGGTAAGAAATCGCTCGTAAAATCATCAGCGCGCCCAACACTGCCAATAATGTCTTTGAGTTTTACATTCTGCAAACCGATATCGGTACGGCTGACAGCCCGCAGGGTGCTCGAAATCTTATCGTAGGGCAAAAGGTTGAGCGATTTCCCCTGAATGCTCGCCCAAAACCGTTGCATCGCTGCCTTAGAGCGCGCTCGTCTAAAATCAGTTAGGGCTTGCTGGTATGTGTTTAAATCATCTACCATAGAAAAACCTCAATTAGTTATAGGACATTTAATTTTATCATGCTATAATTTCGTCAGTGGAAGGAACGCCAAGTAACCTTTTTCTAATGCGGCTTATTTTCAGGAGTAATTAACTTAAACAATTCTGGTACCTTCATTGCGGAATTATTGGAGCCAATGTCAACGAATAACCTACAACCCATCGATTATCTGATCGTAGGGCATGTTACCCAGGACTTAATCGATGATGATTCCTGGCGCTTAGGTGGCACAGCAAGCTATGCCGGCTTGACTGGAGCTGCACTCGGGCACCAGGTTGGTGTCCTCACCAGCTGTTCACCAGAGCTCGACCTGACACCGCTCAAAGATATACAAGTAAGCATAATTCCTTCCGAACACAATACGACTTTTCGCAACCTGCAAACGGAAACCGGTCGGCAACAGCTGCTTTTTCACCGCGCGCAACCCCTCACCACCGAGATAGTTCCCGAAGCTTGGCGTAATGCCTCCATTGTGCATTTGGGTCCCGTGGCTGATGAAGTCGACCCGCAAATTTACACTGCATTTTCATCACATTCGCTCTGCCTTACAGCACAAGGCTGGTTGAGGCAAGCGGACACTACAGGGCAGGTATCTAAACGGAAATGGCCCTACAGCCAAGAGCTCCTGCAAGCTGCCGATGCCGTGGTTCTAAGCATTGAGGATCTGGATGGCGACGAAGCTGAAATAGAAAAGCTGGCTGAAGTTTGTTCGCTTTTGGTCATCACAGAAAATGCCCAAGGCGCTCGGGTTTATTGGAACGGCGACGCCCGCCGCTTTCCCGCGCCAAAAGTAAAGCTGGAAGATGATACGGGTGCGGGGGATATCTTTGCGGCGTGCTTTTTTCACCGGTTGTACAAAACGAATGATCCCTGGGAAGCTGCGCGTTTTGCTGTGCAAATCGCTGCCTGGTCTGTCACCCGCCGGCACTTAGAGAGCATCCCGCGCCCGCAGGAAATAAACCAAGCCCAAGTACAGGTTATTTGAGAAAAAGTTATGGGTAGAGTCTATTCCATCGTTAACCAAAAAGGCGGGGTCGGCAAAACGACAACCAGCATCAACTTAGGGGCATACTTAGGCAAGTTCGGTCAAAAAGTTCTGCTGGTGGATCTTGATCCCCAAGCTAACGCAACCTCCTGTTTGGGCCTCGATAAAAACAGCATCGAAAGAGGCACCTATGAGGTTTTAATTGGCACTCAACCCACTCAAGAAAATATTCTCTATAACCCTCAATACTCACTTTCGCTGCTCCCTTCTTCACCCAATCTTTCTGGGGCTGATATCGAATTAATCGACCTGCCCGAACGTGAATCGCAATTACGCAAGGTTATAGACCCTCTGCGCAGCCGCTATGATTACATCTTGATTGATTGCCCGCCCTCTTTGGGTTTGCTGACGCTGAATGGCTTGATGGCTGCCTTTGACGGTGTGATAATCCCCGTCCAGTGTGAATATTTAGCCTTGGAGGGCTTAGGTCAATTGACTAAAACACTCACGCGAGTGCGGCAAAACCTCTTTCCCGCATTGAGCATCAAAGGGGTGTTGCTAACCATGTTTGATGGGCGGACAAACCTTTCAGCTGACGTGATGCGGGAAGTTCAACGAGCCTTTCCTAACCTCGTATTCAACACCATTATTCCCCGCAGCATACGTTTAGCTGAAGCCCCTTCCTTTGGGATGCCCATTTCCGTCTATGCGCCTGAATCTAACGGCGCCAAAGCTTACCAAGCCTTAGCAGTCGAGCTGCTGGCTTCGAATGGAACTCATATTAACCTGGGAGAGGAGTAACAATGGCACGAAAAAGTGGACTCGGGAAAGGATTGGATGCTCTCATTCCTGAATGGAAGCCAGAGACTCTCTCCTCGAATGCAAACCAGGTAGTTCAAATTTCTATTGACAAAATTAAGCCCAACCCAATGCAGCCGCGCAAGGTTTTTGATGCCGAATCCTTGCAAGATTTAGCTAATTCCATCAAGGAACATGGCATTTTGCAACCGCTAATTCTGGTGCAAACGGAGGATGTGGATACATACAACCTCATTGCTGGAGAACGGCGCTGGCGCGCAGCGCGCTTAGCGGGCTTGAGTGAGGTGCCCGCGATCGTGCGCACCGCTACCCACCAGGAGCAGTTAGAGTACTCGATTATCGAAAACATTCAGCGCGAGGACCTGAATGCTCTCGAACGCGCCAGAGCATATCAGTTGCTCGTCGATGAATTCTCCTTGACCCATGAAGTAATTGCCCAGCGCGTGGGCAAAAGCCGTGCTGCAGTAACAAATACGCTACGCTTGCTCAATTTGCCGGAAAGCGTCCAACAGGCTTTGCTGGAAGATAAAATCAGCGAAGGACACGCGCGTGCACTGCTCAGCTTGAATTCTACCCAAGCAATCAATGCTGCCTTAGAAACCGTATTGAACCTAGGGCTAAATGTGCGTCAAACCGAACTGCTGGTGAGCAAGCTGCAGGGTAAACCAGAAACCCATACCCCTGAACGGTCTAAACCAGCAGAAATCATCGCTTTGGAAGAGCGTTTACGTCAGCACTTTCATACGAAAGTAGCTGTTCAGCCTGGAAAAAAAGGTGGCAGCATTACCATCTATTACTTTTCCGACGAGGAACTCAACCAATTCCTGGATCAAATTGGCATCAATGACTGAAACCGTTTTGTTACAAAATGGACGCTTTTACTCCGATTTGCCAACTACGTCCCAGTTGCAGGCAATGCTCATTCAAGATGGGCGCATTCACAGCCTTGGGGCTGAAGAAAACCTTGACCCAAATCTCAGGCGCAACAGCCGGCGAATTGACCTGCAAGGGCAGACTGTCTGGCCTGGGTTGACGGATTCCCATTTGCATCTAGCATATCTCTCCGACCGCTTGGCAGCCGTGGATTGCGAAACCGATTCACTGGCAGAATGCTTGCGTAGAGTGCAAAAAGCAGCCCAAAACCTATCTAAAGACGCTTGGGTCATTGGTTATGGCTGGAATCACAATGTTTGGCAGCCTGCGCGCTATGGCACAGCGCAGGAGCTCGATGCTGTCTGCGGAGGGCATCCGGTAGTGCTTTATGCAAAATCCTTGCATGCTTCTTGGGTTAATTCCGCTGGCATGCGCCTCGCCGGACTTACCGACGCTTCAGTTGACCCACCCGGAGGTAAGCTGCTGCGCAATACAGATGGCACGCTCAGTGGCATCCTGCTCGAAAATGCGATGGCACTCATTGATCAAGTCATTCCACCTTTAAAAGGTACCCGCCTACAGGGGCTGCTCAAGCAAACCCAACAGCATTTACTCTCGCTTGGCATTACGTGTGTGCATGATTTCGATAGTCTGGAGTGCTTTGAAGCTTTGGAAGCCTTGGAAGCTAACGGTGAGTTTTATTTAAGGGTTAGCAAAAACCTGCCGAGCGTCCACTTGGAAGAAATCGCACAATGCGAATACAAGAGCGGGGTTGGGAGCAAACATTTACGCTTTGGAGCGCTTAAGTTTTTTGCTGATGGCGCCCTTGGACCCCAAAGTGCTGCCATGCTCAATTCATACGAGGGCTCAACCTCACGAGGTTTGTTACAGATGGACGCCGATGCAGTTTTTGAGCAAGGCTTGCGCGCTGCAGAGTTGGGTTGGCCCTTAGCTATCCACGCCATTGGCGACGCTGCTGTCAGAGCGGTGCTGGACGGCTTCGAACGCTTACGCAGTTATGAATATATGCACCAATTGCCGCACTTATCTCATCGAATTGAGCATGCGCAGTTAATTGCCCCCGAAGATCTGCCGCGGTTTCGAGCTTTGAATATTATCGCTTCGGTGCAACCTATCCATGCAACTTCTGATATGGAAATGGCAGAAAAGTATTGGGGTCTACGCAGCGCAAATGCCTATGCTTATGCATCCCTTCAAAGACAGGGCGCTGTATTGATAGCCGGCTCAGACGCTCCGGTTGAATCCGCGAATCCATTCTGGGGGTTACATGCCGCAGTAACCCGCCAGCGCTCAAATGGCGAACCCGGACCTGATGGTTGGCACCCAGAGCAGCGTCTCAGCTTATCTGAGGCGCTGGCAGCTTATACTCTCAACCCTGCCCGGGCATGCGGCTTAGGCAATTTTTATGGCAAAATTGCCCCAGGAAACCCTGCAGACCTGATTGTTCTCCCTTGCGATCCATTCTCGATCCATCCGTCTGAGCTTTGGCAAATTCAACCAGAAATAACGCTCATCGATGGGCAGATTGTTTTCCAGCGCTGATAATCTAAAGCTGAAGGAATCTCGCACTTATTTAGGTTATCAGAGTAAAATTTCCGCGTGTCAGAAGAAATCGTACGAGTCAATCCAAAAATAAAAGCGGGCAGCTTCATTCAAGCTGGGCATTTATCTTTCCAACATTTGGATTGGGTTTCTCCATATCTGCGCTTAGAGCAGCCAGGCTGCTTAGCTCTCATTGCAGATGATGAAATTAAAGCCCTGATCTCTATCGAGCCGGAAAACCCGCCTGTAGCCTGGGTACGCTTGTTTGTGTGCCTGCGGGATGGCCACCACGCGCATTACTTTTCCCAATTATTGCAAAAATCTCTTCCCTATCTAAAGTCTGAGGGCGTCACTCAACTCTACACACTTTCACTAGCTGATTGGAC
>DICP01000077.1 GCA_002417685.1 Candidatus Mesolinea sp. UBA5823
AGGAAGTCTTGATTACGTGTGACCCTTCTGAGGCAATCTCAGCCTGGTTTGATGGCAATTTGCTCACCCTAAAAAAATGAAAAGAGACCCAAACAAGGGACGATTGTTTCCTCTAAGTCGACTAAATCTCAACCTGTAGTCCCTGCTTATAATCACCCCTGGAGGACCTATGGAAAGAAGATCAATGGCAAACCAATACTGACGACTTTATCAACCGAATAAGACATTTCTAAATTGCCAGCAATAGGACATTTCTAATTAGCCTTGACAGTGCAGCAAGATGAACAAAATTGTAGAAAATACATTAGAAACAGTAACCCCTCTTGACAATTAACTTGCATCTATCCTAAGAACTGTTATAATTAATTGCATCAATTTCTTAGGAAAACGGATTTTTAAATTACAACAGCGATAAATCTATTCGTAGATTTTTGAGTAACTTCCCAGTTAATAATAAGAATAGGCGTGAATTCATAAATACCAGGTTTATGTATGATGATATGTCACTCGAGAGAACTGGTCTCTGATGAGATGAAAAGCGCCTGCCAAAAAGGGTCATATGGATATTCTAGAATTAGAAACTAAAACAATTAGCGAGCTTCGTAAAATAGCAGAGGATTTAAACTTCCCCAAGCCCATTCGGCTTAAAAGGGAAGGGTTGATTGTTAAAATCGCCCAAGCCCTTGGCGAACAGGAAGGCTTGGAAATACGCGGCGGCGTGCTAGAGATCATGAACGAAGGCATTGGCTTCCTGCGGCCTTATTACCGTATTGGGCCTGATGATATCTATGTCTCTCAGGCACAATTACGCCGCTATGACCTGCGCTCTGGCGATCTCGTCATTGGGCATGTGCGCCCTCCTCGAGAGTCCGAAAGACACTACGGGCTACTCAAAGTAGAATCCATCAATGGACTCACCCCAGACGAAGCCCGCGACCGCCCTAAATTCGAATCCCTTACCCCGATTTTTCCCGATAGACAATTAAATTTAGAGCATGATTCTAAAAACTTATCAACCCGCTTGATCAACATGATCGCTCCCATCGGCAACGGCCAACGTGCCATGATCGTTTCTCCGCCTAAGGCGGGTAAAACAACTATTCTTAAAGATATTGCCAATGCTATTGCGGTCAACCACCCAGAAGTTCGTCAGATCATGTCCTTGATTGGCGAGCGCCCTGAAGAGGTTACCGATATGGACCGCTCCGTGGATGCTGAAGTGGTTGCCAGCACTTTTGATGAGCCGGTTAATGCCCATGTCCGTATGGCGGAGATTGTATTAGACCGCGCCAAGCGGCTGGTCGAAAACGGTTTGGATGTGGTTATTTTAATGGACTCATTAACCCGCTTGGCACGTGCCTACAACATGGTGGTCAACCCATCCGGACGCACGCTTTCCGGTGGTATGGACCCTTCAGCGCTTTATCCTCCCAAACATTTCTTCGGGGCAGCGCGTAACATGGAAGACGGCGGCAGCCTGACCATCATCGCAACCGCGCTGGTAGATACTGGTTCACGCTTAGACGACGTCGTCTATGAAGAATTCAAGGGCACCGGTAATATGGAATTGGTCCTCTCTCGTAAACTTCAGGAACGCCGCATCTTCCCGGCTATTGATATCGAGCGTTCTTCAACCCGCCGTGAGGAGTTGCTGATAGATAGGGACACTCTCCAGAAAATCTGGTTAATGCGCCGCATGTACCTGCAAATGGTTTCCAACCCGCCCCAAGGCGCTGGTATGGACACCGCTGTAGCAACCGAAGCAATTCTACAGCGCATGGAAAAAACCAAAACTAATTCAGAATTCTTGGACACGTTGACGGATAACTCCTGAAGTAAGCTATAATCCCAATTATGATTGATAAAGAATTGGAACATTCCACAGGCAAAGAAAGTACAAAGCGCCGAAGCATACTGGCTTGGGTGCTCACAACAATCATTTGTGCTGCTTTGATCTCTGTGCTATTTTGGCAGCCTGAGATTGCCCGTTCTATGAATAATCAGGCTCAAGCTCTTCCGCCCGCGACAATTGATGGTAGCACTTCCCCATTAGAAACTACGCTCCAGAACGTTCCATCATTTCAGATGAGCTCAGCACAGGCAGCGCTCATCCGTCAACCGAATCCGCATACGGATATCGACACAAGCTTACGCACCACGGCAATCGAATATACCGTGCAGGAAGGCGATTCGGTGTTTGGCATTGCGCAAAAGTTTAATATCGCACCCGAGACGGTTCTATGGTCCAACTATGACGTCTTGCGTGACAACCCGCATCAGCTTGCGATTGGGCAAGTGCTCAAAATCCCGCCAACCGATGGAATCTGGTACAAATGGACTTCTCGGGATACACTCGACACGGTTGCAGCCAAGTTCTCGGTGACACCTGAGGATATCTTGCTCTATGTTGGGAATGACCTTGATCTCAGCAATCCGGTCATTGAACCCGGGGCTTATGTCATGGTTCCTGGCGGTGAACGCGAATATCAACAATGGCTCATTCCAGATATTCCCCGAGGTGCTGCGGGTGTTTCTACCAGCCCTTATTTCCAATGCGATACCAGTGCGAACTACTTCCCTGGGACGGGCTACTTCACTTGGCCGACAAGCGTGCATACCATTTCCGGCAATAATTATTGGTCTGGGCACTTAGCGATTGATATCGGTGCAGGAACAGGCTCTCCAATTTATGCTGCCGATAGCGGCGTTGTGGTTTGGGCTGGTTGGATGGAAAATGGTTATGGTAATGTGGTCATCATTGATCACAATAACGGTTATGTCACGGTATATGCTCACCTTAGTGCGGTGAATGTTAGCTGCGGGCAAAATATTTTCCAGGGCTCCGTGCTTGGAGCCGCTGGCAGCACTGGCAACTCCACCGGACCGCACCTGCACTTCGAAATCCGTTACATGGGCGGCTTTGTCAACCCATTGACCTTACTCCCTTGAGGTTTATAATTAACTTCGGCTCCAGTAGCTCAACTGGATAGAGCAAGGCACTCCTAACGCCTAGGTTGGGGGTTCGATTCCCTCCTGGGGCACAAGAATTACAAAAGCGCGCAAACTTGCGCGCTTTTTTGATGAAGTAACTGCCTGGGAAAGAGATTTAATAATTTTTTTCTTGGTCTTGTGCGTTTGTTTCGTCCTCGTCATCGAAGAAATCATCTGGGTCGCTTTGCAATTCCTGCCGCACCAACAGCTGGATAGCATCTCCCTCTTCAAAGTTTAGTGCTCGCGCAGCCATAATAGGGACTTGTTTGGTTAATCCAATTTCGTCGCGATACTCCAAAAACATGGTCAAATTTTGCTGCCAAGCTCTTGTGCAACGATCAATCAATGACTCGCTATCAAAAGTACGCAAAGTGGTCATCGCCATCGTATAGAGATAAGGACCCTCGAGGATCCCTGCAGTCCAAGTAGTGGTGCTGCCACGCACTTGCGCATCCTCGATAGGCTCGAATGTAGGCGTAGGGCCTTCAATGACTGTAATCTTATTATTCATTTTCTCACCGGGGCGAATAATACCATAAAATCAAAAACGAGACGACGCAAGATTTGCCTAGAGCTTAGACAAAATAAAGGAAACTGACTAAACGCCAAACAATCTCAGGGCTGGCTAAAAATCAGTCAGCCCTGAGATTAGAAATGCAGTTTTAGTTCGTTGTATTGTTCCAGAACCAGTTATAGGCGTAATACACTTCGCCTTGCAATCGAACAGCAATGCGCTGCTCTCCAGCCAATTCCGCAGGGATAGCGAACGTGGCTTCCAGCGTTCCACCTTCGCCTGAATTAAGCGTGGTTACTTCAATACCATTTATACCCATTGTCCACATCTTTCCCATCAGAACTGTGAAATCGGTGTCTTTAGGTAAGTTGTACGCCTTGATGGAGACAGTGGTGTCTTTTTCAACTGCGGTGATAAAGAAATACGGATATCCGCTATAGCTGTCCACTGGTTCTGCCGGCGGTGTACTGGCAGTGTTATTCCAAAACCAATTATAAGCGTAATAACCGCCAGTTCCTTCCAAGCGGATGGCGATACGTTCCTCATTGGCTAACTCTGCGGGGATATCAAAAGTCGCCTCAAAGCTGCCGCCTTCCCCAGAATTGAGCGTCGCAACTTCAATCCCGTTGATGCCGCGTGTCCACATCTTTCCCATAAGGACGGTAAACTCCACATTCTTGGGGAAATTGTAAGTGGTGATGGTAACGTCCTCACCTTTTACGACTGATTTAATCGAAAAAGTGGGAATGTTGCATGCGCAAGTGGGAGGCTGAGCAGGAGGATAATCCTCTGGCCAGGTACCATTTTTCGCATCGTTCCAAAACCAGTTATAGGCGTAATAGGGATTATCGGTACCTTCAAGACGGATTGCAATCTGCGCACGACCTTTCAACTGCTCTGGGATTGGGAAGGTAGCGAGGAATGAACCGCCTTTATCCGAATTAAGCGTCGCAACAATAATTCCGTCAATGCCTTTTGTGCCAATTTCGCCCATCAAAATGTTGAAGTTTTTGTTTGCCGGCATGTTATTGGTGAGAATGGTAACACTTTCATCCGTCTTCACTTCCGAGATGGAAAAAGTGGGGTAAGTAGAGGCTTGAACCTGGCTAACCCCAGCAAAGATGGAACTAAATAGAGCGACTATCACAATCAAACCGACGATTTTCTGCTTTTTCATATATTCTCCTTTGTGACTTTTTCTGTTTGTACAGCTTCTTTTACGATGATCTCTGTAATTTATTGACGTTAAAATCCGGAAAAAGTTCCATTTTTCCAGCGCATATTTCTTTGAGTATTATATGCTTTTTTTCATGCTTTATCAAAATTTAAGTGCCTTTTTCACCTGAAAATGGGCGTAAAACAAAGATGCCAACCTATACGTTAGGTTGGCATCGTCGGAATTGAAGCACTTTCAGAGCTTTTACTTAGTTTGAATCTTTATCGTCTTACTACGCGCTTCTTCGGCTTTAGGGATCACAACNNGGCAATTCACTGAGGATATACTCACTCTTAGCATCGCGTTCTACTTTGAGCTCGCCACTTAGTGTAAGGACACCATTGACTACCTGAATCTCAACATCCTCCGCGCTGACAGCGGGTAAGAACGCTTTGAGTTCATATGCGTCCGCGGTGGATCGTAAATCAACAGGTAAAAATACATCGAGGTCTAAATCCTGGCCTAATTCGCGCATAGCATCTGCATAGGCTTGTAAACTAAATCTTCGACTTCGTGGGTGAAAGTAAAATGTCATAGTTTCATCTCCTTTGAATCTAGTTTGATATACATTATTAATATAATCCTCAATTGTTAGAATTTTACTAACGCAGAATAGATACAATATTAATATAGCCGCTCTAATTAGCAGAGGGTGTTGAAAAATATTGGTTAATCGATTACATCCAAATTTTTCAAAGTTAAGAATTTCAATCTGCCCTCACCCTGCCCTCTCCCAGCACCGAATCCTGTTCGTTTTTTAGCGTCAATCTGCTGGGAGAGGGTGGTTCTTTTGCAGACAGGGTGGGGTTTATGAACATATTGTGATCT